>JBKJQQ010000049.1:0-7286 GCA_046593875.1 Mycobacteriales bacterium | reverse complement strand
GCGACCAGGTGCGCCACCAGGGCGTCGCGGGTCGTCCAGGCCGGCGTCCAGCCCGCTTCGCGCAGCCGGCGGGCGTCGACCACCAGCGGCGACAGCAGCCGGTCCAGCTCGGCGGGCGAGCCCTGCGTGACCCCGGCCCGGTGCAGGCGCTCCGCCGTGGACAGCGCGACGGACGCGGGCAGCTCCACCCGGCGCTGGCCCGACAGGGCCTCGACCTCGCGCTGGGTGAGCCAGCCCTCGCTGGCCACCGCGGCCGTCCCGGTCAGGTGCGAGCCGGCCGCGAGCACGAGTGCCGACAGCAGGTCGTCGCTGTGGCAGACCTGCCACAGGGGCTCCACCCCGCGGACGGCGAGCAGCCGGGGACCGGCCAGCGAGTGCAGGAGCGCGCCGTCGTACGCCGGTCCCAAGGCGCCGCCGACGACCGGCGCCGGTCGCAGGACCAGCACCTCCAGGCCGGTACGGGTCGCGTGGTCGGCCAGCCGCTCGAGCTCGAGCAGGTCCCCGGTCAGCGCGCTGTCGGGGTCGCCGCGCAGCGGGAGGTCCTCGGCCATCGGGACCGGGCTGCCGGGGGACGGAGAGGCGTGCACGTCGAGCCCCGTCACGAGCACGACCCGCTCGACACCGGCGGCGCGCGCGGCCTCCAGCAGCGCGGTCGTGCTGGAGATCGTCCGGCTGCGGCGGACCTCGGCGTCCTCGGCGACGTCGTAGGAGACCCCCAGGTGCAGGACGGTCCGCATGCCGTCCAGCGACGCATCCGCGGCAACGGCCCGGGCGTCCGGCAGCAGCTCCAGCAGGGCCCGGCCGAGCGGCGTGGCCGCCCCCGTGACCCCGGTCCCCGTTCGCCGTCGGCGCATCACCACGACAGGGACCCTGCCCCACCCGGGGTTAGCGTGGAACCCATGCAGACGAGCGCCCGATGACCCGGCCGCCCTTCGGGTTCGGCTCCGGCGACCGACCCGAGGAGCCGGGCGACGGCAACGACCCGTTCGGCCTGTCGGCGATGTTCGGCGGGGCCGGCGGTCCGTTCGGCGGGGGTGACATGGGCGCGGTCTTCGCGCAGCTGCAGCGGCTGATGAGCTGGTCCGGCGGACCGGTCAACTGGGACCTCGCCGGCGAGGTCGCCACCGGGGCGACCCGCGCTGACGACCGGCCGGTCACCGGCGCGGAGGAGCGCGAGATCGTCGAGGCGTGCCGGCTGGCCGACCTCTGGCTGGACCCGGTGACCGAGCTGCCTGCCGGGGGCGCCGCTCCACAGGCCTGGACGCGCACCGGCTGGGTGGAGTCGACGACGCCGTCCTGGCGCTCGCTGGTGGACCCCGTCGCCGGCCGCGTCGTCGCCGCGATGGGCGGCGCGCTCGAGCAGGGCCTCGGCAGCGGTGGACTGCCCGAGGGACTGCCGCCCGAGATGGCCGGGCTGCTCGGCGGCGGTGCGCTGCAGGGCGTCATGGGCCAGGTCGGCGGCTTCGTCTTCGGCGCCCAGGTCGGGCAGGCGCTCGGCGCGCTGGCCAAGGAGGTGCTGTCCGCGAGCGAGATCGGGCTGCCGCTGTCGGCCCCCGGCCGGCCCGCGGTGCTGCCGGCCAACCTCGCGGCCTTCTCCGAGGGGCTGGAGGTCCCGGCCGACGAGGTGCGCCTCTACGTCTGCCTGCGCGAGCTCGCTCACCAGCGGCTGTTCGCCTCGGTGCCGTGGCTCAAGGCCCACCTGTTCGACGCGGTGGACGCCTACGCGCGGGGCATCGAGGTCGACCCCGGCGCCATCGAGCGGGCGGTCGGGTCGATCGACCCGACCGACCCGGAGTCGATGCAGCGGGCGATGGGCGAGGGGCTGTTCGAGCTGGAGCCCACCCCGGCGCAGCAGGCCGCGCTGGCCCGTCTCGAGACCGCGCTCGCGCTGGTCGAGGGCTGGGTCGACCAGGTCGTCGACGCCGCCGCCACCGACAAGCTGCCGTCGAGCGCGGCGCTGCGCGAGACGATCCGCCGCCGTCGTGCGTCCGGCGGTCCGGCCGAGCAGACCTTCGCCACGCTGGTCGGGCTGCAGCTGCGGCCGCGCCGGCTGCGCGAGGCGGCCGCCCTGTGGACGCTGGTCGCCGAGAACGGCGGGACCGCGGCGCGGGACGCGCTGTGGGCGCACCCGGACCTGCTGCCCGCGGCCGAGGACCTCGACGACCCGGCCGCCTTCGTGGCCCGGTCCGCCGGCGGGTCCGGCGACTGGGACGCCGGGCTGCGCGACCTCGACAAGGACCTGAACGGCACGCTGGACGAGGACGCCGCGGGCGGCCCGTCCGAGGACCCGCCGACGGCCTGAGCACGACGCCCCGGGGACGCCGGCAGAGGGTCGCGGGGCCGGCACGCCGCGGACGCTACGCGGCCCCCGGGGACCCTCGAGGCTGCGACGCGCACCTCCGGTCGTACGCCCTCCGACTTTCTGCTGTCCACAGCCGGTGTACGGCGTCTGTGCAGGTCAGCAGCCTGCGGCGGCATCATCCACAGGGTGGCCCACAGGCCCCGGCCCGGACGTCCACAGGGACACGCGGCGAGGTGCACACCTCGTCCACAGGCTTATCCACAGGGTGTGGGGGACGGCCGTTGACGGGGTCGGCGGGAGGCTCCTAACGTCCCTCAGCACGGAGCCCCCCGGCGCTCCGGGCCCGTTCGCAAGGGGAAGGCGAACGGACCTGGGAGCCGGGGGGCTCGGTCGTGTCCGAGGGCGTTCGAGGACGCGGTGAGCTCGGCAGCGAGCCCAAGCCGATGTGCCGAGCGCCGTCCGGGCTCGCTGCCGGGCTCAGGAACCCGTGAAGACCGCCGGGCGCTTCTCGGCCCGGGCCTTCAGGCCCTCCTGCAGGTCGCCGGTCGCGAGGGTGACCGGCTGGGCCAGCGCCTCCCAGCGCAGCGCGTCCTCGAAGGACGCGTGCCCGCCGTCGGCCAACGCGATCTTGTGGAACCGCTGCGCGACCGGCGCGCCCGAGGCCACGGCCGCCGCCCGCTCGAGCGTCGAGGACAGCAGCGCGTCGTCGGCGAACACCTCGCTGCACAGCCCCAGCCGCAGCATCTCGTCCGCGTCGACGACCCGGCCGGTGAGCAGCAGCTCTCGGGCGTGCGCCAGCCCGACGACCTCGGGCAGCAGGAAGGTCGTCGTCATGCCGGCAGCCATGCCGAGCTGCGCGAACGGCACGGTGAACTTCGCCGAGGCGCCGGCGTAGCGGATGTCGCAGGACAGCGCGAGGGCGCCGCCGGCACCGACCGCCGCGCCGTTGACGGCCGCGATCGAGGGGACGTCGAGCTGCCGCAGCGACAGCCAGGTCATGTAGAAGGGCAGCATCCGGTCGCGCAGGTCGGCCGGGCTGGCGTCGGGCTCGGAGGCCAGCCAGCTGACGTCGCCGCCGGCGCAGAAGGCCTTGCCCTCGCCGGTCACCACGACGCACCGGACGCTGCGGTCACCGCGCAGCGAGGCGATCGTCTCGCTCCACTCGGCGGTCAGCTCGCCGGTCATCGCGTTGCGCTTGTCGGGCAGCGCCAGGGTGAGCAGGACGACGCCGTCGTCGGGGCGCTCCACGCGCAGGGCTTCGGGCACAGCTGGCTCCAGTCCTCGGGGAGTCCGAGGCTAGCCACGCCCGTCATGTCACCCGTACGGGTGGCGGGACCGGGTGTCCGGGTCGTCGATCACCCCAGGGTCACCGCACTGCTGTCCGGCGCACGCCGGCACCAGCCCTGATCCCGCAGCGACGGACGTACCGACGAAGGACGCCACATGGACACCGCGCGACGCACGGCCACCGCAGCCCCCGCCCGGGGCCTGCTCGCGCTGGCCCTGGCCGCCACGACCGCCCTGTCCGTCGCGGCTCCCGTCGGCGCTGCCTCGGCCGCCGCCACCGTCGACGTCGTCGTCACCTCGACCGGCGCGAGCGTCGCCGCGGTCGCCGACGCGGTCCGCGCCGCCGGCGGTGTCGTCCGCGACGCCCTCCCGCTCGTCAGCGGCGTCAGCGCCGACCTGCCCGCCGACGCCGTCCTCGCCCCCTCCTTCCTCATCGTGCCGAACGCCCCGCTCAGCCTGGCCAGCAGCGCCGTGGCGACCCTCAAGCGCGACGCCTCGCCGGTACGCCGGGCCCTGGGCCTGACCGGTGCCCCGGTGGGCGGCGCCGGCGTCACCATCGCCGTGGTCGACACGGGCGTCGCCGACTCCCCGGAGTTCGAAGGTCGGGTCGAGCACGTGCGCCTGGCCGGGACCGCCGCGGGCGACCCCTACGGTCACGGCACCTTCGTCGCCGGCGTGGCGGCCGGCGGGGGCGTCGCCGACGCCGCGTACGCCGGTGTCGCTCCTGACGCCGACATCCTCGACGTCCGCGTCGCCGACGACGACGGCGCGACCGACCTGGTCACCGTCCTCCGCGGGCTGCAGGTGGCGCAGGCGAAGGGCGCCGACATCGTCAACCTGTCGCTCTCCTCCGGCAGCATGCTCCCGTACCAGATCGACCCGCTGACCGTGGCGCTGGACCGCCTCTGGGCGGCCGGGATCGTCGTGGTCGTGCCGACGGGCAACGACGGCCCCGGCAAGGCGTCCGTCACCTCCCCCGGCAGCGACCCGACGCTGCTCACGGTCGGCGCGCTGGACGAGAAGCTCACCGCCTCGACGGCCGACGACGACGTCCCCGCCTTCTCGGGCCGCGGACCTGCGCCGCAGGGCGTCGCGAAGCCCGACCTCGTCGCCCCCGGTCAGTCCCTGGTGTCCGTCCGCGCCGCCGGCAGCCTGGTGGACCAGGCCAACCCGCTGGCCCGCGTCGGCGACACCTACTTCCGCGGCTCGGGCACCAGCTTCGCCACCGCCGCCGTGTCCGGCACCGCCGCCCTGCTGCTCGCGGACAACGACCTCAGCCCGGACCAGGTCAAGGCGATCGTGACCGGCACGGCGTACCGGGCCAAGGCGCTGGGCGACGTCCGCGACGCCGGCGCCGGTGGCCTGGACGTGCAGGCCGCGCTCGGCGCCGAGGCGCCCGCCGTCGACGCGGCCGAGCTGGACGCGCCGCCCGTCGGCGACGAGGCCGCCTGGTACGCCTTCCTGCAGGCCCTCATGGACGAGGACGTCGAGGCTGCCGCCAACAGCTGGTCGCAGCTGTCCCCCGCCGCCCACAAGTGGGCTGCGCACAAGTGGGTGGCGCACAAGTGGGTGGCCAGCAAGTGGGGCGCGAACAGCTGGTCGGCGCACAAGTGGGCCGGCACCGGCGGCACCGAGGACGAGTGGGCCATGCGCTTCTGGGCCGCCCACACGTGGGCCGCGCACAAGTGGGCCACCGACGACTTCGTCGCCAGCAAGTGGGCCGCGAGCAAGTGGGCGGCCAGCAAGTGGGCTGCCAGCAAGTGGGCCGAGGACGACCTGGCTGCGAGCAAGTGGGCCGCGAGCAAGTGGGCGGCCAGCAAGTGGGCGGCGAGCAAGTGGGCGGCGAGCAAGTGGTCCAATAGCGACTGGTCCTAGTGCGGGCCTGGTCGCCCGTACGGGTGACCGCCCGCTCAACATCGACGCCGACGCCCCACTTGCCCCCGCAAGAGGGGCATCGGCGCGAGGACAGGAGGAGAACGTGACGTCGCTGCGTCGACTCGTCCTCCTGATCGCCCTGCTGGGCATCGGCGCGCAGCTCGGCGCCCGCCTGCTCGTCGGCGACGCCGGCGCGGTCTTCCCGCCCGGCGCCGAGCTGGCCGGCCTGCCGCCGTGGGTCCTGGTGCTCGGTCTGCTGCTGCTCGCCGTGGCCGGCGACCTGGTCTCGGTACCGGTCCGCCGTGGGGAGGAGACCGAGGAGCTCAACCTGTACGAGTCCGCGGTCGTCGCGGCCGTGCTGCTGCTGCCGGCGCAGGACGCGCTGTGGGTCCCGGTGGCCGCTGTCGCCCTCACCGCCCTGCTCCAGCGCCGGCCCGTGCTCAAGGCAGCCTTCAACATCGGCAACCTGGCCGCCGCCACCGCCCTGCTCGTCGTGGTCGTGCACGCGCTGTCCGGACCCGGCGCCCGCCTGTCGTGGCAGACGGTCGGCGCGCTGCTGCTGGGGCTGCTCGCCTTCAGCGCGCTGAACCTGCTGCTGCTCACGCGCGTCCTCAAGGTCATCGGCGAGGGCGACGCCAAGCAGGTCATGCTCGACGGCATCCGCCTCTCGCTCGTCACCGCCGCCACGACCATCGCGCTGGCGGGTGGCGCCGTCGTCGCCGGTGGCGCGGCCCCGGCCCTGCTGCCGTTCTCGCTCGTCCCCGCCGCCGCCCTGCTCTTCGCGTTCCGGGCCACGGCCCAGTCCGCCGAGCAGCGCCAGCGCTCGGCGCGGCTGCTGGCCCTCTCGCACGTGCTCGCCGGTCGGGTGGACCCGGACGAGATGCTCCCGGCCTTCCTGTCCCAGTGCCGTCAGGCGTTCGGGGCCGAGGTCGCCGTCGCGATCATCGAGCCGGGCGTGGCCCCGGGTCACGACAGCGGACTCACCGCCGTCGACGACCGCACCACCGGCCCCCGGCAGGGCCCCACGACAGACGCTGAGCGGGCGCTGCTGCGCGGCCGCGGCGACGAGGCCGCCGTCCTCACCGGACCGCTGCCGCACGGTTGGGTGCAGGCCATCGTCGCCCCCCTCGAGGCCGACGGCGAGCCGCTCGGCGCGCTCGTCCTGGCCACCCGCGAGAAGAGCCCGCTGGGCGCGTCCGAGCTGACCCTGCTCATCCCGCTGGCCTCCGCGCTGGCCGTGGCGCTGCGCGGCGCCGCGCACCTGCGCCGGCTCACCGAGGAGACCAGCAAGCTGCAGGCCGTCGTCGACCAGTCCTCCGACGGCATCCTCGTGCTCGACGGCGAGGGCGCCGTCCAGCTGTGGAGCCCGGCCCTGACCGCGCTCACCGGACGTACGGAGACGGAGGCCCTCGGCCGCCCGCTCGCCGAGTCGGTCCAGACCGCTTCTGTCGACGGCACGCCGGTCGACCCGTTCCACGCCGGCCGCGTCCTGCTCACCCCGGAGGCCCCCCGGGTGACCGTCGAGCTCACGCTGCGGCGCGACGACGGCGAGGAGCGCGTCATCCGCTGCGCCCACGCCGGCGTCTTCGCCGAGGGCGAGCTGCTGCGCGACGTCGTCATCGTCCACGACATCACCCGCGAGCGGCAGGTCGAGCGGCTCAAGGCCGACTTCATCGCCACCGTGTCGCACGAGCTTCGGACCCCGGTCACCCCGATCAAGGGCTACGCCGACCTGCTGCGCCGCCGTGGCGACGCGATGACGCCGGAGCGCCGCAACGAGTGCCTCGCGGTCATCAGCGACCGCTGCGACCACCTGGCCCGG
>JBKJQQ010000020.1:0-25801 GCA_046593875.1 Mycobacteriales bacterium | reverse complement strand
CCGGTCCGGATGGCTGGCGCCACCCGTCCAGCAGCCACAGGGCCGGGCCAGCGGCTGTGCATGGTCAGCACCGTCACCGACCCGTTGGGTGGAGTGACGGCCGGCATCGCCTCCGGTCCGTGTCCGGCGGCAACGGCCTGCGCAGCGCGGATGGTGTCGCCGTGCGTGATCAGCGCCACGACGTCCGCCGGTGGGGCCGCACACAGCTCGTACAAGTAACTGCTGACGCGCTCATGTAGTTGCGTCAGGCTCTCCCCGCCGTCGGCCGCCCAGTCCTGGTTCCACCACTCGACGACCTGCGCTGCGTCTCTGGAGGCCCAGCCCTCCAGGACCCCGTAGCTCTGCTCGCGTAGCGCGGGGGTGGTCACGTAGTCCAGACCGACGTGCCGCGCGCAGTGGTCGGCGGTCTGCCTCGCCCGCAGAAGGTCGCTGGAGATCAGGGCTCCCGGGGCGAGCGGTGCCAGGGATCGCGCGGCCGCCATGGCCTGGTCATGGCCGAGGTCGCTGAGCGGCACGTGAGGCGTCTGGCCCTGCAGCAGCCCGTGGGCGTTCCACTCGCTCTGCCCGTGACGCACGAGCAGGAAGGTCAGCGGGCGCGTGCTGCTCATGCGGCGACGAGCAGCAGCGTGAGCATCGCGGCGGTCATGTTGCATGAGGGCTGCGCTGCGCGGCGGGGGCGGGCTCGGGTGCGGCTCACGTGCTGGTCCGGGCGCGGAGGGGGAGGGGAACTCCGGCGACCGTCAGCAGGACGGACTCCGACTCCGCCGCGACGGTGGCGTTGAGCCGGCCCAGCAGGTCCCGGAACAGCCGACCGGAGGCGGTCGGGGGCACCACGCCGCTCCCGACCTCGTTGCTGACGGCCACGACAGGCACCCGCGCGGACCGCCAGGCACGCACCAGCTCAGACACGTCGGCCTCGACCGGCTCGAGGGCACCGCCGTCCCAGACGCCGTGGTGGTCGAGCCGCGACGTCAGCCACGTTCCGAGGCAGTCGATCAGCAGCGGGGTGTCCGCTGTGGCGAGGCATTCCGCGACCTGGGTGGTCTCGATTGTGCGCCACGAGGGCGGTCGTCTCGCGACGTGGGCGGCGACGCGTTCGCGCCAGTCAGCGTCGTCGTCGCGGGCGCCTCCGGTCGCGATGTAGAGGACGGACGGCTGCGCCGCCAGCAACTGCTCGGCGAGAGCCGACTTCCCCGAGCGCGCGCCGCCGAGCACGAGGGTGCGTCCCTGCGCCGAGGTGTCTCGGGGAGTACCGAGGGGATCGCTGCCGACAGCCACGCAGGTGCCGTCGAGCACCGTACGGGCGCCCCAGCTGGGCAGCAGGCCGGTGAGCGTGTCGGGGTGCCCGTAGGCGTGGCCGACGTCGACCACGATCACGTCCGCCGTGTCGTGAATCGACCCGCTGTTGCGCAAGCGAGCGAGTGACTGCGCCACTACCGAGGTCGAGCCGCCACCGAGCAGGACGGCGTCGTAGGGGCCCGTCTCTTCCTCCGCGCCGGCGCTCTGAACGACGGCAGCGCCTGGTGCGTAGAGGAGCCGCGCACCGGAGGAGGTGCTCAGGTCCCAGCCGATCCCGACGCCCTGTGCGACTGCCCGCAGCACGTACTGGTCCCGGCGGAAGACGTCACCCGCCGTCGCAGCCACCAGCTCCACCCGCGAGTGCCCGGCGTACGGCTCCAACGAGGGCTCGGTACCGAGCACCTCGACTGGTCCGCCCGCGGCCAGCGCTGCCACGTGAGCTGCGGCCGGCTGCAGGTCCCCCTGCCCCGACAGCAGGACGGTCGTGATCCCCGACAGGATCCGTCCGCTCTCCGCGACCTGTCGCACGGCCTCCGGCGTCGGGTCGAGCAGCAGCACGCCGTCCACCAGCGCGCTGGTCGGCGCGCGCGACAGCCGCCGCGCCGCAGCACAGGCGCACGACGCACACGAGCAACCCGGCTGCGGCCAGCCACTGGGGCTGCCCGTGCCCAGCAGGAGGACCTCCATCGCTGGAAAGGTAGCCAGCGCCGCCGGGGCAGGTCCGGCAAGGTGCCTATCCTGCCCCCGATGACCGTGCCTGCTCGACGTCGTTCCGGCTGGTGGGCCACCAGTGCCGGACTGGCCGGTGGACTGCTTCTCGACCGGGTCGTGGGTGATCCCCGTCGCGGGCATCCGGTCGCGGCCTTCGGTCGCGCCGCGCTCGCCAGCGAACGAGTGCTGTACGCCGATGCGAGGCTCCCCGGGACGCTCCACGCGGGGCTGCTCGTCGGGGGAGCAGCGGGACTGGGCCTGGCAGCGAGGAGAGCTGCTCCCGGCGCGGCCTGGCGAGGCGTGCTAGCCGGCCTCACCACCTGGAGCGTCGTGGGCGGCACGACGCTGCGCGCGGAAGCGGCGGTGATGTCCGAGCTCATCCGCGCCGCGGACATCGATCGCGCCCGACGGCGCCTGTCGCACCTGTGCGGCCGGGATGCCTCCGCTCTGGATGCCGACGGCCTGGCGCGGGCGACGGTGGAGTCAGTCGCGGAGAACACCAGCGACGCCGTGGTCGGCCCGCTCGTCTGGGGTGCCGTGTTCGGTGTGCCGGGGCTGCTGGGCTATCGCGCGGTGAACACCCTTGATGCGATGGTCGGCCACCGCAGCCCGCGATACGCCCGGTTCGGCTGGGCGTCCGCGCGGGCCGACGACCTCGCGAACCTGCTGCCGGCCAGGCTGAGTGCGGTGCTGGCGACAGCCCTGGCCCCGGTGGTGGGCGGCAGCCCCGCGGCCGCGGTGCGCGCGTGGCGGCGGGACGCCAGCAAGCACCCGAGTCCGAACGCCGGCCGGGTAGAAGCGGCGTTCGCGGGCGCTCTCGGACGCACCTTGGGGGGGCCGTCGACCTATCAAGGGAGACTCGACCCCCGGACGTCCTTGGGTGACGGGCCGGAGCCTGAGCCGGCGGACATCGCCCGTGCCGCGCGCCTGTCTGCTGCGGTGTCGACTGCAGCAGCGGTTCTCGCCGTCGCGGTGCGGCTCGGGATCGACGGCCGACGCCGATGACCGGCGCGCTTCTGGTCGCCGGCACCACCTCCGACGCCGGCAAGTCGGTCCTCACCGCAGGACTCTGCCGCTGGTTGGCACGGCAGGACGTGCGGGTCGCGCCGTTCAAGGCGCAGAACATGTCGCTGAACAGCACGGTCACCGCCGACGGCGCCGAGATCGGCCGGGCGCAGGCCATGCAGGCCGCCGCCGCGGGGGTTGCGCCGGAGGCGGCCATGAACCCGGTGCTGCTCAAGCCCGGCAGCGACCGCACCAGCCAGGTCGTCGTGCGCGGCAGGCCGTGGGCGGACGTCTCTGCGATGAGCTACCGCCAGCACAAGGCGGCGCTGCTCGACATCGCGCTGGAGTGCCTGGCCGACCTGCGGTCGCGGTACGACGTCGTCGTCTGCGAGGGCGCCGGCTCGCCGACCGAGATCAACCTGCGGGCGACCGACATCGCCAACATGGGTCTGGCCCGAGCGGCGAAGCTGCCGGTCGTCGTCGTCGGCGACATCGACCGGGGCGGCGTCTTCGCCTCGCTGTTCGGCACTCTCGCGCTGCTCGAGGCTGACGACCAGGCGCTGGTGGCCGGCTTCGTCATCAACAAGTTCCGCGGCGACGACGCGCTGCTCGCGCCCGGCCTGCGGATGCTGCAGCAGCTGACCGGGCGGCCGATGCTCGGCGTCCTGCCGTGGATCCCGGGACTGCAGCTGGACGCTGAGGACTCGCTCGACATCGATGCGCCCGTGACGCCACTCCCACCGGTCGGCGCAGAGGTGTTGCGCGTCTCCGTCGTGCGCTTCCCGCGGATGTCGAACTGGACCGACGTCGATGCGCTGGCCAGCGAGCCTGGCGTTCTCGTGCGCTTCGCCACGACTCCGGCGGAGCTCGCCGACGCCGACCTCGTCGTGCTGCCCGGCACGCGTGCGACGGTGAACGACCTGGCCTGGCTTCGTGACCGCGGGATGGAGCCGACGTTGCGGGAGCGCGTCGCCGCGGGTCGACCGATGCTCGGGATCTGTGGCGGTTACCAGATGCTCGGCCGCACGATCGACGACGAGATCGAGTCGAGCGCCGGGGGCGTGGCCGGCCTCGGTTTCCTGCCCGTGCACACGGTGTTCGCGCGGGAGAAGACGCTCACCCGGCCGCAGGGGTCCTACCGCGGGTGCGCGGTGACGACGGCGTACGAGATCCACCACGGGGTCGTCACGGCCGACGGCGGCGAGGCGGTCTTCGAACCCGGCGAGGGCTGTCGCACCGGCTCGGTCACCGGAACGGTCTGGCACGGCGCGCTGGAGAGCGACGGCATGCGCCGGGCCTACCTCGCCGAGGTCGCGGACGCAATGGGCCGGCGCTGGCTTCCCGGCACGACGTCGTTCGAGGACGTCCGGCAGGCGCGGCTGGACGCGCTCGGCGACCTGGTGGCCGACCATCTCGACACCGACGCCGTGCTGCGGCTGCTCGAGAACGGCCCACCGGCGGGGCTCCCGTTCGTCCCCCCGGGGGCCCCGTAGTCGCAGCAGGCAGGATGGGCCGGGTGAGCCTGCTGCTGCTGTCCACCGCGGATACCGACCTCCTCGCCGCACGCGCGGTGACCGAGCCCGCACTTCCCCTGCGCCTGGCCAACCCCGTGCGCCTCGAGCACGTCGACCTCGAGGGCGTGCAGATCGTGCTCCTCCGGCTGCTGGGCGGGCGGCAGGCCTGGGACGGCTTCGACGCGCTGCTCGCGGACGCGGCAGGGCGCGGCATCCCGGTCGTGGCCGTCGGCGGCGAGGGTGTTGACGCCGAGCTCACCGCGGCCTCGACCGTGCCGGCCGGGGTGGTCACGGACGCCGGCGCCTACCTGCGCGAGGGCGGCATCGACAACCTGCGCGAGCTGGTGGCGTTCCTGTCCGACACGGTCTTGCTGACCGGTCACGGCTTCGCTCCGCCCGCATCGCTGCCGGCGCACGGCGTGCGCGGCGACCGGGCGCACGACCCGGCCCGCCCAACCGTCGGAGTCGTCTACTACCGGGCGCACGAGCTGTCCGGCAACACCGCCTTCGTCGACGTCCTGTGCGACGCGATCCAGACGGCCGGGGCCAATGCGCGCCCGGTGTATGCCGGCTCGCTGCGCCCGGACACCGGAGGCGCGCTGCCCGTCGTGGACGAGCTGCTCGCCGGGCAGGTCGACGCGCTGGTGGTGACGGTCCTGGCGTCCGGTGGGTCCAACGCCGCCGACACCGAGGGCTGGGATGCCGGTGCGCTCACGGCGCTGGACGTGCCGGTGCTGCAGGCCCTGTGCGTCACGTCCTCGCGTGCCGACTGGGCGGCCTCGAACGCCGGGCTCGCGCCGATCGACGCAGCCATGCAGGTGGCCATCCCGGAGTTCGACGGGCGTCTGATCACCACGCCGTTCTCCTTCAAGGAGACGACCGACGAGGGTCTGCACCGCTACGTCGCCGACCCCGAGCGGGCCGCCCGCGTGGCGGGGATTGCCGTCGCGCACGCACGGCTGCGGCACGTCCCGAACGCCGACAAGAAGCTCGCGCTCGTGCTGTCGAGCTACCCCACCAAGCACTCCCGGGTCGGCAACGCGGTCGGACTGGACACCCCTGCGTCGGCGGTGCGGTTGCTGCAGGCGATGCGCGCCGCCGGCTACGACGTGGGGCAGTTCCCAGAGGACGGCGACGAGCTGGTGCACACGCTCATCGCCGCGGGCGGGCACGACGTCGAGTGGCTGACCGAGGAGCAGCTGCAGGCGGCCGTCGCGCGGGTGCCGCTGGCGGACTACATGCGCTGGTTCTCCTCGCTTCCGCAGTCCCTTCAGGACGGGATGCTCGAACACTGGGGACCGCCGCCCGGCGGCCTCTATGTCGACGGCGACGAGATCGTGCTGGCGGCGCTGCAGTACGGCAACGTCGTGCTGATGATCCAGCCGCCGCGCGGCTTCGGTGAGAACCCGATCGCGATCTACCACGACCCGGACCTGCCGCCGAGCCACCACTACCTGGCGGCCTACCGCTGGCTCGCGCAGGACTTCGGGGCGCACGCGGTCGTGCACCTCGGCAAGCACGGGACGCTGGAGTGGCTGCCCGGCAAGGGGCTCGGCCTGTCCGCGGAGTGCGCGCCCGACGCGGTGCTCGGAGACCTGCCGCTGTTCTACCCGTTCATCGTCAACGACCCGGGCGAGGGGACGCAGGCCAAGCGTCGCGGCCACGCGACCGTCGTCGACCACCTGGTGCCGCCGATGGCGCGCGCGGAGTCCTACGACGAGATGGCCCAGCTCGAGCAGTTGCTCGACGAGTACGCCCAGGTGCAGGCGATGGACCCGGCCAAGCTGCCGACCATCCGCGGTCAGATCTGGGACCTCATCACGCAGGCCCAGCTGCACCACGACCTGCACGTGAGCGAGACGCCCAGCGACGAGGAGTTCGACGACTTCCTGCTGCACGTCGACGGCTACCTCTGCGAGGTCAAGGACGTCCTGATCCGTGACGGCCTGCACGTGCTCGGCCTGCCGCCCGCGGGGGAGGCGCAGGTCGACCTGATCCTCGGCGTGCTGCGTGCGCAGCAGACGTGGGCCGGCAACGCCGACGCGCTGCCCGGCCTGCGTCGCGCGCTGGGTGCGGCGTACGGCCTTATCGAGGACGACCGCCGCCAGGCCGACCAGCTCGAGGACATGGCGCGCCGGCTGGTGCAGTCGGTGGACGTCAAGGGCTGGGACACCTCGTCCGTTCCGGCGATCGTCCGCGACGTGCTCGACCGCGACGACCTCCCCGACGTGGAGGCGGTGCTGCGCTTCGCCTGCGAGGAGGTTGTCCCGCGCCTGGCGCGCACGACCGACGAGATCGACAACCTGCTGCACGGGCTGTCCGGCGGCTTCGTCCCGGCCGGCCCGTCCGGGTCCCCGACGCGCGGCCTCGTGGGGGTGCTTCCGACCGGCCGCAACTTCTACTCCGTCGACCCCAAGGCGATCCCGTCACGCAACGCCTGGGAGGTGGGCAAGGCGCTCGGCGACTCGCTGCTGTCGCGCTACCTGGCTGACCACGGCGAGTACCCCGCGTCCGTCGGTCTCGTCGTCTGGGGGACCAGCGCGATGCGCACCTCCGGCGATGACATCGCCGAGGCGCTGTGGCTGCTCGGGGTGCGCCCGGTCTGGGACCCGGCCTCGCGTCGCGTGACCGACCTGGAGATCGTGCCGCTGGAGGAGCTCGGTCGCCCGCGCGTCGACGTGACGCTGCGCATCAGCGGGTTCTTCCGTGACGCCTTCCCGCACGTCGTGACGATGCTCGACGACGCGGTGCGCCTGGTCGCCGGCCTCGACGAGCCACCGGAGGACAACCTGCTCAAGGCGCACGTCGACGCCGACGTCGCCGCGGGCGCGGACCTGCGCCGGGCCACCGCGCGCGTGTTCGGCAGCAAGCCCGGCGCCTACGGCGCCGGCCTGCTGCCGCTGATCGACAGCCGCGACTGGAAGACCGACGCCGACCTGGCCGAGGTCTACGCCGTCTGGGGCGGCTACGCGTACGGCACGGGGCTGGACGGCACCGAGGCGCGCGGCGACATGGAGCGCGTCTACCGGCGGGTGCGCGTCGCGGCCAAGAACCAGGACACCCGGGAGCACGACATCGTCGACAGCGACGACTACTTCCAGTACCACGGCGGGATGGTTGCGGCGGTGCGCGCGCTGACCGGCTCCTCGCCCGAGGCCTACGTCGGCGACAGCGCGGTGCCGGACACGGTGAAGACGCGCACGCTCCAGGAGGAGACGCACCGCGTCTTCCGTGCCCGGGTCGTGAACCCGAAGTGGATCGCGGCCATGCAGCGGCACGGCTACAAAGGCGCCTTCGAGATGGCGGCGACGGTCGACTACCTGTTCGGCTACGACGCGACCGCAGGAGTGGTCGACGACTGGATGTACGAGAAGCTCGCCCAGTCGTACGTCTTCGACGAGACGAACCGCGCCTTCATGCAGAAGTCGAACCCCTGGGCGCTGCGCGGCATGGCGGAGCGACTGCTGGAAGCGGCCGACCGTGGTCTCTGGGCGGAGCCCTCGGCCGAGACGCTCGACGGGCTGAAGCGCACCTACCTCGAGCTGGAGGGCGACCTCGAGGAGGGCTGAGCCGCACCGGCAGCGTAGAGTCGGCCGCGCCATGACGGCAGTGGAGGAAGCCCGGTGCAATCCCGGCGCGGTCCCGCCACTGTGACCTGAGGATCGTTCTCGGGGAGCCAGACACTCCCGCCGTCGACCAGCTCTCACGGGGCGCGGATCCCGAGGAAGGCGCCCATGACGCCTGCTCCGAGCATGTCCCGATGACCACCGGTTACCCGTTCTCTGCCGTTGTCGGCCTGGAGGACCTGCGGCTGGCTCTTGTAGTGAACGCCGTCTCCCCGTCGGTCGGCGGCGTGCTCGTGCGGGGCGAGAAGGGCACCGCGAAGTCGACCATCGTGCGGGCGCTCGCGGCGCTGCTGCCGCCGCTTGCCGTCGTCGAGGGATGCCGGTTCTCCTGCAACCCCGCGGCGCCGGACCTGGCCTGCCCCGACGGTCCGCATGACGGTGCGACGGCTGCCTCCCGTTCCGCCCGGCTCGTGGAGCTGCCGGTCGGCGCATCCGAGGACCGCCTGGTCGGGTCGCTCGACCTGGAGCGGGCGCTGACCGAGGGCGTCCGTGCGTACGAACCCGGTCTGCTCGCACAGGCGCACCGCGGCGTCCTCTACGTCGACGAGGTCAACCTTCTGCACGACCACCTGGTCGACCTGCTGCTCGATGCCGCAGCGCTCGGCACCTCCTACGTCGAGCGCGAAGGCGTCTCGGTGCGGCATGCGGCGCGGTTCCTGCTCGTCGGCACGATGAACCCCGAGGAGGGCGAGCTGCGCCCGCAGCTGCTCGACCGGTTCGGACTGACGGTCGAGGTCGCCGCCACCCGCGACCCGGCCGAGCGTGCCGAGGTGGTCCGGCGACGGATGGCGTACGACGCCGATCCGGAGGGCTTCGCCGCCCGCTGGGCCGCCGACGACGCCGAGCTGGCCACGCACATCGCCGCCGCGCGCGAGCGGCTGCCGAGGGTGGTGCTCGGCGACCAGGCGCTGCGCGAGGTCACCACCGTGTGCGCATCTTTCGGCGTCGACGGGCTGCGCGCCGACCTGGTGACGGCGAAGGCCGCGGTCGCTCTGGCCGCCTGGGCCGGTCGCGACGAGGTCACGACGGAGGACGTCCGCATCGCCGCACGGCTGGCGCTGCCGCACCGCCGTCGGCGAACGCCGTTCGAGGCGCCCGGTCTGGACGAGCAGCAGCTCGACGACGCGCTGTCCTCGGTCGAGTCGGAGCAGGGCCCGGAGGACCCCGACGGCGGGCCCGACGGCGGAGGCAGCGGCAGCCCGCCTCCGAACGACGATGCGTCCGCAGAGTCGAGCCCAGATCTGACCCAGGACCGGGACGCGACGGGCAGGACTGAGCAGGGCGGGGAGCAGGAGCCGTCGCCCGCCGCCGCCTCGGGTGAGCGCACCGACGCCCCCGGTGACCCGTACCGGACCGTCTCGCTCCAGGTGCCCGGCGTGAACCGCCGCTCCGGTGCCGCCGGACGCCGCTCGCGCGCGCAGGGCGGCAGCGGCAAGCTCACTGGCGCACGCGTCCCTACCGGTCGGCTGCAGTCGCTGCACCTGTCCGCGACGCTGCAGGCAGCCGCGCCGCACCAGCGCGCCCGCGGCCGCGCCGGCACCGGTGTCGTCCTGCGATCGAGCGACCTGCGCGAAGCGGTGCGCGAAGGCCGCGAGGGCAACCTCGTGCTGTTCGTACTCGACTCCTCCGGGTCGATGGCCGCACGCTCGCGGACCGCAGCCGTGAAGGGAGCGGTGATGTCGCTGCTGCTCGACGCCTACCAGCGCCGCGACAAAGTCGGGCTTGTCACCTTCCGCGGCAGCGAGGCGACGCTGGCGCTTCCACCCACGAGCAGCGTCGAGGCAGCCGCTGTGCTGCTCGCCGCGCTCCCGACCGGCGGGCGTACGCCGCTGTCTTCCGGACTGCTGCGCGCCACGGAGGTGCTGCGCGTCGAGGCGGTGCGTGACCCGGGGCGTCGCGCGCTCGTCGTCGTCGTCACGGACGGCCGGCACACCAGCGGCCCGGCGCCTGAGCTCGCGACGGCGCATCTGGCCCGCACCGGTGCGGCTTGCGTCGTCGTCGACTGCGAGACCGGTCCCGTGCGGCTCGGGCTGGCCGCAGAGCTCGGCCAGCAGCTGGGCGGTGTCGCGCTGCGGCTGGAGGAGTTGTCGGCCGAGTCGCTGACGTCGGTTGCACAGACCTTCGCGCCCAGCCGGAGGGTCGCGTAATGCCAGCGTCGATCCGGAGGGTCGCCTGATGCCACAGGGACAGCCGAGCAGCGTTCCGGACGACGGGCTCACCACCCGTCAGCGCCGCAACCGCGCGCTGGTCGTCGTGCACACCGGCCAGATGAAGGGCAAGTCGACCGCCGCGTTCGGGCTCGCCCTGCGCGCCTGGAACCAGGGCTGGCCGATCGGGGTGTTCCAGTTCGTCAAGAGCGCGAAGTGGAAGGTCGGCGAGGAGCGCGCGCTGCGGGTGCTCGGCAGCAGCGGCGAGGGCGGGACCGTCGCCTGGCACAAGATGGGCGAAGGCTGGTCCTGGACCCGAAAGGCCGGCAGCGACGAGGATCACGCCGCGAACGCCCTCGAGGGCTGGGAGCAGGTCAAGCGCGATCTTGCCGCCGAGACCTACCGCTTCTACGTGCTGGACGAGTTCACCTACCCGATGAAGTGGGGCTGGGTCGACGTCGACGTCGTCGTACGCACGCTGCGCGACCGACCCGGCAATCAGCACGTCGTCATCACCGGACGTGACGCCGACCCGCGGCTGATCGAGGCCGCGGACCTGGTGCTCGAGACGACGAAGGTGAAGCACCCGATGGACGCCGGTCAGAAGGGCCAGCGGGGGATCGAGTGGTGAGCCTGCCGCGGCTGGTGATCGCGGCGCCCTCGTCCGGGGCCGGCAAGACGACCGTCGCGACCGGGCTGATGGCGGCGCTGCGCGACCGCGGCCTGCAGGTGTCGCCGCACAAGGTCGGCCCGGACTACATCGACCCCGGCTACCACGCGCTGGCCACAGGCCGGCCCGGCCGCAACCTCGACCCGGTGCTCGTCGGAGAGAGCCTCATCGCGCCGCTGCTGCTGCACGGCGCCCGCGGCGCCGACGTCGCTGTGATCGAGGGCGTCATGGGTCTCTTCGACGGACGCGGCTCGACCGACGAGGGCTCCACCGCGCACGTCGCCCGGGTGATCGACGCGCCGGTGGTGCTCGTCGTCGACGCGTCGTCGCAGAGCCGGTCGGTTGCGGCTCTCGTGCAGGGCTTCGCACGCTTCGACAACCGGGTGCGGCTCGGCGGCGTCGTCCTCAACCGCGTCGGCAGCGACCGGCACGAGGACCTGCTGCGGACCGCGCTCGACGGGATGGCGCCGGTGCTCGGAGTGCTGCGACGCGAGGCATCGGTGGCAGCCCCGAGCCGGCACCTCGGGCTCGTCCCCGTCGCCGAGCGCAGCGCCGATGCGGTCGCCACCGTGCGCGCGCTCGCTGATCTGTGCGCGCAGTCGCTCGACCTCGACGCGCTGCTGGAGCTCGCCCGCAGCGCCCCGCCGCTGGACGCCGAGTCGTGGTCACCGCCCGCGCTCGAGTGCGACGCGCGGCCGGTCATTGCGGTCTTCGGCGGCGAAGCGTTCACCTTCTCCTACGCCGAGACCGTCGAGCTGCTTGCGGCCGCCGGTGCCGACGTCGTCGTCGTCGACCCGCTACGCGACGAGAGGCTGCCCGACGGCACCGCGGGGCTGGTCATCGGTGGCGGCTTCCCCGAGGTCCACGCCGCGCAGCTGTCGGCGAACGCCGCGCTGCGGGAGGACGTACGACGCCTGGCAGCCCGCGGTGCGCCGATCAGCGCGGAGTGCGCCGGGCTGCTCTACCTGTGCCGGGACCTGGACGGCCTGCCGATGTGCGGGGTGCTGCCGGCGTCCGGCCGGATGACCGAGCGACTGACCCTCGGCTACCGCACGACGAGCAGCGGTGTGACCGGCCACGAGTTCCACCGCACGGCGGTCGAGCCGCGCGCCGGTGTGGTCCCTGCGTGGAACCTGGACGAGGGCGGCCGCGAGGGCTTCGTGCAGGACGGCGTGCACGCGAGCTACCTGCACGTGCATTGGGCCGGATCGCCCGAGCTGGCTGCGCAGCTCGTCGACCGCGCCGCGCGCGTCACCCAGGAAGTCCCGGCGTGAGGCTCATCGGCGTAGGCATGGGACCGGGCGACCCTGAGCTGGTGACCGTCAAGGGCGTGCGCGTCCTCGAGAGCGCCGATCTGGTCGTGGTTCCGGTCATGGATACGCAGGAGCAGGGGCGTGCCGAGGCGACAGTGCGGGCGCACGTCACGCACGATCGCTTGCTGCGCCTGGTCTTCGCGCTCGATGACCGCGGCGGCGCGACCGAGCAGCGACGAGCGGCATGGGAGGCGGCCGCCGCCGCGGTGGCCGAGCGGTTGCGCGAGACCGGCGGCACCGTCGCCTTCGCCACGATTGGGGACCCCAACGTCTACAGCACCTTCAGCTACCTCGCCGACGCCGTGCGCGAGCGGCTGCCGGAGGTCGCCGTCGAGACCGTCCCCGGGATCACCGCGATGCAGGACCTCGCCGCGCGCAGCGGCACCGTGCTCTGCGAGGGCACCGAGTCGCTCGCGCTGCTCCCGTTGACCGCAGGCGTCGCTGCCTTCGAGGAGGCGCTCGCGCACTTCGACACCGTCGTCGCCTACAAGGGTGGGCGCCACATGCCCGCGGTCCTCCACGTGCTGCGCGCGCAGGGCCGTCTTGATGACGCCGTCTTCGGCGCTGCGCTCGGCCTGCCGGACGAGCAGGTGCGACCCGCCGCGGAGATTCAGGGCGAGGCGCCGTACCTGTCCACCATCGTCGTCCCCGCCCGCCGTAGAGGCCGAGGCGGCCGCCTTACCGACACCAGGGGCAGCGCATGACCGGCCTCGTCTCCTTCGTCGGCGCCGGTCCCGGGGCAGCCGACCTGCTCACGCTGCGCGCCGCGAAGCGCATCGGCGAGGCCGACATCGTCATCTGGGCCGCGTCGCTGGTGCACGAGGACGTGCTGCAGCACGTGCGGCCCGGCGCGGTCGTCGTGAACTCCGCCGAGCACTCGATGGAGGGGATCACTCACCACTACGAGCGCGCGGCGCGCGAGGGGCTGCGGGTGGCCCGCATCCACTCCGGGGATCCGGCTCTGTGGGGTGGCACCCAGGAGCAGCACGAACTGTGCACCCGGCTGGGGCTGCAGACCGAGGTCATCCCGGGAGTCAGCAGCTTCAGCGCGGTGGCGGCGCTCGTCCAGCGCGAGCTGACGATCCCGGAGGTCGCGCAGTCGGTCGTGCTCACCCGTCTCGAGGGCGGCAAGACGCCGATGCCGCCACGTGAGACGGTGCGCGGCTTCGCCGAGCACGGCACCACGATGGCGCTGTTCCTTTCGGCCGCGCGCATCAAGCAGCTGCAGGACGAGCTGCTGTCAGCCGGCACATACGACGCGAACACCCCCTGCGTCGTCGCGTACGCCGCGACGTGGCCGGACGAGCTGGTCTTCCCGTGCCGGCTGGGCGAGCTCGCGGAGAAGGTGAAGGAGCACAAGCTCTACAAGCACACGCTGGTGCTGGTCGGCCCCGCGCTCGGCGCCGGTGGCACCCGGTCCCACCTCTACCACCCGGGCCACTTCCACGAGCACCGCAAGGTGGAGGACCAAGCCGCCCGGGCGGAGCTGCGGGCGAAGCGGCAGGCGGCGCGCGCCGTACCCCACCCAGAACCGGCATGACCGACCCGGAGCTGCGCGAGCCCGACCTGCCGCGCACCGCGAAGGTGCGGACGGGGCCGCTGCGCAGCGGCTGGACCACGGGAACCTGCAGCGCGGCTGCCGCCAAGGCGGCAGTGACCGCGCTGCTCACGCAGGCACCGCAGACGACGGTCGAGGTGGTTCTGCCTGCCGGGCAGCGGGTCTCGTTTCCTGTCGAGCGATGCGACGTCGAGGAGGCGCGCGCGGAGGCCGTCGTCGTCAAGGACGCCGGCGACGACCCGGACGTCACGCACGGCGCGCACCTGACCGCGACGGTCCGCTGGCGCGACGAGCCGGGGCTGCAGATCGAGGGCGGTGTCGGCGTCGGCGTGGTCACCAAGCCCGGTCTGGGGCTAGAGGTCGGTGTCCCCGCCATCAACCCGGTGCCGAGGCAGATGCTCCACGAGAACATCGGCGCCGTGCTCGACCTCGCCGAACGCGGGATCGTGGTGGTCATCAGCGTGCCGGACGGCGAGAAGCGCGCGAAGAAGACGACCAACGCGCGGCTCGGCATCCTGGGCGGCATCTCCATCCTCGGCACGACAGGGATCGTGCGGCCGTTCAGCACGGCGTCGTGGCGCGCGTCCGTTGTGCAGGCGGTCGACGTCATGGCGGCGCAGGGCCTGCCGACGCTGGTACTCGCCACCGGAGGGCGCACGGAGAAGGCGGCGATGCGCCTTCTGCCCGAGCTGCCGCCGGTGTGCTTCGTCGAGGTCGGCGACTTCACCGGGGCGGCACTGAAGCAGGCGGTCTCGGACGACCTGCGTGACGTCGTCTTCGTTGGGATGGCCGGAAAGCTGACCAAGCTCGCCAGCGGCGTGCTCATGACGCACTACACGAAGAGCAAGGTCGACACGGCCGTGCTCGTCGAGGTGACGGCAGAGGTCGGGGGGGACGCGGACCTCGTCGAGGCGGTGCGTCGCGCCAACACCGCTCGGCACGCGTACGAGATGTGGGAGGCGGCAGGAGTGCTCCGCGACGCAGGCGGGCTGCTCTGCGGTCGTGTCGCGACGGTGCTGACCCGGTTCTGCGGGCTGCCGGCGCGGGTCGCGATGGTGGACCCGCAGGGGGCCGGCGTCGTCGCCGCGACCGAGCCGGAGTGGGTGAAGGCGGCGTGATCACCGTCATCGGTCTCGACGGGGGCGGGCTGTCGCCGTTCGCGCAGGAGCGGCTGGCCCAGGCGTCCCTCGTCATGGGCGGGCGACGTCACCTGCGGGAGGTCCGGCTGCCGGAGGGCGTCCCCACTGTGGCCCTGCGCGACGACCCGGCCAAGGCGCTGCGCCAGGTCGTCGAGGCCGCCGGTGACGTGGTCGTGCTCGCGTCAGGTGATCCCGGCTTCTTCGGAGTGCTGCGACTGCTGCGCGACCGGGTCGCGCCCGACGAGCTCGAAGTGCTTCCCGCCGTCTCCAGCGTCGCTCTCGCCTTCGCGCGCGCCCGGCTGCCATGGGACGACGCCGTCGTCGTATCGGCCCACGGGCGCGACTCTCGGCCTGCCGTTGCCGCCTGCCGGGCGCACCCGAAGGTTGCGGTACTGACCTCCGAGGGCGCCGGGCCGGCCGAGATCGGTGACGCGCTCGCCGGGATCGACCGCCGGATGTGCGTTGTCGAGCGGGTCGGCCTGGATGGTGAGCGGATCACCTGGCTGACTCCCGCGCAGGCCGCCGGGCGCGCCGACTGGGACCCCTTGAACGTCGTGCTCGTCGTCGATGACGCCAAGGCGGTCGCTTCTGAGAAGCGCTGGCTGGCGGGTGCATCAGTGCCTGCCGGGTGGGCCCTGCCCGAGGAGCGCTTCGCGCATCGCGACGGCATGGTCACCAAGGCGGAGGTGCGCGCGCTGGTCCTGGCCCGGCTCGGCCCGCGGATCGGCGACATGGTCTGGGACGTGGGTGCCGGCAGCGGCTCGGTCGCCGTCGAGTGCGCGCGGCTGGGCGCGGCCGTCGTCGCCATCGAGAAGGACGACACTTCTGCGCTCGAGGCGAACGTCGAGGCGTTCGGCGTCGACGTGCAGGTCGTGCACGGGTGCGCGCCGCAGGCGCTAGCGGGACTGCCCTCGCCCGATGCCGTCTTCGTCGGCGGCGGCGGCGTCGACGTCGTGCGGGCCGCGGTGGAGCACCGGCCGTCGCGGCTGGTCGTCGCTCTTGCGACGCTCGAGCGAGTGGCGCCGGTCATCGGGGCCATGCGCGACTACGCCGCCGAGGCCGTGCTGCTCGAGAGCTCGCGGCTGCAGCCGCTCGGGAGCGGCCACCGGCTGGTGCCCACGAACCCCGTCTTCGTCGTGTTTGGAGCCCTGACGTGATCGGCCTGGTCGTCACCACCGCAGCCGGCCTTCGCGCCGCGGAACGCCTGACCGAGGTGCTGCCGGACACCCGCTCGTACGACGTGCGCGACCTGGCGTCGGCCTGGCGTGAGTGCGAGGCGCTGGTCTGCTTCCTCGCGACGGGCGCAACGGTCCGGCTGATCGCACCGCTGCTGCACGACAAGTCGACAGACCCCGGAGTCGTGTGTGTCGACGAGGCGCAGCACTTCGCGGTCGCCCTCGTCGGCGGCCACGGCGGCGGCGCGAACGACCTCGCCCGGAAGGTCGCCGACGTGCTCGGCGCCGGGCCCGTCATCACCACCGCGACGGACGCCGTCGGTCTGCCAGGGCTGGATACCTTCGGTTGGCCTGTCGAGGGCGCCGTCGCGGCCGTGTCGCGCGCGCTGCTGGACGGCGAGCCCGTGCGGTTGGATGCGGACGCGACCTGGCCGCTGCCACCGCTGCCGGTCGGCGACACCGGCGAGCACGTCGTGCGCGTCACCGACGTGGTCGAGGGGCACGCTGAGCGCACTGTCGTGCTTCGGCCGCCATCTCTCGTGCTGGGTCTCGGCGCCTCCCGCGGCGTCACCGCCGACGAGGTCGAGTCGCTCGTCGACCGCGCGCTCCAGGAGGCGCACCTGAGCGCGGGCAGCGTCGTCGCGGCAGCGACGGTCGACGAGAAGGCCCACGAGGCAGGAATTGTCGAGGCGTGCCGACGACGCGGTTGGGCGCTGACGACCTATCCCGCGGCGCAGCTCGCCGAGGTGGACGTGCCGAACCCCAGCGACCAGCCGGCGAAGGCGCTCGGCACCCCGAGCGTCGCCGAGGCGGCCGCGCTGCTGCACAGCTCCGGTGCGCTGGTGGTGGAGAAGACCAAGAGCGCCATGGCGACGGTGGCCGTCGCCCGGCGCGCACCGCGAGGACGCCTGGCGCTCGTGGGTCTCGGACCCGGCGCGCGCGACCTGCTGACGCCGCGCGCCGAGGCCGAGCTGCGCCGCGCGTCGGTGTGGGTCGGACTCGACCAGTACGTCGACCAGGTCCGCGACCTCGCCCGTCCCGGCACACGCATCCTCGAGACCGGTCTCGGCAAGGAGGAGGAGCGCGCGCACAGCGCCGTCCGCGAGGCCGAGCAGGGGCACGCCGTCGCGCTCATCGGGTCGGGCGACGCCGGCGTCTACGCGATGGCCAGTCCCGCGCTCGAGGTGGCCGGGAACGACATCGACGTCGTCGGCGTCCCCGGCGTCACCGCGGCGCTGGCCTCCAGCAGCCTGCTCGGTGCGCCGATGGGCCACGACCACGCCAGCATCAGCCTGTCGGACCTGCACACGCCGTGGCCGGCGATCGAGGCGCGGATCCGGGCGGTGGCCGAGGCCGACCTCGTCGTCACCTTCTACAACCCGCGCAGCCGCGGTCGTGATTGGCAGCTCGCCAAGGCCGTCTCGATGCTGCTCGAGCACCGCCCGGCAGAGACCCCGGTGGGCATCGTCACCGATGCCAGCCGACCGCGGCAGACGGTGCACGTGACGACTCTGGGCGAGATGGACGTCGAGCAGGTGACGATGCTGGCGTGCGTGGTCGTCGGCTCGTCGCAGACCCGGCTGGTCGCGGGCCGCATGGTGACGCCGCGGGGGTACCGGTGGATGCCATGACCAGGACCGCCAGCACCTACCTGGTCACCGACGCGTGCACGGCATGCGGCGCGTGCCTGCTCACCTGCCCGGAGCACGCGATCGTGGCGAGCCTGCCGCTGCAGGTGCGCGCCGACCGCTGCACCGGCTGCGCCGAGTGCGTCGAGATCTGCCCGGCCGACGCTCTGGTCGAGGTACCGGCATGACACCGGGAACCGTTGCGCTCGTCGGCGCCGGCCCGGGGGATCCGGGACTGCTCACGCTGCGCGCCGCCCAGCTGCTTGCCGAGGCCGACGTCGTGCTCGCGGATCGTCTGGTGAGCAAGGAGATCCTGGAGCACGTACGACCCGAGGCGACCGTCGTCGACGTCGGCAAGACCAGCTGGACCGGCACGGCTCCTCGCCAGGAGGAGATCAACGCCCTGCTGCTCGAGCACGCCCGCGCCGGGAATCGTGTGGTGCGCCTGAAAGGCGGTGACCCGTTCGTCTTCGGACGTGGGTCGGAGGAGGCGCAGGCGCTGTTCGCGGCAGGCGTGCCGTTCGAGGTGGTGCCAGGAATCACCAGCGCGATCGCGGTGCCGGCCTACGCCGGCATCCCGGTGACGGCGCGCGGGATGACGCAGGACGTCTGCATCGTCGCCGGTCACCTGGACCCCGACGACCCCGCCAGCCGGGTCCGCTGGCAGGCGCTGGCGACCGGCCCCGGCACGCTGGTCATCCTCATGGGGCAGGACCGGCTGCCGCTGCTGACGGCAGGCCTGATCCGGCACGGCCGCGCGGCCGACACTCCGGCCGCCTGCATCGAGCAGGGCACGACGACACGGCAGCGCGTCGTGGTGAGCACTCTGGAGCACCTCGCCCGCGAGGTCGCGGCCGCGGGGCTGCGAGCACCCGTGACGACCGTCGTCGGTGACGTGGTGCGGCTGCGCGAGGAGCTGCGCTGGTTCGGCCCCGACCTGGAGGACCTGTGAGAGCGACCGTGCACCCGATCGAGCAGGAGTCGTTCGCGATCCTGCGCTCGCGGGTCGACCTGTCGCACCTGCCGCCGCTGCACCGCGCGGTGGTCGAGCGCGTCGTGCACTCGAGCGCCGACCTCGACTACGTCGCTGACCTGGTCACCGATGAGCAGGTGCTGCGCGCGGGTCAGGCGGCGCTGCTCGCGGGCGCGCCCGTCGTCACCGACGTGGAGATGGTCGCGGCCGGCATCACCACCCGCGAGACCGTCTGCCGTGTCCGGCAGGCGACCGCAGGCGACGGGCGAACGCGCAGCGCAGCCGCTGTTCGGCTGGCCTTTCGCGAGGTCGGACCGGGCGCGGTGTGGGTCGTCGGCTGCGCGCCGACCGCGCTGTTCGAGCTCATCTCCCTGAATGTGCAGCCTGCCCTGGTCATCGGCCTGCCGGTCGGCTTCGTCGGTGCGGCCGAGAGCAAGGCCGCGCTGCGCGAGAGCGGCCTCCCCGCCGTCAGCAATGTCAGCGAGAAGGGCGGATCCGCAGTCGCTTCCGCTGCTCTCAACGCCCTGCTCTACGCAGCCCCTCACCAGGAGTTCCCCGCATGAGGCCGGCCCTGCTCGTCATCGGACACGGTACGAAGCACGCCGCCGGCGTGGAGCAGTTCGGCGAGCTCGTCGATCGGGTCCGCGAGGCGGTCCCGTACGCCGACGTCGAGGGCGGCTTCCTCGAGCTGGCTCCTCCGCCCATCCAGGACGCGACCTCCCGGCTGGTCGCCGCCGGTCACCGCACGGTGGACGTCGTGCCGCTGGTGCTGGTCGCCGCCGGCCACAGCAAGGGCGACATCCCGGCCGCGCTGCGCCGGGAGGAGCTGCGGCACCCGGGGCTGTCGTTCCGCTACGCCCGACCCCTGGGTCCTCACCCGGCTCTGCTCGGCGAGGCCGAGGCGCGGCTGCTCGACGTCGTCCCGCGCGAGGAGTGGGCGGACACCGCGGTCGTGCTCGTCGGCCGCGGCGCCACCGACCCCGACGCCAACGCCGAGATCGCCAAGACGGCCCGTTTGCTGCAGGAAGGCCGCGGGTTCGGGACGGTCGAGACCGCCTTCATCTCGCTGGCCGAGCCTTCGGTGCCGGCCGGACTCGAACGCGCCCGCCGGCTGGGTTTCGCGCGGATCGTCGTGCTGCCGTGGTTCTTGTTCTCCGGGGTGCTGCCGGACCGGATCGTCGCGCAGGCGCAGGAGTGGGCGGGTGGGCACCCGGAGCTGGACGTCCGCGTCGCCGGGCTGCTCGGTCCGACCGAGGCGCTGGCGGCCGTGGTCCTCGAGCGGTGGACGGAGCTCGAGGTCGGCGACCTGCGGATGAACTGCGACACCTGTGCCTACCGGATCGCGCTGCCCGGCTTCGAGGGCAAGGTCGGCGCGCCGCAGACGCCGCACGACCACCCTGACGACCCAGCGCACTCGCACGGGCACGCGCACGCCCACCCGTGACCGACTTCGACCTGCTCCACCACGGTGACCGCGAGGTGGGTCCGGGGCTGCTCGACCTGGCGGTCAACGTCCGGAGCGCAGGGCCGCCGGCCTGGCTGCGGGGCCGTCTCGAGCGGGCGCTAGACCGGCT
Organism: Mycobacteriales bacterium; assembly: GCA_046593875.1. GTDB lineage: Bacteria > Actinomycetota > Actinomycetes > Mycobacteriales > SCTD01 > SCTD01. Next base: position 5,469 of record JBKJQQ010000020.1, on the reverse strand, counting down.
CGGGAGCTATCCCGACCCTGCCGCTGCGACGGCAGCAGTCGCACGGCGCCACGGCCGGTCGACCGACGAGGTGCTGGTCACCGCTGGCGGCGCCGAGGCGTTCGCCCTGATTGCCCGCGCGCTGCGCCCCCGCCGAGCGGTGTGCGTGCATCCGTCGTTCACCGAGCCGGAGGCAGCGCTGCGTGCGGCCGGGCGCGAGGTCGAGCGGCTGGTGCTGACGCCGCCGTACGTCCTGGATCCCGACGACGTTCCGGCCGACGCCGACCTCGTCATCGTCGGCAACCCCACGAATCCGACCGGGGTCCTGCACCCACGGCTCGCGGAGCTGTGCCGCCCCGGGCGCGTGGTCGTCGTCGACGAGGCGTTCGCCGACGCGGTCCCGGGTGAGCCGCACTCGCTGGCACACCGTGCAGACCTGCCCGGTCTGGTGGTCGTGCGCAGCCTGACCAAGACGTGGGCGCTGGCGGGTCTGCGCGTGGGCTACCTGCTCGCGCCGCCCGAGCTGGTCGAGCAGCTCCGGTGCGCACAACCGCTGTGGGCGGTGTCGACGCTGGCGCTGGTCGCGCTGGACACCTGCCTCGCGCCCGGACCGGTGCGAGCTGCGGAACGGGAAGCCGCGGCGCTGGCTGCCGAGCGCGAGCGGTTGCAGAGCGCATTGAGCGCGATCGGGGTGGAGGTCACGCCAGGCAGCCAGGCGCCGTTCCTGCTCTGCCGCGTCCCGGGACGCACTGACGTACGAGAAGCGCTGCGAACAAACGGCATTGCCGTACGGCGAGGCGACACGTTCCCCGGCCTGACGGCGGAGCACTGGCGGACGGCGGTTCGCGACGCGGAGGCGAGCGACATGCTGGTTGCGACGGTGCGCGAGATCCTCGCGGGCGCAGCTGTCACTGCTCACGGGAGGATGGCATGACCTGGCCGCGCCCTGTCCCGGTCATCGGCGACCAGACGTCCGCGGCGCAGCGCCGCGCCGCACCGGACGCGTGGCGCTTCCCTGATGACGCCCGAGCTGCGCTGTACGACGTCGTCGCCGCGCGCCGAGATGTCCGTCGCTTCCGGCCCGACCCCGTGCAGGCGGACGTGCTCGAGCGGGTACTGACGGCCGGGCACTCCGCCCCCTCCGTAGGTCACTCGCAGCCGTGGCGCTTCCTGGTGGTCCAGGACCATGCACTGCGCGAGCGCGCGTCCGTCATGGCCGACGCGGAGCGGCTCGCGCAAGCCCGGCTGCTCGACGCCGACTCGGCCCGCCACCTGCTCGACCTCCAGCTCGAGGGGATCCGCGAGGCGCCGCTCGGGATCGTCGTGTGCTGCGACCGCCGCACCCCGGCAGCAGGGGTCCTCGGCCGGGCGACATTCCCGGACGCGGACCTGTGGTCATGCGCCTGCGCGATCCAGAACATGTGGCTCGCCGCCCGCGCCGAAGGACTGGGGCTGGGTTGGGTGACGCTGTTCCGGCCGGACGAGCTCGGGTCACTGCTCGGGTTGCCCGATGGGGTCGTCACCCTCGGCTGGCTCTGCTTGGGCTGGCCCGACGAGCGACCGCCGGCACCTGGGCTCGAGCGCGCGGGCTGGTCGCGGCGGGCACCGCTGAGCGATGTGGTGCTGCGGGACCGCTGGCCGACGAACGGGCAGCAGCCCACTGCGCCGACGTCACGGCTGCGCGCCCCGGATCAGGCGGCGGTCGTGGCCGCACGCGACGTGGCCGACACACTGCTCACGACGCCCGGGTCGCTCGGCGTCCTCGATCGCGCGGTCGACCGCGCCGTCGCGCTGGGACATGCCGGCCTGCGCACGGGCACCCTCGTGCTTGCCGTCGGGCGACACCGGGTCGTCGAGCTCGGGGTCAGCGCGTTCGCTGCGACGGTGACCGAGGATCTCCTCCAAGCGGCGCGGGCGGGCACTGCGGTGGGTGTGGTCGCCGCCCGCGTCGCGGGGCTCGCCGTGAGCGTCCTTGACGCCGGCACCAGCACCGGCAACCTGCGCGACGAGGACCCGTTGAGCCCAGGAGCGGTGGAGCAGCTGGTCGCGCGCGGGGTCGAGGTCGGGGCGGAGGCCGGCCGGAGTGGCCTGGTCGCACTCGGTGAGGTCGGGATCGGCAACACCACAGTGGCGGCCGCGCTCGCGGCCAGCCTCCTGCGCCTTCGGCCGGACGACGTCGTCGGGCTCGGCGCCGGGGCAGACAGCGCGATGATGCAGCGCAAGACCGACGTCGTCGCCGCGGCCCTGGCGCGGTGGGAGCAGGCCGGCGCCGACGGCACCACCGCGGGACACCTCACCGCACTCGGTGGTCCCGACATCGCGATGCTCACCGGTGTGGTGCTAGGTGCAGCGCGCGCAGGCGCCGTCGTCGTGCTGGACGGCCTGGCCACCAGCGTCGCCGCGCTGCTGGCCGTGCAGGCGGAGCATGCCGTGGCCGCGCACCTCGTCGCGGGTCAGCGCAGCCGCGAGAGAGCGCACGCCGCTGTCCTGGAGCGGATGGGGCTCGAGCCGCTGCTCGACCTGCGGCTGCGCGCAGGGGAGGGTGTCGGGGCCGTGCTCGCTGCGCAGCTGCTGCTGACCGGCCTGCGGACCCGTGCCGAAGCGGCGCGTACGGCAGAGGCCATTATCCCTTGACCCGAGCACGTTTCGCCGGTTGACTGCCGTGGCCAACGCGACGTCGCGAAGGAACCCGGTGCGATTCCGGGACGGTCCCGCCACTGTGACCGGGGAGCGAACCTCCACACTCGACCACTGCCCCGAGCGGGTGGGAAGGTCGGAGGCCAGCGTCGATCCGGGAGTCAGGACACTTCAGACGTCGCAAACCTTGAGATGGGGCGGAGACCCCTGAGGGAGCGACATGACCACACCGACCAGCACCACCTCGACCGTCCTGCCGGGCGCCGGCGCGTACGCCGGCCTGGCCGCAGCCATGCTGATCGCCTCCGGCCTGCTGTTCGCGGTCGCGTTCGACCAGGGCCAGCTCGCCCAGCTCACGCAAGCGGCGGCGGCGGGTGACTCGATCGTGCACGAGGTGTTCCACGACGCCCGGCACATGCTCGGCTTCCCCTGCCACTGAGCGCGCGACCACCGTGCGCAACGTGCTGCTGCGCGGTGCACTGGCCGGCGCTGCCGCCGGCCTGCTGACCTCGCTGTTCCACCTGCTGCTGACCGAGCCGGTCCTGGACCGGGCCATCGCCCTGGAGGGCGCCGGCGACGGTCCGGTCTCGCGCGAGACTCAGAAGTACCTCGGCGGCCCGGCCGGGCTCGTTCTGTTCGGGATCTCCCTCGGACTGCTGTTTGCGCTGGCCTATCGGGTCCTCCCGTCGACAGCGACGGCCTGGCGGAAAGCCATCGGCCTGGCGCTCGGGTCGTGGCTCGTGGTCGCGCTGATCCCGCAGCTGCGCTACCCGGCGAACCCGCCCGGCGTCGGCGATCCCGACACCATCGCCACGCGCACGTCGTCGTACCTGCTCGCGTACGCCCTCGGGGTGGTCGTCGTCTGCGGCAGCTACGCGGCGCTGCGCACGCTGCACCGCCGGGGCTGGTCCGAGCCGACCAGGCAGGTCCTCGTCGTGGCGGTCGCACTCGTCGTCGGCGGCGTCGCGTACGCGCTGCTGCCCGACGCCGGTGACGCCGTCGACGCGCCCGCGAGCATCGTCTGGGACTTCCGCATCCGCACGCTCGGGGGGCTGACGCTGTTCTTTGCCGCCCTTGGCGCCGCATTCGGCGGCCTGACGCTCAGGGTCGAACGACGCCCGCGCGCCGTCGCTGCCGCCGGTGCGCCGGTGCTGCGCTGACCGTTCGGCTGCTGTTGGTCCGGCACGCCGGGACCGCCGTCGCCCGCATACCCGTCGTGCCCGCCGACGAGGACGCCACCGGACCGCTCGACGACCTGACGCCATGGCTCGGCAGGTCCGGCCGGGTCGTCACCTCTCCTGCCCGGCGCTGCCGGCAGCCGGGCGGGGAGGTGGAGCCGCTCCTACGGCCGTGGGACCTCGGCACCTGGACCGGGCGTCCGCTGGCCGAGCTCGACCTGGGGGCCTGGCGCAGCGACCCCACCTACGACGCTCACGGCGGCGAGTCTCTGCTCGCGCTGCTGGACCGCGTCCGTGACGTGCTGGCGCAGTGGCACGACCGGCCGGGCCGGCTGGTCGCCGTCACCCACGCCGCGGTCATCAAGGCCGCCGTCGTCAACGCCCTCGGCGCGCCGCCCACCGCCATCTGGGACATCGACGTCCATTCCAGCTCGGGCACCGAGCTCCACGACGGTCCCCGGGGTTGGCGGGTGGTCCGCGTCAACGCCCCGGTGGCGCCCTGACGGTTCGGGGCCGTGGAGGAGCGCCGGACGACTGCGTCGCGATCGAAGGCCCAGTTGCCACGGCGGTCGCGTGACAGGTTTCGACCGGCTGGCGTTCGCTGGAGGCGCGCAGCAGTCCCACCCGCCACGGCCGCTCAACACCGCCCGGCTGCGTCGCATCCACGCCACTCTCCGGTCGGCGCTGAACACCGCCGTCAAGAGGCGCCTCATCGCCTACAGGAGCTGATGGTCGCGGAGCGCAAGCTCCGCCGCGCACCTCGACGGGCGAACCGCACCAAGCTGCAGGATCGCGTCGACTCCGCCCGCACGGCACTGACCTCCCACGCCCGGAGCTCCTCGTCACCGGAGATGTCGGTCTGGACGCCAGCCCAGATCGGAGCCTTCCTCGACTCCATCGCCGACGACCGGCTCCACGCACTGTTCCACCTCATTGCCTTCCGCGACCTTCGCCGAGGCGAGGCCGTCGGGCTGCCGTGGATCAACGTCGACCTCCAGCACGGGCAGGTCGTCCGCCGTCGCGATCGTGCCGCGCAAGGCCCGCGGCCCCACCGCGGCCCCACCAGGAGCCTGAAGACGACTCTGGGCCTTCTCGTGTAGCGAGAAAGCCCAGGTCAAACGGGGTGCGCCGCCAGGGACTTGAACCCCGAACCCGCGGATTAAGAGTGCACCCGGCCCCGTCCGGTGACATGCGGCCACGCCCGTGACAGTCCACGCGCCACACCGTTTTTTGGTCCTACGGGGAGGATCGTGGTGCGTCCCGATCCGGCCTCGTCCTACGTCGTCCGTGAAGGTTCTGTGAAGCCGCTCAGTACGGGCGGGGCGCCGGTCGTCAGGATTCTTACGACGCAAGCGCCACCTGAGGTCCTACCTTGCTGGCCATGCACCCCAGAACCCTGCTCGCCGCCGCTGCCGCTTGCCTGCTGGCCGCCGGGTGCGGCAGCGACAAGCCAGACGTGGTCGCTGCGCCGCCTTCACCGTCCCCAAGCCCTGCTGCACCCTCGCCTAGCCCGGTGCCGATGCCCTTCGACACCCCGGCCAACGTCGTGCTGTACGCCTTCGACAAAGCCGGCAGCGGCATCGACGTTGACGGATCAACCTGCGAGGGAGGAAGGGGCTACCGGGAGCTTCGAGACGGTGCGCAGGCGGTGCTCACCGCGGAAACCCCGGACGGG
>JBKJQQ010000184.1:0-13530 GCA_046593875.1 Mycobacteriales bacterium | reverse complement strand
CACTGACGGCCGAAACGCACCCGCCAAAAACGATCAATCCCAGCAGGGTCAGGCCGACGATCTTGCCCGCGCCGGCCTTCTTCTTGGGCGGCGGCGGGAAGCCGGGGAACTGGCCGGGTGGCGGGCCAAACTGCGAAAACTGGTCGGGCGGCGGACCGAGCTGCGGTGCGGTCATGGTGCGGCTCCTTGGCAGTTGGGGGGTATGGCGGGGAGACTGGACCCACGAGCACCGACATGTCCTGGCAACGGTGAAAGATGGCCCATCTGGCCCTTGCGTCATGGTTGGTGCAGCGACTCAACGGGTTGGCGCCCCCGAGCACGATCCTCCGGACCAGCTGTCGCTTTACGGCAACGGTATTTCGGACAGCACCCGGTGAGGACGACCTTCGTCATGCTCAGTGAGGTCGCGGCAACCCAAGGGCGGCTCGGACGGCACAACTCCGCCGCCCGTCGTCGGGTGCCCGCGACGGGCGGCGGCGCCCTAGCGGGTCAAGGCGTCCGCGCCGCGCCCGAGACGCTTTCGGCTACCGATGAATGGGAAGCCAGCCAGGAAGAAGCAGGCCAGAGGGGAAACCTTGGTTCGGCTGCCCTGCGCCGCGAGCGCGACGTTCAGACGGCCGGCGAGGCCGTAGTAGGCGAACGGGGCGAGGAGCCATGCGAACCAGAAGCCGGCCCCGCCCCGTCCGAGGGTCTTGTTGGTGCGGCCGACCCATTGAGCCATGGCGATGCCGAGGGTAAATAGATTCAGGAAAAAGCCGGGCGCTTTGGTGACGGTCGTTATGGCGGGGGTGGGGGCCGTGGTGGCGGGGGTGAGGGTCATGGTGGCGGATCGTGCCGTAGTGCGGGGGTATGTCGCAGCCAGAACGCGAAGTTGACCCCACTCGGGTCCTCCCCGGGGCTGAAGATGTCGTCCTGCTAGCGACGCGCGACGCCGGCAGGAAATGGCCGCTTCGGGTACCGCCGTGACGCGGCGGCCGGCACGAGGCCGGCTCAGCGTCAGCGGAGCTTCGCAGCCGCCGAGAGGACCTGAGTTCAGATGTCCGCATTTTGGAGACGCCGGACGAAATCTGCGCCACTCTTTGAAGCCGCAGGGTGCCCGTGCCGTGAACCGCAGGCCCGCCTACTCGTCTCGCGTTGTTCATACGGAAGCAGAAGCGCCATGTCCAACCCCGCGCAGTACGTCTTCAACCCGCCGCCGAGCTGGCCCCCAAACCCAACGGGTTGGACGCCCCCTTCAGGCTGGCAGCCAGACCCGTCATGGGGGCCGGCGCCGGTCGGGTGGCAGTTCTGGCGGCTCGCCGATGCGGCACCGGCTACGCCGTCCCCGCCCCCATGGGCGGCTCCGCCGGTAGATGCGCAGGAGCCGGAGGCGCATCCCACGAGGTCACTGCCGATAACGGCGGCGGCCCCCACCGCAGTGCCCCCGACCCGGCCGGTTCAGCAGCCTTCGTCGCCAACGTTTCTCCCTGCCCCTTCAACCGAAGTCAGTAGAAGCTGGTTCGCCCGGCACAAGGTGATGTCCGGAGTCGGCGGCGCCTTCCTATTGTTGATGTTCGTGGGTGCAGTATCTGGTGGTGGGGACGACGCGCCCAAGTCGGCTGAAGTGAATCTCGCCGCAACCGACGCCGAGACCGCCGACGCCGATGCCGATAAGGCCGCCTCCGACAAGACGGCTGAGGACAAGGCCGCAGCCGAAAAGGCCGCCGCTGACAAGGCCGCCGCGGATCGGGCCGCCGCGGATCGGGCCGCCGCTGACAAGGCCGCCGCTGACAAGGCCGCCGCAGGTCCGGCCGACCAGCAGGCGCTCCTGCAGGCCGTGGTCGCCGGTCGAGAGGGCTACGAGTCGACGGACAACGAACTCAAGCAACGTCAGGCGCAGCGTGCCCGGAAGGGAGCCTTGCGAGCAGCCGTGCCCACCCTCAGAGTCAAGGAATGGGTTGGCGAGATCCGGTCGATTGATACGAACAGCGAGGGCAAGGGCGTGCTGGAACTCTCCATCGGCGACGGCACAAAGGTGTCCACTTGGAACAATGCGCTGTCGGACATCGGATCGGACACCCTCATCCCCACGGACTCGCCGATGTACGAGACGCTCGTCAACCTTGCGAAGGGCGACCGCATCCGATTCTCAGGATCGTTCTTCAGCGATGACGAGCAGGGACTTGAAGAGAGCAGCCTCACCTTCCACGGCCAGATGAAGACGCCAAACTTCGTCTTCCGGTTCGCTTCGATCAAGGCGCTATAGCATTCGACTTTGCTGAAGGAAGTGCCGCTATCTGCCTGTCTTTCTGGACGCACAAGCCGCCGGGTCACGCGGGTCACGTCGGACCGCCACGGAACGGATCTAGTTGGACGAGACGCCCTGACGAAGGCTAGCGGTAGACAATAGTCTCGTAGAGCCGCGGCCCTTTGGTCCATAGCGTCGTTGCAGATGACCACCGCCGACCGCGACTTGGCCGTACGCGTGGCCAGCCAGGTGAGGGTGCTCCGGCTCGCGCGATCCTGGACCCTGGAGGACTTGGCGCAAAGATCTGGGCTACACAGGACGAGCCTCGGCTTGATTGAACGGGGCGAGCGGCACCTCACACTGATGTCGGCAAAGCGGATCGCAGACGCGCTCGAAGTCGATCTGTGGGAACTGGTCCGCATCGCCGAGACGCATTCAATCGCCCCCTGAGCGATCAGCCCGCATGATGCTGATGATCGCCTGACACTGCTCGGTGCTGAGCTTGCCGTACTCGTCGGCAGCCCGTCGGCCCGCTTCCTTCATCGTGATCCACCCGTCTATGTCATGGACAGAGTGGGTGGCGGAGTAGCGCTCGAGGGCCTGTCGGCAAACCACCGTTGCGGACGAGCACTCGTGTTCAGTGCCCTCGTGGTCCGCAGGGGGGTTCGCCCTTCGCACGGCAGATACAATAGTCTCTCCCCCCACGGGCTTGCACCTGCTGGCTCACCTTGTGCATGCGAGGCTTGTCGCATGTACGACGATCTCGTCGAGCTCGTGAGCAAGGGCAACGTCGTGATCTTGAGCGGGGCCGGCCTGTCAACTGAGTCGGGCGTGCCGGATTACCGAGGCGAACATCCTGTCGAGTACCGAGTGCACCAAGCCCTAGTCAGGGAAAATGTTGGGCTGTCGACGGAGTCCGGCATCCCGGACTACCGCGGGCCGAGCGGCGCCGCCCGGCGGGTGACGCCGATGACCTACCAGGCGTTCACCGGCTCGGAGGAGGCCCGTCGTCGGTACTGGGCGCGCAGCCACCTCGGCTGGCGGGTCATCGCGCGGGCTGAGCCCAACGCCGGTCACCGCGCCGTCGCCGCTCTCGAGCAGCAGGGCCTGCTCGCCGGGACCATCACGCAGAACGTCGACGGCCTGCACACCGCGGCCGGCTCGCGCGAGGTCGTCGAGCTGCACGGCAACCTCGACCGCGTCGTCTGCCTGGGGTGCCGCCGGCTGAGCCCGCGCGGGGAGCTCGACGGTCGCCTGCGGGCGGCCAACCGCGCCTGGGGCGCACGCGTGCTCGCGGTGAACCCCGACGGGGACGTCGAGCTCCCCGACGAGGACCTGCTCGCCTTCCGGCCGGTCGACTGCCTGGCGTGCGACGGCGTGCTCAAGCCGGACGTCGTCTTCTTCGGCGAGACGGTGCCGGCGGACCGGGTGGCGGCCTGCTTCGGGCTGGTCGACCGGGCCGGGGCCCTGCTCGTCCTCGGATCGTCCCTGACGGTGATGTCGGGCTACCGCTTCGTGCTGCACGCCGCCAAGCACGGCGTCCCCGTCGCGATCGTCAACGCCGGGGCCACGCGCGGAGACGAGAGGGCCGACCTGCGGCTCGACGCGCCGCTCGGCGAGGTGCTCCCCCGCCTGGTCGAGGCCGTCAGCGGACGGCAGCCAGCGCTTCCGGGAGCGTGAAAGCGCCTGCGTAGAGGGCCTTCCCGACGATGGCCCCCTCGACGCCGGCGGGCACCAGCGCAGCCAGCACGCGCAGGTCGTCCAGGCTCGAGACGCCACCGCTGGCCACGACCGGCCGGTCGGTGCGCGTGCAGACCTCCTGCAGCAGCTCGACGTTGGGGCCGGTGAGGGTCCCGTCGCGGCGCACGTCGGTGACGACGTAGCGGGCACAGCCCTCCTCGTCGAGCCGGGCCAGCACCTCCCACAGGTCGCCGCCCTCCTTCGTCCACCCGCGGGCCGCCAGCGTGGTGCCGCGGACGTCCAGACCGACGGCGATGCGGTCGCCGTACGTGGCGATGGCCTTCGCGCACCACTGCGGAGACTCGAGCGCCGCCGTGCCGAGGTTGACGCGGGCGCAGCCGGTCGCGAGCGCGGCCTCGAGCGAGGCGTCGTCACGGATGCCGCCGCTCATCTCGACCTTGACGTCGAGGGTGCCGACGACGCGCGCGAGCAGCTCCCGGTTGGAGCCGCGACCGAACGCGGCGTCGAGGTCGACCAGGTGCACCCACTCGGCGCCGTCGCGCTGCCACTGCAGCGCCGCCTCGACCGGGTCGCCGTACGACGTCTCGCTCCCGGCCTCGCCCTGCACGAGACGGACGGCCTGACCGTCCGCGACGTCGACGGCGGGGAGCAGCTCCAGGGTCACCGGTACCTCCGGGTGGGGTCGGTCGTGATGATGACGATCAGCGGCAGCAGCATGGTCGCGACGACGAGCAGGCCGAGGCGGCCGGTCCAGGTCGGGGCGAGGTAGAGGATCGCGGCGGCGGCGAGCAGCCAGCCGAGCGCGAGCGCCAGCTTGAGCCGCCAGGGCAGCTTGGGGAAGCGGCGCTGCCGGTAGACCGGCTGCCGCTTCGGCAGCTCGGGGACCGACGGCGTGAGCCGCTCGACCCTGGCGCGGCGCTCGGCCGCGCGGGCCTTCTTGGCCCGCAGCTTCGCGGCCTCCGCCTCGCGGACCGCACGGGCGCGCTGGCGCTCCTTGCTCATGCGAGCCCCTTGACCCAGTTGCGGAGCAGGGCGGCACCGGCGTCGCCGCTCTTCTCCGGGTGGAACTGCGTGGCGGCCAGCGCACCGCGCTCCACCGCGGCGACGAACAGCTCGCCGTGCTGCGCCGTGGTGGTCATCGTGTCCTCGACCGCACCGTGCACGGCGTAGGAGTGCACGAAGTAGAAGCGCTCGGACTCGACCCCGTCGAACAGCGTCGACCCGGTGGGGACCTCGACGGTGTTCCAGCCCATGTGCGGGACGACCGGCGCCTGGAGCCGGGTGACGGTGCCGGGCAGGACGCCCATCCCCTCGGTGCGCTCGCCGTGCTCGACGCCGGTCTCGAACAGCACCTGCATGCCGACGCAGATGCCCAGCACGGGACGGCGCCGGCGCAGTCGGTCCCACACCAGGGTCCCGCCGCGGACGGCGTTGATCCCGCGCATGCACGCCGCGAAGGCGCCGACCCCGGGAACGACCAGTCCGTCGGCGTCCAGCGCCGTCGTGAAGTCTCTGGTGAGCACGACGTCCGCACCGGCCCGCTGCAGTGCACGCTCGGCGGAGCGCAGGTTGCCCGAGCCGTAGTCGAGCAAAGCGACCGAGGTCACGGCTCCTCCCGGTGCCGCAGCCAGGCGGCGCGCGCCCAGGTGGCGCAGCCGGTGAAGGCGCCGGCCACGAACATCACGTAGAGGACGGTCAGCGCCTTCACCTACAGGCTCCCCTTGGTGCTCGGGATGCCGACGACCTTCGCGTCCAGCGCGACCGCGTCGCGCAGGGCGCGCGCCACCGCCTTGAACTGCGCCTCGACGACGTGGTGGGCGTTGCGGCCGCTGATGACCCGGACGTGCAGGGCGATGTCGGCCGTCGCGACGAGCGACTCCCAGATGTGCCGGGTGAGCGTCGTGTCGTAGGAGCCGATCAGCTCGACCAGCTGCGGCTCCTCGTGCACGACGTACGGCCGCCCGGACAGGTCGACGGCGGCCTGCACGAGGCACTCGTCCAGCGGCACCAGCGCGTCGCCGAAGCGGCGGATGCCGGTCTTGTCGCCGAGCGCCTGCTTCAGCGCCGACCCGATCGCCAGCGAGGTGTCCTCGACGGTGTGGTGCGCGTCGACCTCGAGGTCGCCGCGGGTGCGCACCGCCAGGTCGAAGCCGCCGTGCTTGCCGAGCTGGGCCACCATGTGGTCGAAGAACGGCACGCCGGTGTCGGAGCTCGCCTGACCGGTGCCGTCGAGGTCGAGCTCGACCCGGACGTCGGACTCCTTGGTGGTGCGCTCGACCAGGGCAGTGCGCGTCATGTCACGTCCTTCAGTGCGTTGAGGAAGGCGGTGGTCTCGGGCTCGGTGCCGGCGTTGACCCGCAGCCAGCCGGCGAGGCCGGGCGCGGTCGACAGGTCGCGGACGAGGACACCCCGGTCCAGCAGGGCCTGCCAGACCTGGGCCGGCTGCTCGAACTGCCCGAACAGCAGGAAGTTCGACGCGGTCGGCACGACGGTCAGCCCGAGCGCCTCGATCTCGCGGACCATCCGGTCGCGCTGCTGCTTGACCGCCTCGACGGTGCCGAGCAGCTCGTCGGCGTGCGCCAGCGCGGTGCGCGCGGCGGCCTGCGTGAGAGCGCTCAGGTGGTACGGCAGGCGCACCAGGCGCAGGGCGTCCACCACGGCCGGGCTCGCGGCCAGGTAGCCGACGCGGGCGCCCGCCATGGCGAAGGCCTTGCTCATCGTGCGGCTGACGATCAGCCTCGGACAGCGCTCCAGCAGCGTGACGGCGCTCGGCGCGGAGGCGAACTCCGCGTAGGCCTCGTCGACGAGCACCATTCCGTCGGTCGCCTCGTGCACGGCCTCGACGACGTCCAGCCCGGTGAGCGTGCCGGTCGGGTTGTTCGGCGTGGTCAGGAAGGTGATGGCCGGGCGGTGCTCGCGCACGGCCGCCACTGCGGTGTCGAGGTCGACCGAGAAGTCCTGCGCACGAGGGACTCCCACCCACGTCGTGCTCGTGCCCCGGGCGAGCAGCGGGTGCATGGGGTAGCTCGGCTCGAAGCCCAGCGCGTTGCGGCCCGGACCGCCGAAGGCCTGGCAGACCTGCTGCAGCACCTCGTTGGAGCCGTTCGCGGCCCACAGCTGCTCCATCCCGAGCGGCACACCGGTCTGCCTCGAGAGGTAGGTGGCGAGGTCGGTGCGCAGGGCCACCGCCTCGCGGTCGGGGTAGCGGTTGAGGGTCGCGGCGGCCTCGCCGACGGCGCGCGCGAGGTCCGCGACCAGGGACGCGGACGGCGGGTGCGGGTTCTCGTTGACGTTGAGCTGCACGGCGTCCGGCAGCTGGGGCGCGCCGTAGGGCGCCTTGCCCTTCAGGTCGTCCCGGACGGGGAGCGCGTCCAGGGAGGACGTCATCGGACGCGTACCTGCACGGCCTCGACGTGGGCCACCAGGTCCTCGGAACCACCGAGCGCGGTGACGTGCGGGGCGACGGCGGCCAGGGCCTGCGCGGAGTACTGCACCAGCGACATCCGCTTGAGGAAGCTCTGCGTCGACAGGCCCGCGCTGAACCGCGCCGTGCCACCGGTCGGGAGCACGTGGTTGGACCCCGCCAGGTAGTCGCCCAGGCTGACAGGGGTGTGGTTGCCGATGAAGACGGCGCCGGCGTTGCGCACGCGACGGGCCCGCTCGGGGGCGTCGGCGGTCAGCACCTCGAGGTGCTCGGCGGCCCACGCGTCGACGACCTGCAGGCCGTGGTCGAGGTCGTCCACCAGCACGTGCGCCGACTGGCCGGCCAGCGCGGTCTCGACGCGCTCGCGGTGCTTGGTCGCCGGGACCTGCTTGCCGAGCTCGACGTCGACGGCGTCGAGCAGCTCGACGCTGGGCGTCACCAGCAGGCAGGCCGCCAGTGGGTCGTGCTCGGCCTGCGCGACCAGGTCCGCGGCGACGTAGGCGGCGACCGCGGTGTCGTCGGCGAGGATCCCGATCTCGGTCGGGCCGGCCTCGGAGTCGATGCCGCAGCGGCCCTGCACCAGGCGTTTGGCGGCGGCGACGTAGACGTTGCCCGGGCCGGTGATGACGTCGACGGGGGCACACCCCTCGATCCCGTAGGCGAACATCGCCACGGCCTGCGCCCCGCCGACGGCCCACACCTCGTCGATGCCGAGCAGCGCGCACGCCGCCAGCACGACCGGGTGAGGCAGTCCGTCGGCCTGTGGCGGGCTCGCGACCGCAAGGCTCTCGACGCCGGCGACTTGGGCGGGGACGACGTTCATGACGACGCTGCTCGGGTAGGCGACGCGGCCGCCGGGCACGTAGAGGCCGACGCGGCCGACCGGCACCCAGCGCTCGGTGACGGTGGCACCGTCGACGACGCGGACGACCTCGTCGCCGCGCAGCTGGGCGGTGCTGACCGTGCGGGCCCGGCGAGTGGCCTCCTCGAGCGCGGCACGCACGTCGGGGTCCAGCTGCTCCAGGGCCTGGGCCAGGGCCGCAGCGGGGACGCGCAGGTGCTCGGGCACGACGCCGTCGAAGCGCTCCGTGGCCTCGCGGACGGCGGCTTCGCCGCGGTCGCGGACGTCCTCGACGACGGGCCGGACCTGCTCGACCGCGGCGGCGACGTCGAGGCTGGCACGGGGCAGCAGCGCCCGGGGGTCGGCGTCGCGGCGGCCACGCAGGTCGATGCGGGTCAGCACGGCGGGACGCTCCGGCAGGTCGGGGTCAGGTGGCGGGTCAGCCTACCGGCGGCCCGTCGTCCCGCCCGCCGGCGCGGAGCGTGAGGTCGACCACCGGATCAACGCGTCAGGGCGTGACCGGGGCCGGCAGGGCCAGTCGGCTCGGCGTGCTGCTGCCGCCGACGACGACCACCGGGCTGTCGGCGACGTCGATCGCCGTCGGGACCGACGCCGGGTCCAGCACGAAGGTCTGCGTCACCGGAGCGCCGAGCCGGGCGGTGTCCGTGACGACGACGCTGGTCTGCGCACGCGGGGCGCCGGTCCGAGCCGTCGAGGGCAGCGCGCCGACGGGAGCGGGCATAGCCTGCGCGGGTGTCGCTCCGGCTCCCGCTCTTCCCGCTGGGGCTGGTGCTTTTCCCCGGTCTGGTGCTGCCGCTGCACGTCTTCGAGGACCGCTACCGCCTGCTCGTCCGCGAGCTGCTGGAGCTCCCGGAGGACGAGCGCCGCTTCGGCGTCATCGCGATCCGGCAGGGCCGCGAGGTCGGCGCCGACGGCATCGAGGCGCTGTACGACGTGGGCTGCGTGGCGCACCTGCGCCGTACGGAGGCCTACGAGGACGGCCGCTTCGACATGGTGACGACCGGGACGGCGCGCTTCCGGTTGGGCGAGCTCGACGCGAGCGGGCCGTACCTCGCCGGCCAGGTGGAGGTGCTGCCCGACGAGATGGGCGACGCCCCGGAGGCGCCGCTGCTGGACCGGGCTGTGCGGGCCGCCTTCGCCGACTACCTGGCGGCGCTCGCAGGGGCCAGCGGCGACGAGATCGAGGTGCCGGACCTGCCGGACAGCTCGCTGGTGCTCGGCTTCCTGGTCGCGGCGACGACGGCACTCGACCTCGACGAGCGCCAGCGGCTGCTGGCACTGGCCGACGGCGGGACGCGGCTGCGCGCCGAGCTCGCGCTGCTGCGCCGGGAGGCGACCCTGCTGCGCCACCTGTCGGCGGCGCCCGCTCCCGAGCTGGCGCGCGGCCCCATCAGCCTGAACTGAGCTAGCGACCTCGCACGAGCGAGGCGCCGACGTAGGCCACGAGCGCGCCGACCGGCCAGCCGACGAGCGCCTCCTTGGCCCGCAGCCGCAGGCTGAGCTCGAGCGCCCCCTGCTGCCCGGCGCTGACGGCCTGCTGCACGTCCTCGAGACCGACGGTGGAGCCGACCCGCATCGCCACGTAGGCGGCGGCGAGGCCGCCGAGGGTCAGCCCCGCCACGACGGCGGGACCGTGCTCGCGCCCCAGCCGCCAGGCCAGCAGGCCCCCGACGACCCCGGCGACCACCACGGCCAGCAGGAAGAAGCCGTCGCCCGCGATGAACGCGCTGGTGCCCGGCTCGGCCAGCTGGACGTTCTCGCCGGTGATGACGACGTCGACCCGCGGGGCCAGCGCGGCCCACAGCAGCCCGATCGGGGCGCCGACCAGCACGGTGACCACCGCGGCGGTCACCCCTGCGCGGGCGTCCTCGACCAGCGAGGGCGAGGCCACCGCGGGCAGCACCTGCGGCGGGCCGAACGCCGGGGTCGCCCGCCGGGGGTCGGGCGTCGTCCAGGAGCTGCGCACGGGTCCGGTCACGCGTTCGTCACGCGTGCAGTCTGCCCGGGATGTCCCGGGTGCCACGCAGCCGGCCGGGGCAGCCCTACGCTCGGCGCCATGATCTCGCGCACGTCGGCCGCGCTCGGGCTCGTCGCGGCACTGCTGGCCGGGTGCTCCGACGAGGAGCCCGCCGCCGCTCCCGAGCGGCCCTCGGCCAGCGCGCTGTCCGCCCCCGTGCCCGGCGTGACGCTGCCGGCCGACGCGCTGCAGCCCCTCGTCCCGGCACCGGGCGAGGTCCCGGCCGGCATGCTGCCCCTGCTGGCAGGCAGCGGTGCCCGCGACGCCGAGGCGATCGCGGAGTTCTCCGCCGACCCGACGGCCGCCGCGAAGGCGCTGGCGGCGCACGGCTTCGACCGCGCCTACGTCGCGCAGTACGCCCACCCGTCCGACGGGCGGGTCCTGTCCGTCGTGGTCGCCCGGTTCGAGGACGCGGCCGGGGCGAAGGCCGACCTGGAGGGCGACCTGGCCGGCTCCTCAGGCGAGCTCGTCAAGACCGCTGTCGTGGGCGAGGCCTCGCAGGCCCGCCGCCAGCCGCTGCCGGGGGGGCAACCCGGTGAGCTCGTGACGCTGCGCTTCCGGCAGGGGGCGACGACGTGGCTGCTGGCGTACGGCGCGAAGCCGACGGCCGACCCGCAGGTGGCGGTCGAGCTCGCCCAGGCGCTCGTCGAGCGCGCGACCGCCTGAGGCTCAGTGCCAGAGGTCGGCGGTGCGCCAGACGAGGATGTCGAGGATGCGGAGCCGGCTGACCGGGCGGCCCTCGTCGGCCGCGAGCCGCTCCAGGGCGTCGAAGGCATCCGCCTCGGCCTGCAGGTCGTCGCGCATCTGTCGACAGAGGTCGAAGATGAAGTCGGCCCAGGCGCGGTCGGTGGAGCGCGGCAGCGCACCGGGGGCGGTGTAGGCCTCGAAGATGCGCGAGTCGTAGAGCGGCACGAGGTCAGGCCGCTTGCGGTGCAGCACCTTGCTGACGATCGTGCCGCGGACCCCCCGGCCGGCGTAGCGCGGCTCGTCGAGGATGCCGAACAGCCCTGCCACGCAGAGGATGTGGTCCTCGTCGGCCTCATGCAGCGGCACCTGCGGCAGGTCGGCCACGGCCTCGAGCGCCGGGAGCATCTCGCGCAGCAGGGCGAAGCGGCCGCGGTCGATGTCGACGCCCATCAGCGTCGGTGCGAGCAGGTCGCCGTCGACGAGCTCGGCGGACTCGTTGGTCACGAGCTGGTCGTAGCTGGGGTAGGCGTAGCCGTTGCGGACGTCGAGGTAGTCCAGCAGCACCTGGTCGGGATGCTCGACCGTCAGGGTGCCGGCGCACAGCCGCAGCTCGCCGACGGCGGCCGCACGGGCTCCCGGCGCGGCCGGGCGGATGACGCGTTCCACGACGGTGACGCTAGCCGCTGCCGGCGTCAGGCCCCGCTCGGCAGGCAGCCCGTCCCGAGCAGCGCCTTGAGGTCGGCGAACAGCGCCGGCGTGGCCGTCACCCGCAGCCGGTCGTCGAGCTTGACCAGCGTCGTCCTCCCGGCGCCGACCAGCTGCAGGTGCACGTCGGTGGTGCCGGGGTGGGCGGCCAGCACCTCCTTGAAGCGCTCGACCACCGGCGGGGTGCAGCGCGGTGTCGGCAGCGACACGACGACCGGCCCGCGCGGCCCGACCGACAGGTCTGGCACGGTGATCTCGTTGCCGATGATCTTGGGCATCTCGTCGCGCTTGTCGACCCGGCCGCGGACCAGCACGACGGCGTCCTCCACCAGGTGCACCGCGGCGTTGACGTAGCTCTGCGGGAAGAACATCACCTCGACGGCGCCCTCGAGGTCCTCGAGCACGACCAGCGCCCAGGGGTTGCCCTGCTTGGTCATCTTGCGGGTGACGCTGGACAGGATGCCGCCGACCACGATCGTCTTGCCGTCGTCGCAGTCGGCGATCTGCGACACCGGCATGTCGACCGCACCGGCCAGCACGTGCTCGACGCCGAACAGCGGGTGGTCGCTGACGTAGAGCCCGAGCATCTCGCGCTCGTAGGTGAGCAGGACCGACTTCTCCCACTCCCCCATCGGGACCACGACGTCGAACAGCCCGCCACCCTCACCGGGCTCGGCGTCGTCCATGCCGAACAGGTCGAACTGACCGATCGCCTCCGCCCGCTTGGTCTCCATGCAGGCGTCGATCGCCTCGGCGTGCACGTGCACGAGCCCCTTGCGGGAGTGCCCGAGCGAGTCGAAAGCGCCTGCCTTGCAGAGGGACTCAACGGTCTTCTTGTTGCAGGCCACCGCCTCGACCTTGCGTAGGAAGTCGCCGAAGTCAGCGAACCGGCCCTTGCCCTCACGGGTGGCGACGATCGAGGCGACGACGTTGGTGCCGACGTTGCGGATCGCCGACAGGCCGAAGCGGATGTCGGTGCCGCGCGGGGTGAAGTCGCTGTCGGAGTCGTTGACGTCCGGGGGCAGCACCTTGATGCCCATGCGCCGGCACTCGGCCAGGTAGAGCGCGCTCTTGTCCTTGTCGTCCTTGACCGAGGTGAGCAGCGCGGCCATGTACTCGGCCGGGAAGTTGGCCTTGAGGTAGGCGGTCCAGAACGACACCAGCCCGTAGCCGGCGGTGTGCGCCCGGTTGAAGGCGTAGTCGGCGAACGGCACCAGGGTGTCCCACAGCGTCTTGATCGCGCCGTCGGAGAAGCCGTTGGCCTTCATCCCGTCCGAGAACGGGATGTACTCCTTGTCGAGGATCTCGCGCTTCTTCTTGCCCATCGCGCGACGCAGCAGGTCGGCGTTGCCGAGCGTGTAGCCGGCCAGCTTCTGCGCGATGGCCATGACCTGCTCCTGGTACACGATCAGGCCGTACGTGTCGCCGAGGATCTCCTCGAGTGCCTCCCCCAGCTCGGGGTGGATGGGCACGACCGGCTTGCGGCCGGTCTTGCGGTCGGCGTAGTCGTTGTGGGCGTTGACCCCCATCGGCCCGGGTCGGTAGAGGGCCAGCACGGCCGAGATCGACTCGAAGCGGTCGGGCTGCATCGAGCGCAGCAGCGAGCGCATCGGCCCGCCGTCGAGCTGGAAGACCCCGAGCGTGTCGCCCTTGGCCAGCAGCTCGTAGGTCTTGGGGTCGCTCTCCATCTCGTCGAGCTCCTCGAGCACGACGGTCTCGCCCCGGTTGACCGTGATGTGCTTGAGGCAGTCGTCGAGCACGGTGAGGTTGCGCAGCCCGAGGAAGTCCATCTTGAGCAGGCCGAGCGTCTCGCAGGCACCCATGTCGAACTGGGTGATGATCGCGCCGTCCTGCTCGCGGCGGTGGATCGGGATGACGTCGAGCAGCGGCTCGCGGCACAGGATCAC
>JBKJQQ010000091.1:0-3171 GCA_046593875.1 Mycobacteriales bacterium | reverse complement strand
GCCAAGCTGTTCGAGGACCTGCGGGAGCGGCAGCGGCAGGCCCTCGAGATCAACGACGGGATCGTGCAGGGCCTCGCCACCGCGAAGCTGGCGCTCGAGCTGGACCAGACCTCGGTCACCCGCGAAGCCCTCGAATCCACGCTCGCCTCCGCGCGAGGACTGATCACCGACCTGCTCGGCGAGGTGGTCGAGCGTCCCGACTTCGAAGCGGGCGAGTTGCGCAGGTCGCGCCCCGCACTGCTGAGGAAGCCGTGACGGCCCAGACGGTGGACGCGCTCCCCCCGGACGTCGAGCCGGTCGTTGTCACCACTCTGCTCGTCGACGACACCCCGACGCTGCGGATGCTCATGCGCCTCGCGCTCGAGAACACCGGCTTCGTGGTCGTGGGGGAGGCAGGCGACGGGCTGGCAGCGCTCGAGCTGGCCAAGGAGCTCGCGCCCGACCTCGTCCTGCTCGACCTCGCCATGCCCGTGATGGACGGGCTCGAGGCCCTGCCCCTGCTGCGGGAGGCGCTACCGGGGCTGCGCGTGGTGATTCTCTCGGGGTTCGACCGGGCCGCCATGGAGTCGCAGGTGCTCGAGGCCGGAGCCGACGCCTACCTCCAGAAGGGGCTGGCGCCGGACGCCATGATCCAGGCGCTGCGCGAGATCTTCCCGGCGAGCGCCCCGACCCCCGTGGCCCACCCTCCGGCGCGTCGACCCCCGCCGCCACCGCCGGCGGAGGGCGACCGCCTGACCGCGGTGGAGCAGGACCTGGAGGAGCTGCTCTACCTCGTCTCGCACGACCTGTCCGAGCCCGTCAACGTCATCAAGGGCTTCGCGCAGCGTCTCGCTCGGCGAACCCGCACGGACGAGGAGGGTGAGTTCTGCGACTTCATCATCGACGCGGCCGAGCGCATGCAGCAGCTGCTCGACGACCTGCTCGACTACGCCAGGGCGGGGCGCGGTGAGCTCCCCCAGGAGCTGCTCGACTGCCGCCGCCTCGTGGACAACGTCGTGGCCGGCCTCGGCGCTGCGGCCACGTCGGGCGGCGCCCGTGTGACGACGGGGGAACTCCCCCGGGAGCTCGTGGCCAATCGCCTCGTCCTCACCCAGGTGCTCCACAACCTTGCCGCCAACGCGCTGAAGTTCGTCCAGCCCGGCGTCGCACCACAGGTGCGGATCGACGCCGAGTGCACCCCGGGGAAGGTGACGTTCCGCGTCCGCGACAACGGGGTGGGCATCGATATCGAGCACTACGACCGGATCTTCCAGCCGTTCAAGCGGCTGCACAGCCGGGAGCGCTACCCGGGTAGCGGCATCGGTCTCGCGATCTGCCGGCGGCTGGTCGAGCGGCAGGGCGGCCACATCTGGGTGGACTCCAGCCGGACCGGCAGCACCTTCTCGGTGGAGCTGCCCGCATGACCGTGCCCCATCACCAGGGCTGCCCCCGCCGCCCGGTGCTCGTCTCCCTGCACGACGGGCCCACCGGCGTCCACGTCCCCCGTCCGACGGTGGCCCCGGAGCTGCTGGAGGATCGCCGCGCCGGCTCGGCGCAGACCCGGCTGCGGCTGCTGATGGTGGAGGACAGCGCTGCTGACGGGCGGTTGGTCGTCGAGATGCTCCGCGAGGCCGGCGTCGACTGGCTGGTGGAACGGGTCGAGCGGATCAAGGACGCGCAGGCCTACCTGGCGCGCCGTCACGTGGACTGCGTCCTGCTCGACCTCGGGCTGCTCGACGCCGACGGGCTCGACGGGCTGCGGCGCATCGTGGCGGCAGGGCCGGAGATCCCGGTCGTCGTCCTGACCCGACGCGACGACGACATGCTCAGCTCCGAGGCCCTGCGGCACGGCGCCCAGGACTACCTCCCGAAGCGCGAACTGGAGCCCCGCGTGCTCGCGCGCTCTGTGCGCTACGCCATCGAGCGCAAGGCGACCGAGCTGCAGCTGGTGCACCTCGCGCGGCACGACGCCCTCACCGGTCTGGCCAACCGGACGCTGCTCCTCGATCACCTCGAGGCGGCGCTGGACCGGCGCGAGGGCGTCACCACGATGTTCCTCGACGTGGACAACCTCAAGCTGGTCAACGACACGCTGGGGCACGAGTTGGGGGACCGGCTCCTGCGGGCCGTGGCCAAGCGGCTGCACGAGGTGGTCCGCCCTGCCGACACGGTGGCCCGCTTCGGGGGCGACGAGTTCGCGATCGTCTGCCCCGGGCTGCACGACCACGAGCGGGCCGGTGAGCTGGCCGCGCGGCTGCTCGAGCGCGTCTCGGCACCCCTCATCCTCGGGACGAAGGTCTACGTGCCCTCGGTCAGCCTGGGCGTGGCCGTGTCCGCGCCGGGCGAGTCGACCTCCACGGAGAGGGCCGTCGCCGACGCCGACCTCGCCCTCTACGCCGCGAAGCGGCACGGCAAGGCGAGGTACGAGGTCTTCGACGCCTCGCTGCGCACCACCCATCCCCAGCGGCTGGCGCTGCACACCGAGCTGCGCGCTGCCCTGGTGGAGCACGAGTTCGAGGTGCACTACCAACCCGAGGTCTCTCTGGCCACCGGGGAGCTGGTCGCCGTCGAGGCGCTGGTTCGCTGGGCGCACCCGACCCGCGGCCTGCTCCCGGCTGGGCAGTTCATCGACGCCGTCGAGGAGTGCGGACTGGTCGCCGACTTGGGCTGGTGGGTCCTGGAGCACGCCTGCAACACCCTGGCGCAGTGGCCTTCCGGGACGCCCCCCCGGTTCGCGGTCAACATCAGTCCCCGACAGCTCTCGGTCCCCGGGTTCGCCGCGACAGTGGTCGAGACCCTGAGCTCCTACGGCGTCCGGCCGGAGCAGATCGAGCTCGAGGTGACCGAGTCCGCGCTGCTCGTCGACGACTCCGTCGCGCGCGTCCTGCGGGACCTCCACGAGATGGGCCTGCGGCTGGCCATCGACGACTTCGGGACCGGGTTCAGCTCGCTCAACCACTTGAAGCTGTTCCCCGCGTCGACGGTCAAGGTCGACCAGACCTTCGTGGCCGGACTCGGGCAGGACCCGGTCGACGAGGCGATCGTGACGGCCGTCCTGGGCGTCGCGGCGAGCCTGGGGCTCTCGACCGTCGGCGAGGGCATCGAGACGGTCGCCCAGCGCGATCGCTTGCTGGAGCTCGGCTGCGAGCTGGGTCAGGGCTACCTGCTCGACAGGGCCATGCCCGTGCAGGG
>JBKJQQ010000060.1:0-18548 GCA_046593875.1 Mycobacteriales bacterium | reverse complement strand
CGACGCCGGAGAGCTCGAGCGCCTCCACGGCGACCTTCATCGTCCGCTTCTTCTCCGCCAGGTCGCCGGAGGACGGCGTGATCGTCAGGGTCGTCACGCCGCTGGCCGCCAGGACCTGCATCTTCTCGGCGATCTGCTCCTTGGTGCCGAGCAGCGCGGTCTGCTCGAGGAAGTCGAAGGGCACGGCGGCAGCGGCCTCGTCGTACTTGCGGTCCAGGTAGAGGTCCTGGATCTCCTTCGCGGCCTCCTCGTAGCCCATGCGGACCGCGAGCTGGTTGTAGAAGTTCTTCTCCCGCGAGCCCATGCCACCGACGTAGAGCGCGGCGTACCACCGGATGGGGTTCGCGCACGCCTGCTGGTCGGGGCCGACGACGATCGGCATGGACGGCACGACGTCGAAGCCCTCCATCGTCTTGCCGACCTTCGCCCGGCCCGCCTCGATGTGGCTGAGCGACTCCTTGGCGTAGTCCGGGCTGTAGAAGATCGCCAGCCAGCCGTCGAACAGCTCGCCGGTGAGCTCGAGGTTCTTCGGCCCGACCGCGGCCAGGTAGGTGGGGATGTGCTCGCGCACCGGGTGGACGGTGAGCTGCAGCGCCTTGCCCGGACCATCGGGCAGCGGCAGGACGTAGTGCTGGCCGTCGTACCTCACCTTCTGGCGCGAGAGGGCCATGTTCACGATGTCGATGTACTCGCGCGTGCGGGCCAGCGGCTTGTCGAACCGGACGCCGTGCCAGCCCTCGGAGACCTGCGGGCCGGAGACGCCGAGACCGAGCCGGAAGCGGCCGCCGGACAGCGTGTCCAGCGTCGCGGCGGTCATCGCGCAGTTCGCCGGCGTGCGGCCGGGGATCTGGAAGATGGCCGAGCCGATGTCGATCTGCGTGGTCTGCGCCGCGACGAACGCGAGCACGGTCGGCGCGTCGGAGCCGTAGGCCTCCGCCACCCACGCCACGTCGAAGCCGAGGTCGTCGGCCTCCTTCGCGAGGGCGAGGTTGTCGGCGTCGTTGCCGCCGCCCCAGTAGCCGAGGTTCAGGCCGAGCTTCACGCTGTGTCTCCCCAGGTCGGTGTGGCGGCAGGGTATCGACCGCCTGCCGCACTAGCGTCCCCAGACATGCAGGAGCAGCCGTGAAGCAGCGTCATCTCGGCCGCAGCGGCCTGGTCGTCTCCCGGCTCGCCCTCGGCACCATGACCTGGGGGCGGGACACCGACGAGGACGACGCCGCCGCGCAGCTGATCGCCTTCCGCGAGGCCGGCGGCACCCTGGTCGACACCGCCGACGTCTACGCCGACGGCGAGAGCGAGCGCGTGCTCGGTCACCTGCTCGCCGACGTCGTCCCGCGCGACGAGGTGGTGCTGGCGACCAAGGCCCACGGCGTCACGGGACCGGGGCCGATGGGCCGCGGGACCAGCCGCGGCCACCTGCTGTCCGCCCTCGACGCCTCCTTGGAGCGGCTCGGCACCGAGCACGTCGACCTGTGGCAGCTGCACGCCTGGGACGACGTGACGCCGTGGGAGGAGGCGATGGCCGCCGTCGACACGGCTGTCCAGAGCGGGCGGGTGCGCTACGCCGGCGTCTCCAACTACTGCGGCTGGCAGCTCGCGGCGACCGCCTCGTGGCAGTCCGCGCTGCGGCGTGCCCCGCTGGTGAGCAACCAGGTCGAGTACTCCCTGCTGTCCCGCGGCGTCGAGCGCGAGGTCGTGCCGGCTGCGCTGGAGCTCGGCGTCGGACTGCTCCCCTGGTCGCCGCTGGGACGCGGCGTCCTGACCGGCAAGTACCGCAACGGCGCCCCCGCCGACAGCCGCGGCGCCAGCGCGCACCTCAAGGGCTTCGTCGCCCCCTACCTCGTGAACAGCGCCTCGCACGTCGTCGACGCCGTGCTGACCGCCGCCGACGGGCTCGGGGTCTCCCCCGTCGCCGTCGCGCTGGCCTGGGTCCGCGACCGGCCGGGCGTCGTCGCGCCGGTCGTCGGAGCGCGCACGGCCGCGCAGCTGCAGGCGTCGCTGGCGGCCGAGCAGGTCGAGCTGCCGCCGGAGATCCGGTCCGCGCTCGACGACGTCTCCGCCCCTGACGTCGGCTACCCGGAGCGGACGTCGCGCTGGACGTCGGAGGACCTGGAAGACTGAGGCCGTGTCGTACGAGTACCGCGTCGTCCCGGTCGCGCCGGAGACGCCCCGCGAGAAGCTGCGGGAGATGCTCGCGATCCACGCCGAGTACGGCGACTGGGAGCTGTCCGGTCACCGCATCTACCCCGGCGGCAAGCGCTCGGTGACCGTACGGCGGCGCGTCCGCACCGACTGGGCCGCGCCCCTGCCGAGCTAGCAGGAGTGCACGGGCCGGCGGCGAAGCACACCGCATGCGTCCTCTCCGCCCGTTGCTCGCCCTGGCCGTGGCTGCCGCCCTGCTCGGCCCGGGCGTCGCCCTCACCGCCAACGCGGCGCCCGCCCCCGCCGCGTCCCCCGCCGGTGACGCCACCGTGATCGCGGTGATCGACAGCGGCTTCTCGCCCTACCACCAGGACTACCTCGCCGCCCGCATGCCGGCGGCCGCGCGGCCGCCGCTCGACAAGGCGCCGCACACCTGGCTGCCGGGCTTCCCGAAGCCGTCGACCTTCGCCGCCTACAGCCCGCTGAAGCTCACGCTGGACCCGTCGCCCGACCGGCTCATGGCCGACCTGCACAAGGGTGACCAGGAGCAGTGGGCCACGGTCCAGGAGAGCGGCAGCAGCGGCATCCAGTACCGCTGGATCCCCGACACCAAGGTCGTCGGCGCGTTGACCTTCGGCGCGGAGCCGGGCGATCGCGCCTCCGACCGGGCCGTCTTCGGCCGCAAGGGCAGCATCTACGGCAGCGGCGGCGCCGAGCACGGGATGGGCTCGGCCTCCTCGGCGGTCGGCAACACCTTCGGCACCTGCCCGCAGTGCCTGCTCGTCTTCCTGCAGTACACGACGCAGGCCTCGGCCGAGCGCGCCCTGACCTGGGCCAACGACCAGCCGTGGATCGACGCGGTCACCAACTCCTACGGCT
Source organism: Mycobacteriales bacterium (assembly GCA_046593875.1). Taxonomy (GTDB): domain Bacteria; phylum Actinomycetota; class Actinomycetes; order Mycobacteriales; family SCTD01; genus SCTD01. The sequence goes on along the minus strand of JBKJQQ010000060.1, from coordinate 15,527 downwards.
TCTCGGCGGGTATCGCGGTGCGCGACCGGGTCTACAACGGCACCGACGTCCAGACCGAGAAGGAGGCCAGCGAGCGGGGGCAGACCACCTTCTTCTCCGCCGGCAACGGCCTGGAGAACGCCTTCACCGTCCCGAACTCCACGCTGCTGTCCTCGCAGGAGGGCCCGGACTGGGTGGTCACGGTCGGCGCGACGGACTCCCGCAACGACCGCGACTTCACCGGCACCGGCAAGCCCGCAGACGTGGCCGGCATCGGCAACCGCTACCCCACCTCGATCGGGTCCACGACGACGAGCAACGGCCGTGCCTTCGGCGGTACGAGCAACGCCACGCCGCAGGTCGCCGGGACCTACGCCCGGGCGCTGTGGGAGTCCCGCCGCGCGCTGGCCGGACCGTCCCGCACCCAGGCCGGCGGCGTCGTCGCCAAGGGGCGGCCGGTCGCCTGCGGCATGGCCCGCAAGGGGTGTGAGCTCGCCGACGGCACGCTCACGGCGGTCGAGCTCCGCACCCGGCTGCTGCACGGCGCGACGCCCACGCAGGGCGGCTTCACCGACGGCCTGGGCGCCGGCGCGACCACCCCGCCGGTCGCCGACGCGCGGTTCGCCAGCGAGGGACACGGCACCTACCGCGGCAAGCTCGACGAGGACTGGGACGCCCGTTTCGCCGCGCGCGTGATGGGGCCGCTGCTGGGCACCGCCGTCGCTCCGCAGCGCCCGGCCGGCGAGGTCGACTGGTTCCGGGTCGACTCCGCCTGCCGCCAGCACATCTGGGGTGACTGGACCGGTGGGCTCTACAAGGACGAGAAGAGCACCCCGCAGCCGGCGCCGAACCCGGTGGCCTGGCCGACGCGCACCCTCATCCAGGAGGCGTGCCCGGTCCTGATGCCGCCGCCGCGCCCGATCGTCTAGGTGGCCTCGCGGGGCCAGTCCAACTGGGCCTCGAGCGGGCTCATGGGAACGTCCAGCAGCGCGTCCACGCCGTGCGCGGCGTAGAAGGCGAACGTCGCGAACGTCTCGTCGTCAGGCGACAGCACCTTACGTCATGGTCGAGGCCCAGCCGGGGGCGCTTCTCGATCAGCGCCTCCAGCTCAGGGGGACGCGCCCCCAGCACGACCGTCCTCATGACGAGATCCTTCCGCTCGGATCCAGCGTCTGCGGGTTGTCAACAGGCGTCCAGGAACTTGTCGAGCACCCGGACGCCGAACTTCAGGCTGTCCAGCGGGACGCGCTCGTCGACGCCGTGGAACATCCCGGAGAAGTCCAGGTCGGCCGGCAGCCGCAGCGGCGAGAAGCCGAAGCACCGCATCCCCAGCCGGCTGAAGCTCTTGGCGTCGGTCCCGCCCGAGAGCATGTACGGCACGGCGCGCGCCCCCGGGTCCTCGGCCTTCAGCGCGCCGGCCATCGCGTCGACCAGCGCCCCCTCGAACTCGGTCTCCAGGGCGATGTCGTAGTGGACGTACTCGCGGACGATGTCGGGGCCGAGCACCTCGTCGAGCTCGCGCTCCCAGGCGTCCTCGAAGCCCGGCAGGAAGCGCCCGTCGACCATCGCCGAGGCGCGGCCGGGGATGACGTTGTGCTTGTAGCCGGCGTCGAGCATCGTCGGGTTGGCGGTGCTGCGCAGCGTCGCGCCGACGATGCGGGCGAGCGGTCCGAGCTTGGCGACGGTGCCGGCCATGTCGTCGGCGTCGAGCTCGATGCCGAAGGCGTCGCTGACCTCGTTCAGGAACGCCCGCACGGTCTTGGTGACGTGCAGGGGGAACTCGTGCGCTCCGAGCCGGGCGACCGCCTCGCAGAGCTGCGTGACGGCGTTGTCTGTGTTGATCATCGACCCGTGACCGGCGGTCCCGGTCGCGGTCAGCTTCATCCAGGCGATGCCCTTCTGGGCCGTCTCGATCATGTAGAGGCGCAGGTCGTCGTTGACCGACAGCGAGAAGCCGCCGACCTCGCTGATCGCCTCGGTGCAGCCCTCGAACAGCTGCGGCTCGTTCTGCACCAGCCACTGCGCGCCGAAGACCCCGCCGGCCTCCTCGTCGGCGACGAAGGCCAGCACCACGTCGCGCGGGGGTTTGCGCCCGGTGCGCATCCGGTCCCGGACCACGGCCAGCGTCATCGCGTCCATGTCGAGCATGTCGACGGCGCCGCGTCCCCAGATCGCCCCGTCGGCGATCTCGCCCGCGAACGGGTCGTAGGTCCACTCCTTGGGCTCGGCCGGCACCACGTCCAGGTGGGCGTGGATGAGCAGCGCATCCCGGCTCGGGTCCTCGCCCTCGATGCGGGCGACGACGCTGGTGCGGTACGGCGCCGGCTCGAAGATCTGCGGCTCCAGGCCGACCTCGGCGAGCTTGCCGGCGACGTACTCGGCCGCCTCGCGCTCGCCCTTGCCCCGCCCGGTCCCGTCGTTGACGCTGGCGCACCGGATGAGGTCACGGCACAGCTCGACGGCCTCGTCCTGGGGGTCGACAGGGCTCATGACGGCAACCTAGCCCGCGCTCGCGCCCGCTACAGTCTCAGCGTCCGGTGCTCACGCGCCGGGTGCACTCGCGCGAGTGGCGGAATGGCAGACGCGCAGCGTTGAGGTCGCTGTGTCCGAAAGGACGTGGGGGTTCAACTCCCCCCTCGCGCACACCTCTCGATCAGCCGGGTCACCGTGCCTGCACGGTCACCCGGGTCAGCTGCACCGGGGTCGCCGGCGGCCCGTCGGACCCGCCGCCGGCCACACCGGCCGCCGCGAGGCGCTGGAGGACCTCCAGGCCCGAGGTGATGCGGCCGAGCGGCGTGTAGGCCGGCGGCAGCTGCGCGTCCTCGTACACCAGGAAGAACTGGCTGCCGTTGGTGTCCGGGCCGCTGTTGGCCAGCGCGACGGTGCCGCGGGGGTACGTCGCGCCCTCGAGGGCTTCGTCGGCGTAGCCGTAGCCGGGTCCGCCGCTGCCGGTGCCGGTGGGGTCGCCGCACTGCAGCACCGCCAGCCCGCCGGTCGTGAGCCGGTGGCAGGGGCTGCCCTCGAAGTACCCCTGGCGGGCGAGCGACCGCAGGCTGCCCAGGGCGCAGGGCGTGCGCGCCGCGTCGACCTGGAAGCCGACCTCGCCCGCACTGGTCGTCAGGACGACGTCGTACGTCCCGCTCGTCACGACGTCGGCCTCGGTGGGGGGCGAGACCGGCCGGGCGGGGGCGCCGTCCTCCTCGAAGGTGCACGGGCCGGCCGGCGCGCCGGTCACGGGTTCCGGGGGTGCGTCGGCGAACCTGTCGCTGGTCGTCGCCTCGGCGACGAGCTCGTCGCTGTCCCCGGACGACAGCGCACGCAGGCCCAGCGCGCCGGCGACGAGCACGACGACCGACAGCACCACCGTCACGGCGATCGCGGCCTTCGCCCCGGCGTTCAGGCCGGTGCGGAGCGGCGCGCCGCCGAACTGCGTCGAGGAGGTCCACTGGACGCCGTCCCAGTAGCGGGCCTGCGGCTCGCCGGTCGGGTCGGGGTACCAGCCGGGCTGCGCGGGGGTCGTCACGGCTAGAGGATGGCGTAGGAGCTGCCGAGGCGGCGCGGTCCCTGCTCCGGGTCACCGCCGGGCGGGAGCAGCCGTACGCCCGCGTGCAGCGCGACCGCCCCCTGGCGTTGCACGAGGACCGGGTCCAGCACCACCTCCGCGACCTCGGGCAGCTCCTCGCCGAGCACGGCCACCCGGTGCAGCAGCTCCTCGAGCGCCGGCACGTCCGCCGGCGCCCCGGAGGCCGCCCCGGTGAGCAGGGCGTAGCCGCGGATCGCCCGCACCAGCTCGCGGGCGTCGAGGTCGGTGAGCGGCAGCGTGCGCGTGACCGGGTCGACGAGCAGGTCGACCGCGACGCCGCCGAGGCGCAGCGAGAGCAGCGGCCCGGCCGAGGGGTCCTGCACGAGGCGGACCACGGTGCTGACACCGGGCGCGGCCATCGGCTGGACGTACGCCGGGCCCTCCCCGGCGGCGGCCTGCACGTCGCGCCAGGCCAGCCGGAGCGCGTCGGCGTCGGGCAGCCCGAGGCGCACGGCGCCGACGTCCAGCCGGTTGCGCCACCGCTCGTCCGCCGCCTTCAGCGCGACCGGCCAGCCGAGCTGCTCGGCGGCGGACACGGCGGCGTCCGCGTCGTGCACGAGGGCCGAGGGCCACAGGTCGATGCCGACGTGCGCGAGCAGGTGCCGGGCCTGCGCCTGCGAGAGCCACTGCCCGTCGGACTGGACCCCGGCCAGCGCGGCGCGCGCGGCGGGCACGTCCACCCGGTCCAGCTCCGGGACGACGCCCTCGTCCCGGCGGCGCCACGCGGCGTAGCGGACCACGCGCGACAGCGCGAGGGCTGCGGACTCCGGCGAGGCGTACGACGGGACCGAACCGCGGCCGGGCGCCCCCTGAGGGCCGGGGACGGCCAGCGCCGGGGGTACCCCCTCGTGGCCGAGGAAGCTGGCGAGCACCGGCACGGGTCCGCTGCCCGCCTCGCGCAGGACGTCACCGAGCGCGTTGGCGACCTGCTCGCGGTCGCGACCGTGCGGCGGTGGGACGACCACGGCGAGCACCGCGTCGACCGTGTCGCCGGCGAGCAGGCCCTGCAGGGCGTCGCGCAGCTCCCCCGGCCCCGCGAAGGGGCCGAGGTCCACCGGCGCAGGCACCTCCAGGCCGGTCTCGCGGCAGGCGTCTGTGGCCATCGCCACGAGCGCCGAGGAGTTGCCGACGATGCCGACCCGGCGTCCCGCCGGTAGGGGCTGCAGCGCGAGCAGCTGCGCCGTCGTGAACAGCTGTCCGAGCGAGTGCACCCGGACGACGCCGGCGGAGGCGAACAGCGCGTCCACGGCGACGTCCCCGGCCCCGTGCCCGCTCTTGAGGGCGACGACGGGCTTCGTGCGACCCAGGCGCCGGGCGATCCGGGCGAACTTGCGCGGGTTGCCGAAGCCCTGCAGGTGCAGCAGCACGACCTCGGTGTGCGGGTCGGCCTGCCAGTGCTGGAGCAGGTCGTTGCCGGAGACGTCCGCGCGGTCGCCGATCGACACGAACGCCGACAGGCCGAGCGCCCGCCGGTCGGCCTGGGCGAGGAACGTGCCGGCCAGCGCGCCGGACTGCGACAGCACCCCGACGGTGCCGGTGGGCGGGGCCTGCCCCGCGAAGGTCGCGTGCAGCCGTACCTCGGGATTGGTGTTGACGACGCCCATGGCGTTCGGGCCGATCAGACGCATGCCGCCGGCGCGGGCGAGCCGGACGACCTCCTGGAGCCGGGCGTGGCCCTCCTCCCCCGCGTCGGCGAAGCCGCCGGACACGACGACCAGTCCGCGCACCCCTTTGTCCGCGCACGCCCGGACGACGTCGGCGACCTCGGCCGCGGGAACCGCGATGACGGCGAGGTCGACCGGACCGGGCACGTCGCGGACGTCGGCGTACGCAGTCAGACCCCCGACGGAGCTGGCAGCGGGGTTCACCGGGTGGACCGGACCCTGGAACCCGTGGCGCAGCAGGGAGTCCAGCAGCTCGTGGCCCGGCGCACCCGGCTCGCGGGACGCGCCGATGACGGCGACCGACCGGGGAGCCAGCAGGCGCTGCACCGAGCGCGCCTCGGCGCGGTGCTCGCGCGCCCGCATCACCTCGACGGAGGTGTCGGTGGGCCGGATCGGGAAGTCCAGGCTGACGTAGCCCTCGGCGAGCTCGCGGCTCACCTCGTAGCCGGCGCTGCGGAAGACCGTCAGCATCGCCCGGTTGGTGGGCAGCACGTCGGCGACGAAGCGGTCGATGCCGCGCTCGCGGGCGGCGGCCGCCAGGTGCTCGAGCAGGACGGCGCCCAGCCCGCGCCCCTGGTGCGCGTCGTCGATGACGAAGGCGACCTCGGCGTCGTCGCTGCCGGGCAGCCGGTCGTAGCGGACCACGCCGATGACGTCGCCCTGCAGGGTGGCGACCAGGGCTACGCGGTCGTCGTGGTCGACCTGGGTGAAGCGCGCCAGGTCGGCGTCGGACAGCGAGGGCCGGTAGGCAAAGAAGCGGTTGTAGACCGTCTCCTTCGACAGGCCGGCGTGGAAGGACTGCAGGCGTTCGGCGTCGTCGGCGGAGATCGCCCGCAGGTGCGCGGTGCCGCCGTCGGTGAGCACGACGTCGGCCTCCCAGTGCCGCGGCGGGCGCGACGGTCCGAGGGTCACGCGCCGATCCTGCCCGACGGCGGGGGACCTACGGCCCGGGGTGGTTGCGGACGTTGTAGACGGTCGTCGTCGCGGTGACCTGCTCGTCGTGCCCGGCGAGGAAGGCGCCGGCACCGGCGAGCCAGGCGCGCACCGACGGGTCGCCCGACCGGTCGAGGGCCCGGGCCGCCGGCAGGTAGGACGTGTCGATGCCGTGGTGGAAGCCGATCCCGTGGCCCGCGCGGTCGAAGACCACCGTCACGTGGTCGTCGTCGTCGGCGTTCTCGCGGCTGTCGATGTGCGGCACCAGGTCGCGCCGGTCCTCCAGGGACAGCACCTGCACGCCGGCGGGCGGACGCATGTCCCCGACCGGCGAACCAGCGGTGACGACGTGGGTGACGTCCAGGTGTCCGGCGAGCTCCTGCGCCGCGCGCATCGCGACCATGCCGCCCTGGCTGTGGCCCACCAGCATGATGGGCTGTCCGGGCGTGGCGCCGGCGTCGTCCAGCGCCCGGCGGAGCGCGTGCACGCGGGCGTTGCCGTCGCCGGCCATGAGCTCGAGGTTGCTGGCCAGGTCGTTGAGGGCCGGGCGGGCCGACGGGTCGACCTGCCAGTCCTTGGTGCCGGGCAGGTCGACGACCCACGACACCGCGGGACGGCCGTCCGGGCCGGTGCCGACCAGGCGCGTCACGCCGATGTCGCCCTGGGTGCCGGTGGCCACGCGCGCCGTGGTGTTGCGGTGGTGCAGGCGCTGCAGCAGGTCGCCGAGCCCGCGCGGCACCTGGACCGCTGCGGCCGACGGATCGGGGCGCGCCTGCGTGACCGGCCGGCCGGGGCCGTAGCGCAGGGCGAGCAGGCCGGCCGCCTCGGCGACGTCCCGCGGGAGCAGGGCCGCTCCGGTCCGGGCGCGGAAGGCCTGGTCGGCCATCATCGGCAGCGGCCCGAGCAGGCCGCGGCTCAGCGGCGCCGTGATGTCGGTGAGCAGGCGGAGGCTGTCGTCGATCACGCCCGGGTGCTCGGCCAGGACCTCCTCCAGCTCGGCGGCGGGGTCCTCGCCGCGCAGGGCCGCGAAGCCCACCCGGGCCAGGCCGCCGCCGACCAGGCCCGGGGCGCCGCCCAGCGTCAGCCACCTGCGCGCCACCGCGCCCTGCGCGTCGAGGACGTCGCTGGCGCGGTAGCGGGCCACGGCCAGCAGGAGCTGGCCGGCGCGCAGCTCGAGCGCCGCGGCGGCCCGCACGACCCCGTCGCCGCCGTCCAGGGCGTCCAGGAGCGCGCTCTCGGCACGCGCGAAGGTCCCCGGGGACAGCACGGCGCTGGCCAGCAGGTCGCCGTCCAGCAGGAGGCGGTGCCGGTCGGCGGCCAGCCCCAGCAGGTCGCCGCCGTCGTCCGCCAGGCGCCGGGAGGCGCGGCTCAGCTCGTCGTACTGCACCGCCAGACCGCCGACGCCGCCGCGCACGTCGATGCTCATGCGGCGGCCGTCGCGACCAGGGGCGCCAGCCAGGCGCCCAGCTCGCCGGGTGCGACGGGGACCAGGCGCACCCACGGCCGGCCGGCCCGTGCCGGCAGTGCCTCCAGGCCGGTCCAGCCGGCGCCGTCCCAGACCCACTGCACGGAGCCGACCAGCCCCTGGCCGCCGAGCACCGTCGCCTGCAGGGTGCCGGTCGCCCTTCCGCTCAGCCGGCCGGCTGCGCCGTCGAGCAGCACGTCGAGCGGGATCTCCTCGACGGCGGGGTCCGGAGCGCCCGACACGGGGGCGGGCACGACCCGGGCCAGCTCGACCGCGAGATCGACGGCGGGGAAGGCGGACAGCTGGACAGCGGTGTCGCCGGTGCGGAGCAGGCCCGCCCCGCGCACTCCTGACACGGCGACGCAGGCGTGCACCTCGAGCCCCGGGACGGCGGCCTGGACGACGACGGCGAGCTCGGGCCGACTCAGCACCTCCAGGTCGCCGGCCACGGCCGGGTGCACCGCCCCGTCGACGGACACGCCCAGCGCACGCAGCTCGGCGACGGCAGCGTCGGTGCTGCCCGTCCCGGTCGGGTCCAGGGCGAAGCCCGGCGGCAGGGGCCCGGTGCGGATCAGCTCGAGCGCGGCCGTCGACAGCAGGAGCCGTCGGGCGGTCACAGCCTGACCCCGCGCGCACGCAGGTCGGCGCCGACCTCGAGCCAGGCCATGTCGCCGGCACCGGGCAGCGTGCCCGGACGCCACGCCCAGCCGCCCCACGGCGGGTCCTCGACCGCCTGCCGGAGCGCGTCGACCGGTCGCAGCAGGGCGTCGCCGACCGCACGCGCCGCCGACCGCAGCTGGTCGTCGAACCAGCCGGTCACCGCGCGCTCCAGCGCCTGGATCCGCTCCCGCCGGTCCTGCACCTCGGCGGCGTGCGCGCGCAGGGCGGCGGCCGCCTCGTCGAGCTCGCGCGCCGCCCGGTGCAGGTGCTGGGCGTCGTTCGTGACGGTCCGCCGGAAGGCCTCCGCCGCCTCGCCGCGCCACTGCAGCCGCGCGACCGACGCCTCCAGGGCGCGGGCCCGGGCGCGCACGCCGTCGGCATCGGCCGCGAGCTGCCGGGCAAGGGCGTCCAGGACGTCGGGATCGCCATACCGGGACACGCGCGGAGCCTGCGTGCGGCAGCAGACGGCGTCGAGAGGGTGCGGCAGATCTGTGGAGAACTCCTACGGCAGGCGGGCGCCCCACGCGAGCGAGGCGACGGCCGCACCGATCCCGAGGGCGAGGGCCACCCCTGTCACCGCGGAGGTGACCTCACGGCGCTCGGTGGTGGTCCCGACCTGGCTGCCGATGTCGTCGTAGACCGCGGACAGCTCCTCGCCGCTCTCGGCGGTGAAGGCCGACCCGCCGGTCGCGTCGGCGAGCCGCTCCAGGGCCGGGCCGTCGACCGGCACCGGGATCAGCTGCCCCTGCACCTCGACCACGCCCTCCGGCGTGCCGTAGGCGATCGTCGACACGGGGACTCCCGCGTCGAGCGCGGCCTGCGCGGCCTCGGACACCTCACGGCCGACGGTGTTCGTGCCGTCCGAGAGCAGCACGATCCGCGCCGGCGGGGCCTCCTGGCCCGGCTCGCCCGGCACCGCGCGGACCGCGTCCAGAGAGGCGAAGACCGCCTCCCCGATGGCGGTGCTGGGCCCGAGCTGCAGGGTGCGCACGGCCTGGACCACCAGGTCGTGGTCCTGCGTCGCCGGGACGACGACCGCGGCGGCGCCGCTGAAGGAGACCAGCCCGACGTTGAACTCCTCCGGCAGGCCGGCGACGAAGGCGGCCGCCGAGGCGCGGGCCGCGGTGATCCGGTCCGGCGAGACGTCGGTGGCCTGCATCGAGATGGAGGTGTCCAGGGCGACGACGACGGTGGCCCGCTCGCGCGGGACCTGCACGTCGGCCTGGGGCCGCGCGAAGGCCGTGACCAGAGCGGTCAGGGACAGCAGCAGCAGGGCGGCCGGGACGTGCCTGCGCCAGGCAGCGCTGCGCGGGACGACCGAGGCGAGCAGGTCGAGCTGGGTGAAGCGGAGGGCGTACGCGGGGCGCCGGCGCTGCAGCACCACGTGGGCCACCAGCAGGGCCAGCACGCCGAGCAGCAGCCAGAGCCGGAGCGGCTCGAGGAAGCTCACGACGGGCGCCGGGCGGTGCCGCGGGTGCGCCGGCGGGCGGCGAGGTAGCCCGCGAGCGCGACCAGCCAGTCCTGGTCGGTGCGCAGGACGACGTGCCCGGCGCCGGCCTGCCGGACGGCGGCAGCGTGGGCGGCGCGCTGCGCGGCGGCGGCCTCGGCGTAGCGCCGGCGCAGCCCCTTGCTGCCGGTCTGCACCTCGAGGTGCCGGCCGGTCTCGGGGTCGACGAGCCGCAGGACGCCGACGGCGGGGAGCTCCAGCTCGCGCGGGTCGACCACCTCCGCGACGACGACGTCGTGCCGCCGGGCCAGGGTGCGCAGCGGCTGCGCCCAGGACGGCGCTCCGCCTCCACCGCCGTCCAGCAGGTCGCTCACGACGACGACCAGGCCGCGCCGCCGCGGCGGGTTGGCCACGACGCGCAGGCCGTCGGCCAGCGACGGGCCCGGGCCGTCGGCCGGCCGGCTCGTCTGCAGGACGTGCAGCAGGGCGAGTGCGGCGAGCCGGCCCGGCCTCGCCGGCACCCGTCGTACGCCGTCGGACAGCACGACCGCGCCCAGCCGGTCGCCGGGACCACCGGCCAGGTGGCCGATGGCAGCGGCGAGAGCGACGGCGACCTCGCGCTTCTCGGCCGTCGCGGTGCCGAAGGACATCGAGGCGGTGAGGTCGACGACCAGGGTGGTCTCGAGCTCGCGCTCGGCCACGGCCTGGCGGACGTGGGCCTGACCGGTGCGGGCGGTGACGGCCCAGTCGATGCGCCGGACGTCGTCCCCCGGCGAGTACGCCCGCGCCTCGGCCGGTTCGGTGCCCGGACCGGGGAGGTAGCCCAGGTGGTCGCCCTGCAGCAGCCCGTCCAGCCGGCGGGCGACCTGCAGCGAGAGCCGTCGAACCGAGGTCTCCGCGGCCAGCGGCGGGGGCGGGAGGGGCGTCGGCGCAGCCCTCCTCAAGCCGCGCCCTCGCCGGAGCGCCAGTGCTCACCCGGCTGCTGCGACGGCGCGACCTGCGGCGGCGTCACGGCGTCGAGCACCTGCTCGACCAGGCGGGTCGCCGGGACCTCGTCGGCGAGCGCCTCGTAGGTGAGGACCAGGCGGTGCGCCAGCACGTCGACAGCGAGATCGCTGACGTCGGCGGGCAGGACGTAGTCGCGGCCGCGCAGGACGGCGAGCGCCTTCGAGCCCTGGACCAGGCCGAGGGAGCCGCGCGGCGAGGCGCCGTGGGCGAGCATCGGGCGCAGGCCGGGCAGCCCCCAGCGGTCGGGCTCGCGGGTCGCCATGACCAGGCGCACGGCGTACTCCCCGACGGCGTGGTGGACGAAGACGCCGTCGACGGCGGCCTGCAGCCCGACGAGCTCGTCGAGGGTGAGGACCTGCTCGGCGTGCGGCGGCGAGACCGCCATGCGGCGCACGATCTCCATCTCCTCCGACATGGTCGGGTGGCCGACGCTGACCTTCATGAGGAACCGGTCGCGCTGGGCCTCGGGCAGCGGGTAGACGCCCTCGGACTCGATCGGGTTCTGCGTGGCCAGCACCAGGAAGGGCGTCGGCAGCTTGTGCGTGACACCGCCGATGGAGACCTGCTTCTCGGCCATGACCTCCAGCAGCGCCGACTGCACCTTGGCGGGCGCGCGGTTGATCTCGTCGGCGAGCACCAGGTTGGCGAAGACCGGTCCGAGCTCGACGTCGAAGGACTCCCGCGAGGCGCGGTAGATGCGGGTGCCGAGGATGTCGCTCGGGACCAGGTCCGGCGTGAACTGCAGGCGCACCGACGAGCCGCCGACGACGGTGGCGAGCGTCTCGACGGCCAGCGACTTCGCCACGCCGGGGACGCCTTCCAGCAGGCAGTGGCCGCGGGCGAGCAGCGCGACGACCATGCGCTCGACCATCCGGTCCTGGCCGACGACGACCTTCTTGACCTCGAACAGCGCCCGCTCGAGCAGCGCTCCCGCGTCGGCCACGCTGACCGGGCCCTTGCGCGTCGTGCCTGCCACGTCATCTCCCTCTGCCGACCCCGGGTCCACTGTGCATGAGCCTGTGGTGCGGGAGGTGAAGCGCGCGTGAGGCCTACCGCTTGCGCACCGGCCGGGGGCCGTGCAGGAGCTCCTCGCGCTCGGTCTCGGACAGCCCGCCCCAGACGCCGTACGGCTCGCCGCTGGTCAGGGCGTGGTCGAGGCACTCGCGCTTGACCGGGCAGGTCGCGCAGACCTGCTTGGCCGCGGACTCGCGGTCGCTGCGGGCCGGCTCGCGCTCGCCGTGCGGGTGGAAGAACAGGTCGTCGCGACCGCGGCAGCGCGCGACGAGCTGCCAGTCCCAGCGCCAGGTCTGCGCGCCGGGCGGACGGGCGGTGCCGAGGAGGTCAGGCACGGCGGCTCTCCTTCATGCGCCGAGTCTCTCCTACGGGTCGTAGAAGTTCTACCGGTCGTAGTATGACCCTCGTGACACGCCTCGGGGACCTGGAACGTGCGGTCATGGAGGCGGTCTGGGACGCCGGTCCCTCCACCGCCCGACAGGTCGCCGAGCGGCTGACCGACCGGGACCTGGCCTACACCACCGTGCTGACCGTGCTCGGCCGGCTGGAGGGCAAGGGCCTGCTGCGCCGGGCGCGGGACGAACGGGCGCACACCTACAGCGCCGTGGCCTCCCGCGAGGACCACATCGCCGTGCTCATGCAGAGCGCGCTCGGCCAGGCCGACGACCGCACCGCTGCTCTGCAGCACTTCGCACGGTCGGTCAGCCCGGCAGAGGCGCAGGCCCTCCGCGAGGCCCTCGAGGGCCGGTGATCGCCGCAGCAGCAGCGCTCCTCGGCTGCCTGCTGCTGCTCGTGCTGGTCGTCCCCGATCGGCTCGCCCGCGCGGGGTGGGCGACCCGCGCTCCCGGGCTCGCCCTGCTGCTCTGGCAGGCGCTGGGGCTGGCCGCCGGTCTGCTCGCCGTCGAGGCGGCGCTCACGGTCGCGCTGACCCCCGCCGGCCCGACGCACCTCGAGGCGCTGCGGTCACTGACCGACGGTGGCTCGCTGCCTGGTTGGGCCTGGACCGCCCTGGTGGTAGGCGTTCTCGTGCTGCTGCGACTGCTCACGGTGCTGCTCGCCGCGGCGGGCCGGACGCTGCTGGCCCGGCGCCGCAACCGCGTGCTCGTCGACCTCGTCGCGACGCGCAACCCGCTGCTGCCCGGCGCGCGGGTCGTCGAGCACGCGACTCCGCTGGCGTACTGCCTGCCAGGGTTGCGTTCTCGGGTGGTGCTGTCCAGCGGGGCGCTGGCGCTGCTGCGCGACGACGAGCTGCGGGCGGTGCTGGCGCACGAGGCGGCGCACGTCGACCAGCGGCACGACCTGGTGGTCCTGCCCTTCATGGCGCTGCGGTCGACGTTCCCCTGGCTGCGGGGCGTGCGGACCGCCGTCGCCGAGGTCGCCCTGCTCGTCGAGATGCTGGCCGACGACCGCGCGGCCCGTCGGCACTCGCGCGCCGTCCTGGCGCGCGCCCTCTACAAGGTCGGGGCCGGCGAGGTGCCGGCCGGTGGGCTCGCGGCCGGCGGCAGCGGCGTGCTGCTGCGCGCCCAGCGGCTGCTGGACCCACCGGTCCGCCTGCCGCTGCGGACCCGGGCCGCCGTCCTCGTCGGGATCGTCGTGGCCCTGGCCCTCGCGCCGCTGGGGCTGCTGCTGCCGCTTCTGGTGTCGTCATGAGCTGCATGCGGTAGGCATCGCGACATGGCCACGACGACCGCCCCGGACCCGCTCGAGCCGCTGACGCCCGAGGTCGTCGCGCACCTGCAGGCGCACCTGGACGGTCCGCACGCCACGGTGCGGGCGCAGACCCGGGAGGCGCTGTGCGGGCTGGGGCTGGAGGCGGCCGACGGGCTGGACCGCGAGGCCTACCGCGACCAGGTCCTGGAGTGGCTGCGGTCGCTGGCCGGCGGCGGCGCCGGAGCCCGCTCCTTCCCGCCGGAGCTCGGCGGCAGCGACGACCCGGCCGGCAGCATCGCGTCGTTCCAGACCCTGGCCCACGGCGACCTCTCGCTGCTGGTGAAGGTCGGCGTGCAGTTCGGCCTGTTCGGCGGCGCGGTGCACCGGCTCGGGACCGCGAAGCACCACGAGCAGTACCTGCCCGGCGCGGCGTCGGTCGACATCCCCGGCTGCTTCGCCATGAGCGAGAGCGGCCACGGCTCCGACGTCCGCAGCATCCGCACGCAGGCGCGGTACGACGCCGCCGCGCAGGAGTTCGTGCTCCACACGCCGGACGACGACGCGCGCAAGGACTGGATCGGCAACGCCGCCCGGCACGGACGCGTGGCAGCGGTCTTCGCACAGCTCGACGTCGCCGGCGAGGCGCGAGGCGTCCACGCCTTCGTCGTGCCGTTGCGCTCGGCCGACGGCGAGCTGCTGCCGGGCGTCGAGATCGAGGACTGCGGCGACAAGATGGGCCTGCAGGGCATCGACAACGGGCGCATCCGCTTCTCCGCCGTACGGGTGCCCCGCGAGGCGCTGCTCGACCGCTACGGCCAGGTGTCGGCAGAGGGCGACTACACCTCCTCCATCACCTCGCCCGGGGCCCGCTTCTTCACGATGATCGGCGCGCTCGTGCAGGGCCGGATCTGCATCGGCAGCGCGGGTCTCGCGGTCGCGCGCAACGCGCTGACGATCGCGGTGCGGTGGGGTGAGCGGCGCCGGCAGTTCGGGACCGGGCTGGACATGGACACCCCGCTCATGGACTACCTCACCCACCAGCGGCGCCTGCTGCCGGCCGTCGCGGAGTCCTACGCCCTGCAGGCCGCGTTCGACCACCTGACGGCGGAGTACGTCGCGGTGCTCGAGGAGCCGGGCGGCGAACGGCAGCGCGAGGTCGAGGCGCTCGCGGCCGGTCTGAAGGCGGTCGCGACCTGGCACATGGTGCGCTCGGTCCAGGACTCTCGCGAGTGCTGCGGCGGCAAGGGCTACCTCGCCGAGAACCGCTTCGCCGCGCTGCGCGCCGACTCCGACGTCTTCGTGACCTTCGAGGGCGACAACACGGTCCTGCTGCAGCTGGTCGCCAAGACGATGCTGAGCGACTACGCCTCGCAGTTCGAGGATCTCGACGCCGTGGGCATGGCCAGGCACCTCACGACGCGTTCGGTCACGCGCCTGCTGTCGGAGTCCGGCCCGCTCGGCCGCTTCACCCGTGACAGCGCTGACCTGCGGGACGCGTCGTGGCAGGGCTCGATGCTGCGCGCTCGCGAGGAGCGACTGGTCGACAGCCTGGCGCGGCGGCTCCGCCGACTGGTGCAGGGCGAGAAGATCGACCCGTTGCGGGCGCTGTCGCACTGCCAGGACCACGCGCTCCGGACCGCCACTGCCCGGATCGAGCGGGTGGCGCACGAGCGCTTCACCCTCGACCTCGACGGCGTCTCGGACGCCCCGACGCGCGAGGTGCTGACCCGGCTGCGCGACCTCTACGCGCTGACCGTCATGGAGCGCGACCGGGCCTGGTGGCTCGAGCACGGCTTCTTCGACGGCGACACCGGCAAGGCGGTGCAGCGCGAGGTCAACGTGCTGTGCGGGCAGCTGCGACCGGCGGCGCTCGGGCTGGTGGAGTCCTTCGGCATCCCGGACGCGCTGCTGCGGGCCCCGATCGCGGTCGCCCCGCAGGCGAGCGGCGCCGGGACGGACTGACCCGGCGCCGCCCTCGCCCGAGCGCTAGAGCGTCGGGTAGTCGGCGTAGCCCTCGGCCCCGCCGCCGTAGAACAGGTCCTGGCGCTGCTCGTTCAGCACCGCACCCGTGCGCAGTCGCTCGACCAGGTCGGGGTTGGCGAGGAAGTCGCGGCCGATGGCGAA
>JBKJQQ010000255.1:0-9090 GCA_046593875.1 Mycobacteriales bacterium | reverse complement strand
CTGGACGGGCCGGCGGCCGGGGGTCCGGTGCCTGTGCTGGATTCGCCGTACGCCGCAGGAGGCGCGCGGTGATCAGCTGTCCCTACTACGGCGTCCTAGCGGACAGCCACCTCACTCGTCCGATGACGTATCACGTCTCGGATCACCTCCTCTCCAGTGTGAACCGAGCGTAAGACGGGGTCGGCGGGTTGTCACCGCGATTCCCCAGTGCGCGAACCGTTCACCCGTACGGCGGTCGTCCGGTCCGCGCGCCGTACCGATCCACAAGGCGTCAGGGCATCACCGGAGGGGGAACCGTGGACACCGCAACAGCTCGCCACGCGCAGGCGGCGATGGACCTGCTCGGCAACGGGGTACCGCTGTCGCTGCTGCTCGACCTGGCCTGGGGGCCGCGCAGCGAGGAGCTCTTGGAGAGTGAGCGCATCCCGGCGCAGCGCCTACCCGTCTCCTAGCCTCAGAGCACGACCAGGTGCTGGGAGGTCGCGCCGGGCGCCGCAGACAGCGGAACAGCCCGGTCGAAGGTGACCAACCGGCCGCCGTGCCGCACGGCCAGCGCCAGCAGGTAGACGTCGGTGACCTGTTGCGGCCCGTGCAGTCGATCCCGGTCGACCGCGGCGGGGTCGGTCAGGCTGAGCTCGCAGTCCCAGAACTCGTGGTTGTTCGCGCGGGCCTGCTCCAGCAGCTGGACGGCGCGGGCGGGCGGCACCGGGTGCGGGTAGCGGGGTTGGCTGAGGACGCGGACGAAGCCGTTCTCGGTGAGCGCGCAGGACGCCCACCCGAGCTCGAGATGCGTGGCAAGCCAGCCCCGGGCTGTGGAGTGGTCAACGTGGTCGGGGTCGAAGACGGCCAGCAGGACGTTCACGTCGAGCAGGGCGCGGCTCACGACGTGTCGTCCTCCAGGAGCCGCTGGACCAGGGCACGGGTGACGGGCGTCCCACGCCGTGGCAGCGGCGCGAAGCCGGGAAGGTCGCCGGGAGCGGGGGTGGGGTGTTGTCCCGCCTCGGTGAGCCCGCGACGCGCCAGCTCAGACACGACCACGCCCACCGAACGCTTCTGGCGCCGGGCCAGCTCCTGGGCGGCCAGCAGTATGTCGTCGTCCAGCGTCAGTGTCGTGCGCACACATCTGATGCTAGAGCATCACGCACGCATGCGGGGTCCCTGGCCGGTCGCGGGTACGCACCGTGACATCGCGTCGTACCTCCTGGTGGCTGCGCAAGCCGCCGGGGGAGCGCTGACGTCAGGCCCAGGTGATGGCGGAGGTCAGCTGCCGGGGGCAGCGACGGGCACACCGAGGCTGCGGGCGGCGTCCTGCATCCGGGTGTCGTAGGTGAGCAGCGCTGTCACCGGCGCGACGCGGAGCGCAGCGGCGAGGTGGAGGGCGTCCAGGCTGCGGACGATCGAGGGGCCGAGGGTCCCGGCGGTGTCGAGCAGGGCGTCGTCGATCCGCACCAGGAACAGCGACGCGAGCATCCGCTCCGCCGCGGGAAGCAGCTCGGGCGACAGGCGCACGGCTGTGCGGCGCAGCTCGGTGCGGACCAGCCCGCTGGCCACGCGGCGCAGGGCCGGTCGTTCCAGCAGGTACGTGCGCAGGGCGTCGGTCTCGGGCTCACGGACCAGGAGCTTGACCAGCGCACTCGTGTCGAGGAAGAGGGTCACCGCTCGTCGGCGCGCAGCGCGGCCAGCACCTCGCTCGCCGGTCGGACGCTGGTGCTCCGAAGGTCTGCGGGGCTCACGGCCAGCAGGTCCGTCTCGGCGGACGGAACGCTGACGCTGCCTGCCGCCACCAGATCGTCCCAGGGGTCCCCGCCCGCCGGGACCAGCCGTGCGACCAGCCGACCGCGATCGGTCACCTCGACGGACTCCCCGACGGCCACCTGGGCGAGGTATCTGCTCGCGTGCTGACGGAGCTCTCGTACCCCGATCCGCAGCATGTGCAACAGAGTAGCACTTCGGCGATGACGCCTGTCAGGGCCGATCTCTACGCTGGGGCCGCGACCACCGGGACAAGGGATGGAGCGGGGCATGGAGGACGGGCTCGAAGCAGCGCTGGCGGCGACCGAGGCGGCGGTGCAGACCGCCCAGCGGGAGGCCGCCGCAGCCACCAAGGAGCTGCGCAAGGCGCACGCCGCGGCCGGTACCGGCTCGGTCCGCGACCTGCGCCGGGCGCTCGCCTCCGCCACCGAGGCCGGCGAGGCGCTGGCGCAGGCGGTCAAGGAGGCCGAGGCGTCGTGGTCCTTCGACGAGGCCGAGCACCTGTCCTCGGGCGGCTACACCCGCGAGCTGCTGGCGACCGCAGCCGAGGCGGGCCTGGCCATGGTCGAGGACGACGACCGGCTGCTCTGCTATCCCTCGCTGGTCCGGCTGCTGTCGGCCGACGCGGCGGTCGAGATCGACAAGCGGCGCGAGCGTCGGTTGCGCCCGTCGGTCGTCGTCGCGGCGCTGGCCGCGGCGCAGGCCCGACCGCCGAAGGGCAAGCCCGCTGCGCTGCTGGAGAGCCTGCTGGCGGCGTACGAGCTGTCGGCCGGCGACCGGGCCGAGCCGGTGCTCCGGCTCGACCAGCTGTGGTCGGTGCTGACGATGCTGCCCGGGGCGGCCCGCGACTACAGCAAGCCGGAGTTCGCCCGTGACCTCTACCTGCTGGACCAGAGCGGGCTCACCACGTCGAAGTCCGGCCGCAGCCTGCGCTTCCACGCGAGCAGCGGCACCCGCGGCGCCGGCGTGCTCACGACCGTGGCCAAGACCGGTCAGCAGCAGCGCTACTGGGGCGTGTCGTTCAGCGCCCGCTAGGTTGCCCGCCGTGAGCGAGCGGACCGGTGTCCTCGGGGGCGGCAGCCTGACCGTGCCCGACTGGACCGCGTTCCTGGCCGCCGAGTACCTCGCCGACTACCTGCCCGCCGGCGGCGCTGCGGTCAAGGTCGCCGTGGTCGGCAGCGACGACGCGGCCAGCCGGTTCGCCCGCGCGCTCGGCGCGGCCGCCGACACCGCGGGCTGCGTGTTCGTCTCGGTGTCGGCCGCGCAGGTGAAGCTGTCGCAGATCGACGCGCTGTTCTTCGCGGTCGCCCGAGAGCTCGACTGGGACGCGCTGGCCGCCGCCGTGGTCCGCCAGGCGTACGACGCCGTCGCCTTCCCCGCCACGGCGGGGCTGACGGTCGCGGAGGTCGCCGCGGAGCACGACGTCGACGCCCGCGAGCTCTACCGCAGCGTGCGCCGCCAGCTCGAGCACACGCTGCTCGGCGATCCGACGCTGGCCCGCGAGCTGCGCCGAGCCGTGCTTCGGCTCGCCCAGGGGCAGCTGGGCGGGGGTGACCTGCAGACCGAGGAGCACGCCGCGGTGCTCGGATGGCTGCGCGGCGAGAAGACCGCGCTGGCCACCTTGCGGCCGCTGCTGATCAGCAGCCGGATCACCCGCAGCAACGCCCGGCCGATGCTGACCTCGCTCACCCGGCTGCTGCTGGCGGTCGGTTGGGGCGGGCTGGTCCTGCACCTGGACGCCGGTCGACTGGCCGAGACCCGCCGGCCGCCCCTCGAGCAGCGCACCGGCGTCTACTACTCCAAGGCCGCGGTGCTGGACGCCTTCGAGGTCCTGCGGCAGCTCATCGACGCCACCGACGAGCTGCGCGGGATGCTCGCCGTCGCTGTCCTGCCCCCGGAGCTGGTCACCGACGAGGGCCGCGGGCTGCCCGCCTACACCGCGCTGCAGCTGCGCGTGGCCGACGAGGTGCGCGACCGCCGGCGGGCCAACCCGTTCGCCGCGCTCGTGCGGCTCGAGGTGCGACTGGAGGCCGTCCCGTGATGAGCCCTGAGCAGGTTGCCCGGCGGCGCGCGGTCGAGGCGCTGCGCTCGGGCGTACCGAGCTGGGACGCCGTCGCCGCGCTGGGCTCGGGGCAGGCCGAGGCCGAGGACCGCTTCTCTTCTTTGCTGGACGGCGCGGAGAGTGGCCGGGCTGGCGGGCTGCTGCTCGGCGCCGGCTTCGGGGCCGGCAAGAGCCACCTGCTGACGCATCTGTCCGCGCTGGCTCTGGAGCGCGGCTTCGCGGTCAGCACCGTCGTGGTGAGCAAGGAGACGCCGCTGCACGACCCGGCCAAGGTGCTGCGCGCCGCGGTCGACACGCTCACCGGTCCGGGGCGCCTGGGCGGGGTGCTGGCCGACGCCGTCGCCGCGCTGGACCCGGAGTCATCTTCTTACGCCGACCTGCGGCGCTGGGTCGCCTCGCCCGGCGCCGACCTTGACGAGCGGTTCGCCGCGACGCTGCTGCTGCACGAGCGGCTGGTCGGCGGCGAGCTGCCCGAGGCCGACGAGGTGCTGGATGCCGCGGTGCGCTTCTGGTCCGGCGAGCCGCTGCGCACCCCCGACCTGCGCCGGGCGCTGAAGGGCGTCGGCGCCGGCGGGCAGTTCACCTTCTCGACGGTCCCGGCGCGAGAGCTGGCCCGGCAGCGGCTGCGCTTCCTGTCTCGCCTGCTGCGGGCGGCGGGTCACGCCGGCTGGGTGGTGCTGTTCGACGAGGTCGAGCTGATCGGCCGCTACTCCCTGCTGCAGCGCGGCCGGTCCTACGCCGAGCTGGCCCGCTGGTCCGGCGCCGCCAAGCAGGACCCGGGCGCACCGCTCGCCACTGTCCTGGCGCTGACCGACGACTTCGAGGCGGCCGTGCTCGTCGGGAAGGACGACCGCGGCGTCGTCCCGAACCGGCTGCGCGACAAGCAGACCCCCGAGTGGACCGAGACCGCGGCGCTCGCCGAGAAGGGCATCCGCGCGCTCGAGCGCGACCTGCTGCTGCTGTCCGCCCCGGACGCTGCCGAGCTGGACCGCGCCTACGCGACGCTCAAGGAGCTGCACGCGGCGGCCTACGACTGGACGCCCCCGGACGTGCCCGGCCTGGAGCGGCTGGGCGCGACCCGGATGCGGCAGTACGTCCGGGCCTGGATCAACGCCTGGGACCTTCTGCGGCTGGACCCGTCCTATGCGCCGCAGCCCGAGGTGGTTGCCGTCGCGTCGTCTTATTACGAGGACGAGGCGCTCGAGCAGGACTGAGGTCTCAGGCGCGGCGGCAAGCGCGTCGAGGTCGTCCGGCAGCACGCCAACTCCCGAGCCGTCCGCCGGCACGGGATGCTGACCGCCGACTGACAACATGAGCATGCTACTGTATGTGTATGACGTTCGACCGGCGGTTGCAACTGCTGCTCGACGAGGACCGCTACCGGCGCGTGGCGGGGCTGGCCCGGCACCGCGGTACCTCGGTCGCCGCCGTGATCCGGGAGGCGATCGACCGCGGGCTGCCGAGTCCGGACCGGAAGCGCGCGGCGGCCGGGCGGCGCGTTCTGGAGGCTGAGCTCATGCCCGTGCCCGAGGTGGACGAGCTGGTGGCGGAGCTCGAGCAGCTGCGGGGTCGCCGGGCGTGATCGTGCTCGACACGACCGTGCTGGTGTACGCACTCGGGACCGAGCACGCGCTGCGCAAGCCCTGCCGGCGCCTGGTGGAGGCGGTGGCCGCTGGTGAGGTCGAGGCCACGACGACGGTCGAGGTCCTCCAGGAGTTCGTGCACGTCCGCGCGCGTCGGCGGTCCCGTGCGGACGCTGCCGAGCTGGGAGCCGCCTATGCGGACCTGCTGGCCCCCCTACTTCCGGTCACGGCAGTCGACCTGCTGCACGGGCTGCGCCTCTACGAACAGGCCGCGCGGCTCGGCGCCTTCGACGCCGTCCTGGCCGCGGCGGCACTGGCTGCGGAGGCCACGATGCTCGTCTCCGCGGACACCGCCTTCGCGGACGTGCCGGGGCTACGGCACCTCGCTCCCGCTGACGCGGTGCGCAGCCTGTTCACGGACTGAGCGCACTCACAGCCGGAAGACCCGCTCGCCCGGCTCGACAGCCGCCCGGGTGTCCAGCACCAGCGGCGCCTCGCGTCGTACGAGATCGAGGTCGAACGCCGCGTGCGGCGTCAGCACCACCACGGCGTCGACGTCCGGCAGGGCGGTCGCCAGGTCCACCGCCGTCAGGCGCTCGGTGTCGAGCACCAGCGACGGGACGTGCGGATCGGCATAGCAGACGACCGCGCCCTTGCGCCGCAGCTGTCGCATCACCTCGACCGCCGGCGACTCCCGGACGTCCGCGACCCCCGGCTTGTACGCCGCCCCCAGGCACAGCACCCGCGACCGGGACAGCGCGAGCCCGGCGTCGTTGAGCAGGTCGCCCAGGCGCGTCACGACGTAGGACGGCATCTGCGCGTTGATCTCCTGCGCGAGCTCGACGAAGCGGAAGCTGAAGCCCAGTTTGCGGACCCGCCACGACAGGTAGCTCGGGTCAACCGGGATGCAGTGCCCACCCACGCCGGGGCCGGGGTAGAAGGGCATGAAGCCGAACGGCTTGGTCTTCGCGGCCTCGATGACCTGCCACAGGTCGATGCCGAGCTCGCGGCAGAACACCGCCATCTCGTTGACGAGCGCGATGTTGACGTGCCGGAAGGTGTTCTCCAGCAGCTTGGCCATCTCGGCCTCGCGCGTCCCGTCGACCTGCACGACCGTGTCGCACACCTGCTCGTAGAAGGCCACGGCCGCCTTCGTCGACGCCGCGTCGACGCCGCCGACGACCTTCGGGGTGTTGCGGATGCCGTACGTCGGGTTGCCCGGGTCGATCCGCTCCGGGCTGTAGGCCAGCAGCACGTCGGTGCGGCCGAGCAGCGGCGCGACGACCTCCTCGGTCGTGCCCGGGTAGGTCGTCGACTCCAGCACCACGAGGTCGCCGGGCGACAGCACGCTCGCGACCGCCCGTGCCGCGGACTCGACCATGCTCAGGTCCGGCATTCCCTCGCGCAGCGGCGTCGGGACGCAGAGGACGTACGTCTGGCAGTCGGCCGGGGGCTCGCCGGTGAAGGCGATGCCGCGCACGGAGGAGTCCGGGACGTCCTCGATGCCGCTGCGGCCGGCCCGCAGGTCCGCGATCCGCAGCGGGTCCACGTCGTAGCCGACGACCTCGACGCCGGCGTCCTTCAGCGCGACGGCGAGCGGCAGCCCGACGTAGCCGAGGCCGACGACGCAGGCGGTGCTCACAGCAGCTCGACCTGGACGCCGAGCCGGCGGTAGGTCTCCGCGGCCCGCCGGTCCCGGCTCACCAGGGGCAGGTCGTGCTCCAGCGCCGCCGCCCCGACGAGGCCGTCGTAGACGCTGGTGCCGGCGATCCCCAGCTCGGCCAGTCGGCCGAGCAGGTCGGCGGCGCGCTGCGGCGCCAGGAACCGCGTGTGCGGGAAGTTCGCCTCGAGCAGCCGGCCTGCAGTGGCCGCATCCAGCCGGTGGGGCGGTGGCAGCCGCGTCAGGACGGAGAACGTCTCGAACGCGGCATGGCCCGCAAGACCGAGCTCGGAGCCGGCGAGCGCGGACGTCGTGGACGCGTGCGCCTCGTGCCCGGCGACCGACAGGGCGAGGGCGGCGCTGGTATCGAGCAGGACCCGTCGATCAGCGGCGGTCGGCGGCACGCAGCTCCCTGACGTCGTCGTCGGTGAGCGGGGCGCCTGGTCCGGCCACGACCAGCCGGCCGTCCCGCTCCACCAGGACGCCCGTCACGACCGGCGCCAGGTACAGCCCGGCGCCGTCGAGCTCGACCTCGACGTCGCCCGGAACCAGCCCCACCTTGTCGCGGAGCTCCTTGGGGATGACCAGGCGGCCTGCCTTGTCGATGGTCGCCCGCATGGTCGCGAGGCTACCAGCGCGATGGGAGGCTCAGACGGTCAGGCCGCTGCCGTAGGCCAGGCACACGGCGAGCAGGACCCCGCCGAGCACCGTGCCGGTGGCCGTCTCGAAGCGCTCGCCGATCGTGCGCGAGATGAGCATCGACCAGCCGCCCGCCGCGACGCTGGCCGCCGCGACGAGGGCGCCCGCGTCGTACTGCTCGGCCAGCGCGAGGACGAGGCCGACAAGGGCCAGGGCGAGGGTCGCGGTGGCCCAGACGCGGTCGGCGGCGGGGGCGTGCAGTCGGCTGGCACTGGGGTGGCGGTGCAGGACGTGGGCCACAGCGGGCTCCCTGGCTCGGACGAGCGGCGCAGGGCAGGGGCCGGCTGCTCCCGATCATGCGCTCGTCCCGCGGCTGCGACAAGGCCTACGGCGGGACGAGCAGGGAGAGCCCCGGGAAGCGGGCGAAGCCGCGGTCGCGCGTCGCCAGGCTCGCGCCGTGGGACAGGGCCAAGGCGGCCAACCAGGCGTCCGGGATGAGGTTGCCCCGCAAGCCGTCGTCGGACCGTAGGAGCTGGTCGAGGCGTCGCCAGGTCGCCTCCGTCGGCAGGACGGGCACCGCCGCCGGCGCCGCGCGGACGGCGGCCAGGTAGGCCGCTGCGGCGGACGGTGTGGCCGGGTCGGCGAAGACCCGCGGGTGGGTGAGGATGCGCAGGCTGCCCGTCATCGCGGTGTCCGCGAGCCCGATGGGACGGCTGCCGGCCAGGGCCTCGGCCAGCCAGGTGGCGGAGGACTGGTGGCGCGCTGCGTCGCGGTGCCCCGCCTCGACCAGGACGTTGACGTCGAGGACGATCACGCGTCGTCGAGCGCCGCCGCGAGGGCCTCGCGGTCGTCCAGGGAGACCAGCATCGCGCCATGACCCGAGCCGTACGCGGGCAGGCGGACCGGCCGGGCGGCGACGT
This sequence comes from Mycobacteriales bacterium, assembly GCA_046593875.1. Taxonomy (GTDB): domain Bacteria; phylum Actinomycetota; class Actinomycetes; order Mycobacteriales; family SCTD01; genus SCTD01. The sequence goes on along the minus strand of JBKJQQ010000255.1, from coordinate 474 downwards.
GCTGCAGCAGCACGGCCCGTAAGCCCTCCTCGATGAGGCTGGTCAACGTCCGGCCGTCACGCGCGGCCGCAGCCTTTGCCTGCTCGAACAGGGCGTCCGGGAGGTTGAGCGTCGTCCGCATGCAGACGAGCATACGCGGGCATCTGCCTGTCTGCCTAGTGCCGCAGACCTGCTTCGAAGGCGTCCCGGATCTGCGCGGTGACCGCCCCGATCCCCAGGTCCCGGCCGTCCAACGAGATCACCGGCGCCACCCCGCGCACGCTCGACAGCAGCATCACCTCGTCCGCCGCTCTCAGCTCGTCCACCGTCCCGCGCCGCACCTCGACCGGCACCGGCGACAGCCCCAGCGCGACGTGCGCGGTCGTCCCGGGCAGCGTCCCGACCTCGTCCGCCGGCGGGGTCACCAGCACGCCGTCGGTCACCCACGCGACCGTCGCGGTCGGAGCCTCGAGCACCTGTCCGTCGCTGCTGACC
>JBKJQQ010000074.1:0-5015 GCA_046593875.1 Mycobacteriales bacterium | reverse complement strand
TCAGAGGTCGAGCACCCCGCTGCGGGTGTCCCGCGGGCCGCCGCGACGCAGCCACCCGGACCGGAAGGCCTGTGCCAGCAGGGCATCCCGCGACAGGGCCAAGACGGGCGACCGCGTCTCCAGCACCCGCCCCAGCAGCAGGGACAGGCGCGTCATGCTGGCCACGTGCGGCCGGCGCAGCGGCTCGTACTGAGCGACCCGCCCCGCCGGCAGCAGCACACCCAGCGCCCACGCGTCCCGCACGCCCGCGCCCAGCCCCTGCCCGGCGAACGGCGGCATCGTGTGTGCGGCGTCGCCCGCGAGCAGCACCCGCCCGCGCCGCCACGTCGACGCCCGGCGCGCCCCGTAGCGGTACTCCACGCACCGGACCACCTCCACGTCGGAAGGCAGCAGCGGCCGCGGGTCGAACGCCGGCTCGTCGTCGGCGAGCAGCCACTCCCACCGGTGCCCGCCCGGCAGCGGCATGTCCACCGACGGCCGCGCCGGGTCGCAGCGGTAGGTGAAGCCGTCGGCAGTGACGGCCCCGGCCACGTCGACGACGAGCCAGCGCTGCAGATCCCGTCCCTGCCAGCCGATCCCCGCCGCGCGGCGGACCGTCGACGAGGCTCCGTCGCAGCCGACCACCCACGACGCGCGGACGTGCGTCCCGTCGTGGAGCAGCAGGGACACCCCGAGCGCGTCCTGCGCCAGCCCGTCGACCGCCACGCCGAGCCGCACCTCGCACGTCAGGACACCCCGCAGTCGCGCCTCCACCGTCGGCTGGTGGAACAGCGCGAGGCCCGGCCGTCCCCCGATGCCGGCAGGGAAGCGCAGCGCCCCGACCTCCTGTCCGCGCGCACCGAGGAAGCGCACCGGGACGTCGAGCACCGCGTCGTCCAGCGCGTCGGGCGCGACCCGGCAGAGCAGCTCCTGCACCTCGTCGTCCGCGGCGACCGCCCGTGGCAGCGGGTGCACCTCGGCCGCCCGTTCGACGACGAGCACGTCCAGTCCCGCGGCGGTCAGCCGCGCAGCGAGGACCGCGCCGACCGGCCCGCAGCCGACGACGACGACGTCGTACGACTGCACGTTCACCCCCGTAGCCTGGACAGCATGCTGCGCTCGGTCATCCTCGCCGCCTCCCGCAACGCCCGCGTCGAGCGGCTCGTGGGCGGGGCGCCGATCAGCCGCAACGTCGTCCGCCGCTTCGTCGCCGGCGAGAGCGTCGACGACGCCGTGCGCGCGAGCACCACGCTGGTCGGCAAGGGCCTCGCCGTCAGCCTCGACCACCTCGGCGAGGACACCCTCGACGCGGGACAGGCCGACGCGACGGTCAAGGCCTACCTCGTCCTGCTGCAGCGGCTGCGCGAGCACGGCCTCACCGGCGACGGCCGCACCGAGGTGTCGGTCAAGCTGTCCGCCGTGGGCCAGACGATCAGCGACGCGCTCGCGCTCGAGGGCGCGCGCACCATCTGCGAGGCCGCCGACGCCGCCGGCACGACGGTCACCCTCGACATGGAGGACCACACCACGACCGACCGCACGCTCGAGACGCTGCGCGCCCTGCGACAGGACTTCCCGAGGACCGGCGCGGTCGTGCAGTCCTACCTGCACCGCACGCTCGACGACTGCCGCGCACTCGCGGTCGAGGGCTCGCGCGTGCGGCTGTGCAAGGGCGCCTACAAGGAGCCGGCCACCGTCGCGTTCCAGTCACCGGAGGAGGTCGACGCGGCGTACGTCCGCTGCCTCGAGGTGCTCATGGCCGGTCCCGGCTACCCGATGGTCGCCACGCACGACCCGACGATGGTCGAGGCCGCAGCCCGGTTGGCCAAGGACCGGGCGCCTGGGACGTACGAGTACCAGATGCTCTACGGCATCCGTCCGAACGAGCAGGCGCGTCTCGCGGCGGCCGGCGAGACGGTGCGCGTCTACGTGCCGTACGGCGATCAGTGGTACGGCTACCTCATGCGACGTCTCGCCGAGCGACCGGCCAACCTGGTGTTCTTCCTGCGCGCGCTGGCGAGCAAGGGGTGATCGCGCTCCTCGGCGTCGGCAAGCTCGGTGAGGCGCTGCTCTCGGGGCTGCTGCGCAGCGGGCTGCCGCCGGGCGACGTCCTCGCGGCGGAGCGGCACCAGGAGCGGGCGGCCGAGATCGCCGAGCGGTACGGCGTCCGCACGCCGTCGCCGGAGGAGGCGACCGCGCAGGCCGACGTCGTGCTGCTGGTCGTGAAGCCGCAGGACATGCGGACGCTGCTCGGCGAGATCGCCCCGCACGTCCGCCCCGGCACGCTGGTCGTGTCGATGGCAGCCGGCATCACCTCCGCGCTGGTGGAGGAGCTGCTCCCGGCGGGCACCCACGTCGTCCGCGTCATGACGAACACGCCCGTCTTCGTCGACGAGGCGATGTCGGCCATCAGCGCCGGCTCGCACGCCGGTCCCGAGCACCTGCAGGTCGTCGAGGACCTGCTCAGCCCGGTCGGCAAGGTGGTCCGCGTCCCCGAGTCGCAGCAGGACGCGGTGACCGCGCTGTCGGGCAGCGGTCCGGCGTACTTCTTCTTCCTCGTCGAGGCGATGATCGACGCCGGCATCCTGCTCGGCCTGCCGCGCGCGGTCGCGGCCGAGCTGATCGTGCAGACCGCCGTCGGCAGCGCACGGATGCTGCGCGAGTCGGGCGAGCACCCGGTCCTGCTGCGCGAGGCCGTGACCAGCCCCGGCGGCACGACCATCTCGGCGATCCGCACGATGGAGGACCACGGTGTGCGGGCCGCGCTGCTGGCGGCGATCGAGGCCGCGCGCGACCGCTCGCGCGAGCTCGCGGCCGACGCCTGACGACAGGCAGGGTGCGGCCCTGCTCCGTACGCTGAGCAGGTGAAACGCGTCCTGCTCGCCGTCGCCGTCCTGGCGGCCGGCTGCAGCGGGGACGACACCCCGGTCGTGCGCACCGCCGAGGTGCAGCGGATGACGGTCGCGGAGACGGTCGACGCGCCGGGCACGGTCGGCGCGCGCGGCAGTGCCACCGTCAGCGCACCGACCGACGCGAAGGTCGAGCAGGTGCTCGTGAAGGACGGTGCGACGGTCGCCGCCGGCACGGTGCTGGTACGGCTGTCGAGCCCGTCCGCGCAGGAGCGGCTGCGGCAGGCGCGTGCGGCACAGGCCTCCGCCGCCAGTGGCGCCGTCGACGTGCCGCGTGCCGACCTGGGCCCGCTGCAGGACGCGCTCGACGCGGCGGCGGCGGCCTCCTTCGCGGCGGGTCGCGCGGCGGCTGCGCAGATCGACGACCCGGAGCAGCGCCGTCAGGCGGAGCAGCAGGTGGCGCAGGCCGAGCTGCAGTACCGCTCCGCGAGCGCCGCCGCCCGCCGCACGCTGCAGCAGGTCGACAGCGGCGCGCAGAGCCTGGAGGACGCGCTCGCCGCGGTCGCGGGGAGCCAGCGCGCGCAGGCCAGCGTCGCGGTGACGGCCGCGCAGGCCACGGTGGACGCCCTCACGGTCACGGCGCCGATCAGCGGTCTGGTCACCCTCGGCGGCGACGCCGGCGGAGCTCCCGCCGGCGGGGATCTGGGCGGACTGCTCGGCGGTCTGCCGCCGGGCCTCGCCGAGCAGGCCGGTGCCGCCCTGGGTCCGCAGGGCCCCTCGACGAGCACCATGGGCCTGCCCGTCGGGACGCAGGTCAGCTCCGGCGCGATGCTGCTGACCGTCACCGACGTCGGCGGGCTGACCGTGACGGCCGAGGTCGACGAGACCGACGTGCTGCTGGTCCAGAGCGGCCAGTCCGCGACGGTGGAGCTCGACGCGGTGCCCGACGCGACCTACCCGGCCACCGTGGCTGCCGTCGACGTGACGCCGACCGCGTCGGCCGGCGGCGGCGTGACCTACCGGGTGCGGCTGACTCTCGCCGGTGGTCAGACCGCGGACGGCGACCCGGCGCCGAAGCCCAAGCCGGGCATGAGCGCCATCGTCGACCTGCAGGTCCGCACGTCGCAGCAGGTGCTGGCCGTGCCCAGTGCGGCGGTCGTTCGCGATGACGGCAAGGACGCGGTGTTCGTCGTCGAGGACGGCCGGGTGCAGCGGGTCGAGGTGACGCTCGGCGCGCAGGGCGAGGACGTCGTCGAGGTGACCCGCGGACTGGACGGCGGGGAGCAGGTGGTCGTCCGCGACGCCGACCGGCTGGAGGACGGCCAGGCCGTCGACACATGACCGTGACGACGGTCGCGGACTCGGGAGCACGAGGCGCCCCGGCGCTCGAGGCGGTCGACGTCACCCGCTCGTACGTCCTGGAGGGCGTGACGGTCGAGGCGTTGCGCGGCGTCACCCTCACCGTCGAGCGTGGCGACTACGCCGCGGTGGTCGGCCCTTCCGGCTCCGGCAAGTCGACGCTGATGCACCTGCTCGGCGGACTGGACCGGCCGACCACCGGCGTGCTCCGGGTCGGCGGACGTGACATCGCGTCGCTGTCGGAGGACGAGCTGGCCGAGGTGCGCAACGCGACGATCGGCTTCGTCTTCCAGGCCTTCCAGCTGCTCGGCCGAACGAGTGCGGTCGACAACGTCGCGATGCCGCTGGTCTACCGCGGCCTGCGGCGGTCCGAGCGTCGGCGTCGGGCGATCGAGGCGCTGACCCGGGTCGGCATGGGGCACCGGCTCGACCACCGCCCCGCGCAGCTGTCCGGCGGTGAGCAGCAGCGCGTCGCGATCGCCCGCGCCTTGGTCGGCGAGCCGCAGGTGCTGCTGGCCGACGAGCCGACCGGCAACCTCGACACCCGCACCGGCGACGAGGTCATGGCGCTGCTGGAGACGCTGAACGCCGAGCAGGGCGTCGCCGTCGTGCTGGTCACCCACGACCTGGACGTCGCCGCGCGGGCCCGCCGCCAGATCCGCGTCCGTGACGGCCTCCTGGAGCCGGACTTGCAGCCTGCCTCCTCCCGGAATCCCCAGCACCAGAGTGCTGGGGATTCCGGGAAGAGGCGGGAGCGGACGCGGAGCGCGGGCCGATGAGGCTGGCCGAGGCGTGGCGCGTCGCCGTGACCGCTCTGCGTGCGAACCG
>JBKJQQ010000092.1:0-25524 GCA_046593875.1 Mycobacteriales bacterium | reverse complement strand
ACTTGAAAACCGCTAGGGGTGCAAGCTCCTCGAGGGTTCGAATCCCTCGCCCTCCGCAGATGCGCCCGTGCGGCACGTACGTTGCGCGGCATGCGCCGACCGGTCATCGGGATCACCACCTACCGCGAGCCCGCCTCCTGGGGTGTGTGGCGGCGACCGGCCGACCTGCTCGGCACTGCGTACGCCGACGCGGTGCTCGAGGCCGGCGGCGCCCCGGTCCTGCTGCCTCCGCTCCCGGAGGCCGCGCTCGATGTGCTGCGGATCCTGGACGGGGTGGTCCTCGCCGGCGGCGCGGACGTCGATCCGGGCCGGTACGGCGCCAGCCCGCATCCTGAGACCGGCGTGCCGCGCAGCGACCGGGACGAGACCGAGCTGCTCCTCGCGACAGCCTGTTGGCAGCGCGGGATCCCGCTGCTGGCGATCTGCCGCGGGATGCAGGTCCTGAACGTCGCCCTGGGAGGTGATCTCGTTCAGCACCTGCCTGACGTCGACGGTGCTGCCGACCACCGCGGGGCGGACGGCGTCTTCGAGGAGCGCACTCTGTCGGTCGACCCGCACAGCGTGCTGGGCCGGGCTGTCGGCACGTCGCTGGACGTGCACTGCTACCACCACCAGGGCGTCGGCCGGGTCGCGCACGGCTTGCGGCCGGTGGCGTGGAGCCAGGACGGACTGGTCGAGGGGCTCGAGTCTGTCGAGGGCGCTGCCTTCGTCCTTGCCGTGCAGTCGCACCCGGAGGAGTCCGCGGACCGCCGGCTGTTCACCCGGCTGATCGAGGCCGCCTCCCAGCCGCCGATCAGCTAGCCACCTGGACGGGGCCCGCGCAAGGTCTTGCCAGACGACGATCAGCAGCCTTATGGTCCGCTCGCGAACCTTTAGAGCACGTGCTCCTCGCTCGACGCCAGCGCTCCGGTGCCTCTTCGCCGGAGCTCGCAGCTCCACGCCAGGAAGGCATGCGAGATGTCGGACTTCACGCAGTCAGCCAGCTCCGAATCGGTCCCCGCGCCACCCGGAGGGACGCTCGACGAGGACTCGCGGCGCCTGCACGAGATGGGCTACGCGCAGGAGCTGAAGCGCAACATGTCGGCGTTCTCGAACTTCGCCGTCTCGTTCACGATCATCTCGATCCTCTCGGGCTGCCTCACCCTCTACGCCTTCGGCATGAACACCGGTGGGCCGGCGCTCATCGTGTGGGGCTGGCCGTTCGTCGGGCTGATGACGCTGTTCGTCGGGCTGGCCATGGCCGAGGTCTGCTCGAGCTACCCGACGGCGGGCGGCCTCTACTACTGGTCGGCGAAGCTCGCCAAGCGCAATGCCCCTGCCTGGTCCTGGTTCACCGGCTGGTTCAACTTCCTCGGCCAGGTGGCGGTGACCGCCGGCATCGACTTCGGCGCCGCCTTCTTCCTCAACGCCTTCCTCGCCGAGACGGTCGGCTTCGACACCCGGCCCTGGCACACCATCCTGCTGTTCGGGCTGATCCTGCTGCTGCACGGCTTCCTCAACACCCGTGGCATCCGCCTCGTGGCGATGCTGAACAACGTCAGCGTCTGGTGGCACATCGCGGGCGTCGTGCTCATCGTCGGTGTCCTGGCGCTGGTGCCCGACCAGCACCAGTCCGCGGACTTCGTCTTCACCGAGTTCGTCAACAACACCGGCTGGGGCTCGACCTTCTACGTCGCCATGCTGGGCCTGCTGCTCGCCCAGTACACCTTCACCGGCTACGACGCCTCGGCACACATGACCGAGGAGACCCGTGACGCCGCGGTCAGCGGACCGCGCGGAATCGTCAACAGCATCCTGGTCTCGCTGGTCGCCGGCTGGGCCCTGCTGATCGGCATCACCTTCGCGATCCAGAGCTACGACGGAGCGCTCGCGTCCGAGACCGGCGTCCCGGTGGCGCAGATCTTCATCGACGCGGCGGGACGTACGACCGGGCTGTTCCTGCTGCTGGTCGCGATCGGTGCCCAGCTGTTCTGCGGGATGGCCTCGGTGACGGCCAACTCACGGATGATCTATGCCTTCAGTCGCGACGGGGCGCTGCCCAAGTCCGATCTCTGGCACCAGATCAATCCCACGACACGGACGCCCACCAACGGCGTCTGGCTCGCTGCGGGCGGCGCGTTCCTGCTCGGCCTGCCCTACCTGTACAACGCCACCGCCTACGCCGCCGTCACCTCCATCGCCGTCATCGGCCTCTACATCGCCTACGTGATACCGACGTTCCTACGGCTGCGACAGGGCGAGGACTTCGTCAGGGGGCCGTGGCACCTCGGACGGTGGAGCCGCCCGGTCGGCATCGTCGCGGTGACCTGGGTCTTCTTCATCACGGTGCTGTTCATGCTGCCGCAGGTCAGCCCCGTGACGCTCAAGACCTTCAACTACGCCCCGATCGCCGTGCTTGCCGTCTTCGGCTTCGCGGGCATCTGGTGGCTGGTGTCAGCGCGTAAGTGGTTCACCGGTCCGCGGGTGCAGGGCTCGGCCGAGGAGCTGCAGCGGATCGAGCGCGAGCTGGAGTCGCTGGCGTGACCCGTCGCTGCGACCGGCCTCGCGTCGGCACCGGATGAGCCCACGCGAGGGGATGCTCAGCGTCGAGCAGCTGCGCAACGAGGTGGACAACGGCGAGATCGACACCGTGCTGGTGGCCATCCCCGACATGCAGGGGCGCCTGCAGGGCAAGCGCCTGCACGCCCGGTTCTTCCTCGACGCGGTGCTGCAGGACGGCACCGAGGGGTGCAACTACCTGCTCGCCGTGGACGTCGACATGAACACCGTCGAGGGCTACGCCATGTCGTCCTGGGACAGCGGCTACGGGGACTTCGTCATGCGCCCCGACCTCAGCACCCTGCGACGCGTGCCCTGGCACGAGGGGACCGCACTGCTCCTGTGCGACCTGGAGACGGTGTCGGGGGGCACCGTCGCGCCTTCGCCACGGCAGATCCTGCGCGACCAGATCGCGCGACTCGACGCGCGCGGGTGGCAGCCGTTGGTCGGGACAGAGCTCGAGTTCCTCATCTTCCGCGACACCTACGAGGCGGCCCAGGCCAAGCACTACGCCGACCTGGTCCCGGCCAACCTCTACAACATCGACTACTCCCTGCTCGGTACGGCTCGCGTCGAGCCGTTGCTGCGCCGCATCCGGAACTCGATGGCCGGGGCCGGCATGCTCGTCGAGTCGGCGAAGGGCGAGTGCAACCTCGGCCAGCAGGAGATCGGCTTCCTGTACGACCAGGCTCTCGTGACCTGCGACAACCACAGCATCTACAAGCTCGGTGCCAAGGAGATCGCCGCCCAGGACGGCGTCAGCATCACCTTCATGGCCAAGTACGACCAGCGCGAGGGCAACTCCTGCCACGTGCACTTCAGCCTGGTCGACGGGGACGGCTCGCCGGTCTTCGCCGCTGCGGCAGGAGCTCACGAGCTCGGCGAGCGGGCCGGCTTCTCCCCTTTGCTCGAGCACTTCCTGGCCGGCCAGCTCGCCGGGATGCGCGAGCTGACCCTGCTGCTCGCCCCGAACATCAACTCCTACAAGCGTTTCGTCGAGGGCAGCTTCGCCCCGACGGCGGTCCGGTGGGGGCACGACAACCGCACCTGCGCCCTGCGCGTGATCGGCCACGGCCGTTCGCTGCGCTTCGAGAACCGCCTCCCCGGCGGGGACGTCAACCCCTACTTGGCGGTCGCCGCGATCATCGCGGCGGGACTCGACGGCGTCGAGCGGCAGCTGCCCCTGGAGCCTGCCTTCGTCGGCAACGCCTACACCTCCGACTCCGAGACCGTCCCGACGACGCTGCGCGAGGCGCTGGCGCTGTGGGAGTCCAGCGACCTGGCGCGGTCGGCCTTCGGGACCGAGGTCGTCGACCACTACGCCAACATGGCTCGCGTCGAGATCGCGGCCTTCGACCGGGCCACCACCGACTGGGAGAGAGCCCGGGGGTTCGAACGCCTGTGACCGCGACGCACTACGAGGTCGTCAACCCGGCGACGGAGCAGGTCCTGACGACGGTGGCCCTCGCCGACGTCCGGCAGACCGACGAGGCGATCGAGCGCGCGGCCCGCGCGTTCCCGGCCTGGCGCGAGGTGGCGCCCGCCGACCGGGCCCGGCTGCTGCGCCGGTTCGCCGCCGCCGTCGACGCTGACGTCGAGCACCTCGCGCAGCTCGAGGTGGCCAACTCCGGACACACCCTCGGCAACGCCCGCTGGGAGGCGGGCAACGTCCGCGACGTCCTCGAGTACTACGCCGCCGCACCCGAGCGCCTGTTCGGCCGGCAGATCCCCGTGGCCGGCGGCGTGGACCTGACCTTCCACGAGCCGCTGGGTGTCGTCGGCGTGATCGTCCCGTGGAACTTCCCGATGCCCATCGCCGGCTGGGGCTTCGCGCCGGCCCTCGCCGCGGGCAACACGGTGGTGCTCAAGCCGGCCGAGCTGACACCGCTCACGGCCATCAGGCTCGGCGAGCTGGCACGCGAAGCAGGCTTGCCCGAAGGCGTTTTCACAGTCTTGCCCGGTCAGGGCTCGGTGGTGGGCGAGCGGTTCGTCACGCACCCGCTCGTGCGCAAGGTCTGCTTCACCGGCTCGACCGAGGTCGGGAAGCGGATCATGGCCGGCTGCGCCGCCCAGGTGAAGCGGGTGACCCTCGAGCTGGGTGGCAAGAACGCCAACGTCGTGTTTGCCGACGCCGACCTCGAGCGGGCCGCCGCTACCGCTCCGTACGCCGTGTTCGACAACGCGGGTCAGGACTGCTGCGCCCGCTCCCGCATCCTGGTCGAGCGCAGCGCCTTCGACCGCTTCCTCGAGCTGCTCGAGCCTGCGGTCCGGGGCGTCAAGGTCGGTGATCCCAGCGCTCTCGAGACGGAGATGGGGCCGCTCATCAGCGCGGTCCAGCGCGAGCGCGTGTCGACGTACGTGCCGGCGGACGCCCCGGTGGCCTTCCGGGGTAGCAGCCCCGACGGGCCCGGCTTCTGGTTCCCGCCGACCGTGCTCACCCCGCACGACGCCACCTCCCGGGCATGGAACGAGGAGGTGTTCGGACCGGTCGTCTCGGTGCTGCCGTTCGACGACGAGGCGGACGCGCTGCGCCTGGCCAACGACACGGAGTACGGCCTGGCCGCATCGATCTGGACCAGCGACGTCGGCCGGGCGATGCGGGTGGCACGCGGCCTGGACAGCGGCAACCTGTCGGTGAACTCGCACTCGTCGGTGCGCTACTCCACCCCGTTCGGCGGCTTCAAGCAGTCCGGCCTCGGCCGCGAGCTCGGACCGGACGCGCTGCACGCGTTCACCGAGGTCAAGAACGTCTTCTTCTCGACGAGCAGCTAGGAGCAGCGATGTCGGCACGTCTGCAGGACCGGGTAGCCGTGATCACCGGTGCCGGGAGCGGGATCGGCCTGGCCACCGCGCGGCGCTTCGCCAGCGAGGGTGCGCACGTGGTCTGCGCGGACATCGACGAGGCCGCCGGCGCGGCGGCCGCCGTGGAGGTCGGCGGGCTCTTCGTGCGCGCGGACGTGACATCAGAGCAAGACGTCACGGCGATGTACGCCACCGCTGTGGAGACCTACGGCGGCCTCGACATCGCCTTCAACAACGCCGGGATCTCGCCCCCCGACGACGACTCGATCCTCACCACCGGGATCGAGGCGTGGCGGCGCGTGCAGGAGGTCAACCTGACCAGCGTCTTCCTGTGCTGCCAGCAGGCGATCCCGCACATGCAGGCGCGGGGGAAGGGCTCGATCATCAACACCGCCTCCTTCGTCGCGGTGATGGGTGCCGCCACCTCGCAGATCGCCTACACGGCGTCGAAGGGCGGTGTGCTGGCGATGAGCCGCGAGCTCGGTGTGCAGTTCGCCCGCGAGGGCATCCGGGTCAACGCGCTGTGCCCGGGCCCGGTGAACACGCCTCTCCTGCAGGAGCTGTTCGCCAAGGACCCAGAGCGCGCCGCGCGCCGGCTGGTGCACATCCCGGCCGGTCGGTTCGCCGAGCCGGAGGAGATCGCCGCGGCGGTGGCGTTCCTGGCCAGCGACGACGCGTCGTTCATCACCGCCTCGACGTTCCTCGTGGACGGCGGGATCAGCGGCGCGTACGTCACACCCGTCTAGCGGACCCCGGAGGCGGGATGGTCGAGCACGAAGCCGTCGGACGGGGCGCGCACGGCCCTGTCAGGCCCGTGCTTCGCCCCCGAGCGCGCGCCAACCCCTTCGAGGAGACCGTCGAGCGCCTGCTGCGTCTGATCAAGCTCGGGGCAGTCCCCCCGGGCGCAAGGCTGCCGCCGGAGCGGGAGCTGGCCAGCCTGATGGGTGTCGGACGGGGGACCCTGCGCGACGGCATCCGATCCCTTCGCGAGGCCGGGTACGTCGAGTCCCGCCGCGGTCGAGGTGGTGGCACCTTCGTGGTGACGCGCAGCGCCGGCCCGGCAGAGGCGAGGGACGTCACGCCGGCGCGCGCGGCTGCGGCGGACATCGAGGACGTGCTGGCCCTGCGGTTCGCTCTCGAGACCGGAGCTGCCGAGCTCGCCGCCCGGCAGGACCTGTCGGCCGAGTCCGCGGCGTCGCTGCGCACGCTGGAGCAGACCTGCTGCGTGGCAGCACTTCCCGACTACCGCCCGGCCGACTCGCATCTGCACCTGGCGATCGCCGAGCTGTCTGGTTCAACCTCGCTGGCCGCTGCGGTGGCCGAGGCCCGGGTTCGCCTCAACGACCTGCTCGGCGCGATACCCCTGCTCGCTCGCAACATCGACCACTCCAACCAGCAGCACGCCCGCATCGTGCGCGCGGTCGTGGAGGGCGACGCCGCGCGCGCCCGGACAGCGATGGGCGAGCACCTCGACGGGACGGCCTCGCTGCTCCGAGCCTTCCTGCTCTGACGGCGGTGAGCGCCGAGGTCCGCGCGTCACCGGTCCAGGGTCCGCAGGTGGTCGGCGAAGCCGCCGCTCACCCGGCTCACCCGTCGCCCGCTCGTGATGACCGGGATGGAGCCGGTCGCGACCAGCCGCCGAGCACGCGCGCGCAGGCTGTCGACCAGGGACTGGTCCTCGGCCAGCGCGAGGGGTGGCACACCGCCCGAGTCCAGGTACGCCGACGCGGACAGCCCGAGGTTCGCGCCGTGCACGTGCAGGTGTCCGGTCGAGGGGCGGCCGTAGCTGCGGTCGAAGCGGGCGCGCACGGCCGCCGGCTGCTCGGACCAGTCCTCGACGCGGACGGTCCCCGCGACGACCTCCGCGCCCTGGCCGGCGAGCGCGAGCTGACACGCCAACCAGTCCGGCGGCACGGTCGAGTCGGCGTCGGTCGTCGCGAGCCACACCTGGCCGGCGGGGCGACCCGCCTCCCGCCGCAGCACCTCGGCGAAGCCGGCGGCCCTGGCGACGCCGACGTTGCCGGCGCCCACCTCGATCGCCCCCGGGGCGTGCTCGCCGCTGTCGTCGGTGCAGGCGTCCAGCACGGGGACGATGTGGACGGCGACCCCGTGCAGCGCCGGGTGCCGGGTCGCGACGGCGAGGGCGCGCAGGCAGGCGGGCAGCAGTTGTTGCTCGTCGTGGGCCGGGACCACGACGCCCACGGCGCGGATCAGAGCAGGCCCTGTCGCCGCGCGACGCTCGGACCGCCGCCGGGCACGAGGACGTCGAGCAGGAAGTCCTCCTCCTCGATCCGCGACAGCCGCGGCCACCTGCTGAGCGCCTCGTGCACCTGGTCCCCGGTCAGCGGGTAGTCCGCGACCGGGTGCCGCCAGTGGCAGGCCACGACCGTCCCGCCGGGTGCCAGATCGCGCTCGACCAGCGCGAGCAGCACCTCGAGCGCGGAAGAATCGAGGTAGTAGGCCACCTCGGACAGCACCACCAGGTCGTACGACCCCGCGGGCCAGCCGGCGGGCACCGCCGCCTGCTGCAGGACCACGCCCGCCGGCACCCGGGTCCGGGCCTGCGCCAGGGCGGCGGCGCTCGGGTCGACGGCCACGAGCCGCTTGCAGCGACCGGCCAGGTCGGCAGTGAGAACGCCTATGGAACAGCCGATCTCGAGCCCCGATGCGTAGCGCTCTTCGGGCAGCGCCGCGAGGGTCAGGGCGTACTTGCGCTGCTCGTACCAGCGGCTCGTGAAGCCCCACGGGTCGTCGCCAGCGGCGTAGACCTCGTCGAAGTAGGACGGGGGCAGGCTCACGTCAGCACCAGCTCGGTCGGTCGGGCGAACCGGGCCAGGACGTGCGGCGGCAGCACCGGGGCGTCTGTGGGCAGCGGTCCGAGCGGACGGACCTGGGTCATGAACGCCTGCACGGCAGCTGCTTTCGCGGCACGTACCGGCTCAGGCAGGGGAACCAGCCGGGCTCGGGACCACGGGACGCGGTGGTCGGCCGGCGACGCCCAGTGCCAGGTCCAGACGAGGTAGCTCAGCAGTCGCGCCCCGTCGCGGGCGGTGGCCCGGGCGCACGCACGTCCGACCGCCTCGTGGTCCGGGTGCCCCTCGCCCTGCCAGGGGCCGAGCAGCCAGTCGTGCGACGTGAGGGCGAGCGCCTGCACGACCGGCGCCTCGAGACCGTCGCCTCCACCGTCGGGCAGGCCGAGCCGGCGCACCGACGCGGGCACGCCGAGGGCGGCCAGCGCCGCGTGCGTCTCCGCGACCCGCAGGGGAGACAGCTGCGCGGGCGACAGCGACCCGCCGGGGTGGCTCGCCTCGCCGTCGGTCACGGCCACGACCTCCACCTCGGTCCCGTGCGCCGCGAGCAGAGCGAGAAGGCCCCCCACGGCGAGGATCTCGTCGTCGGGGTGCGGGGCGACCACGACCACGCGCGGCGGCGGGGCGGACAGGTCGAGCTCCGGGGCTGCCAGGTCCACCAGGAAGGGCCCCCACTGCTCCTCGGTCGTCCCGGCCCCCTCGATCGCCGTCACCACGTCGCGTCCGCTGCGGCCAGCTCGCCCAGGCCCGCCAGGTCGCGCTCGGCGTGCGACTGCCGCAGGTAGACCGGCAGGTCCGCGGCCCGTTGCGCGTGCACCGGGTCCAGGCACAGCGGCCCGGCCCCCAGTGCTCGCCCCACGCGGTCCAGCACCTCGGTGGCTGCAGCCTCGACCCGGGCGCGGAGGCGCACGGCCCGCAGCTGGGCGTCCCACCCACGGGGGTCGGCATCGACCTCGGCGGCAGCGACCGCCAGGTGCGCGGCCGTCCCTGCGACGAGCCCGTCGACCGCACCCAGGTGGGCCAGGCAGTGCGGGTCGGGATTGCCGTTCCTGACGGCCGCGAGCAGGACGCGTGCCGCGCCGAGCATCCCGCCGTACCAGCACGCGGCGACCCCCGCGCCGCCGTGCCAGAAGCCCGGCCGCTCCAGGTAGGCGCCCGGGCCGCCGACCGCGACCGCCGCCACGTCCGGGAGCACGACGCTCACCGAACCGCTGGACGCCATGCCCACGGCCGACCAGGTCCCCGGGACCGGCCGGACGTCTGCCACGTCGACGGCGAACAGCCGCCGCCCGTCCGGGGCGTGCGCCGTGATCAGGGCCCGGTCCAGCAGCAGCGCGCCCGAGCACCAGGCCTTCGTCCCGGTCAGGAGCCACGCCTTCCCGGCGGCCGTGGCCGTGACCCGCCCGGTCGGCGGCTCGGCAGCCCAGAGGCCCCATAGCCCGGCGGACGGCACGTCGCCGTCCAGCTCGGCGAGCACGGCCACCGCGTCGGTGTGCGCCTCCGCCAGCCGGCCGAGTCCGAGGTCGAGGGCGGCGAGCTCGGCCAGGGCCAGCCAGCGCTCGAGGGTCCGGCCGGAGCCGGGGAGCGGCAGGTCGAGGGCTCCTGCGGCGTCTGCAGCGCGCAGCACCGGGCCGAGTGCGGCCGCCTCGAGCGGGAGCGCGGCGTCGGCCGACCACGCCGGGGCAGGGTGCGTCACGTCCCGAGGGCTACCCCAGCCAGGACGGGGGTAGCCGCGCCGCGCTCTGACAGACTCGGCACATGACGCCGACAGAGCTCCCGGACACCCTGCGCGGCGCTCTCGTCGTGGCCGTCGACGACTCGCCCTCGGCGCGCGAGGCACTCCGCTACGCCGCGCGGCTCGCCGCGGCGCTCGGTGCGCCGCTGCACGTCGTGAGCGTGTGGAACTTCGTCACGGGCGAGTCGCCGGCTGTGGACCAGGACACCCCGCCGAGCGAGGTGCAGTGGCAGCGCGAGGCGCAGTCGCGGCTGGAGGCCCTCGTCGCGGAGGAGCTCGGGAGCGCGCAACCGGCCGGCGTGCTGGCGGTGCACGGCAACACGGTGCCGGTTCTGATCGCCGTGAGCGAGCTCGCCGAGCACCTGGTCGTGGGCAGCCGCGGGCGGGGCGGGTTCCGCGGGCTGCTGCTCGGATCGACCAGCGACCAGCTCGTACGCCACGCGCTCTCGCCCGTCACCGTCGTCCGAGAGGGCTCCACGACCAGCTCGAGCTGACGGGTCCGCACGGGGCGCGGGCGCCGTCGTCATCGCCCGGGCACGAGCCGGGCCCGGCTGGAGTACGGTCCGACCCTCCGTCCTCGTCTCCGGGGGAGCACTCATGGCCGTCAGCACGCCCTGGTCCAGCCTCCCGCCCGGCCTCGGCGACAGCGTCCGGCCGTACCTGCGCGACGTCGTCGACGAGGTCATCGCCAGCATCCCGAGCGAGGTCCCCAGCTACGCCCGTCCGCTCGAGGGCCGCTTCGGCCAGGGCGTGCGGCTGGGCGTCGAGGTGGCCCTCGGCCGCTTCCTCGACCTGCCCGGCACCGACAGCCCCGCGCTCGCACCCGACGAGCGCGGCCTCTACCTCGCGCTCGGCAAGGGCGAGCTGCTGCAGGGCCGCAGCCTGGAGGCGCTGCTCGCCGCCTACCGGGTCGGCGCACGGGTGGCCTTCCGCCGCTTCGCCGACCTCGCCGGCCAGATCGACCCGGGGCTGCTCATGCCGCTGGCCGAGTCGGTCTTCGCCTACATCGACGAGCTGTCCGCGGTCAGCGCCGAGGGCTACGCCGCCGAGCAGTCCCGGCGTGCCGGCGAGTCCGACCGCCGCCGCAGCGAGCTGCTGACGCTGCTGCTCAGCGGCTCGGCGGACGCGCCGTCGGTCGCCGCCGCGGCCGCGGCCGCCGGGTGGGCCGTGCCCGACGAGGTGCTCGTCCTGGTCGTCGAGGAGGAGCGCGCCGGGGGGCTCAGCACCCGCCTCGGACCGGACGCGCTGGTCGCCCCGTACGGCGTCGAGGTCGTTGCGCTCGTCCCGGCGACCCGGCCACGAGAAGCTCTGCGCAGCAGCCTCAGCGGCTGGCGCGCAGGAGTGGGCCCGGCCCGGCCCTGGGCCGCGGTGCCGGTCAGCCTGCGGCTGGCCCAGCAGGCGGCCGGGCTGCTCGCGCGGGGGCTGGTCGCTGCCGACCCCGTCTTCGCCGACGAGCACCTGGCCGAGCTGGTGGTGCATCGCGACCCGGACCTGCTCGCCTCCCTGGCGACGTCCCGACTCGCGCCGCTCCAGGAGCTGCGCGACAGCAGCCGGGATCGCTTCGCCGAGACGCTGCTGGCCTGGCTGCAGCACCGCGGGGAGCGTCAGCACGTGGCCGCCGCGCTGCACGTGCACCCGCAGACGGTCGGCTACCGGCTCACCCGGCTGCGCGAGATGTTCGGCGACGCCCTGGACGACCCGCAGGCCCGCTTCGAGCTGGAGGTGGCCCTGCGCGGGAGGCAGACGTGACGCTGATCACGCCACTTGACATGTGACATCACCAATGTCACGTTCGTCCACATGAACCCCATGCTGCTCGCCTCCGAGTCCAAGCCCGCCGGCGGTGCCGCCCTCGGCGAGGTCTTCGCGGCCACGGCCGGCGTCGGCGTCGTGACGCTGCTGCTGCTCGTGCTCGCCGTGGCCCACCGCACCCGGCGCACCACCGCGCTCGCCCGCTTCGCGGACGCCGCCGGTGCCCGTACCGGCCGCCCCGGCTGGGTCGCGCTGCCGTCGCTGATGACCGCGCTGAGCCTGATCGTCGCGCTGTTCGGCATGCTCTGGGACATCTCGCTGCACATCGGCCGCGGCCGCGACGAGGGGCCGCTGGCCAACCCGGCGCACTACTTCATCCTGGTCGGGCTCTACCTGGTCTTCGCCGCCGGCATGCTCGCCGTCGTCCTCCCGCTCGACGAGGACCCGGGCCCCGCCTCGGTCAAGATCACCAAGCGCTGGCGCGCTCCGGTCGGCGGCCTGCTCATCGCCGCGTCCGGCATGTACGCGCTGCTCGGCTTTCCGCTCGACGACGTGTGGCACCGGCTGTTCGGCCAGGACGTCACGCTCTGGGGCCCCACCCATCTGATGCTCATCACCGGTGCGGGGCTGTCGCTGATCGGCCAGCTCGTGCTCGAGCAGGAGGGCCACGCGGCGACCGCGATCTCCGGCGCGAAGCGGGTCGCCCAGCCCGTCGTGCTGTGGGGCCTGCGCGTCGCCGCCCTGGGCGGGATGCTCGTCGGCCTGTCGGTGTTCCAGGCGGAGTACGACTTCGGCGTCCCGCAGTTCCGCCTCGTCCTGCAGCCGATGATGATCGCGGGCGCCGCCGGCCTCGCCCTCGTCGCCGCCCGTCTCGTCGGCGGTCGGGGCGCCGCCCTCGGTGCGGCGATCTTCTTCCTGTCCCTGCGCGGCGTCATCGCGCTGATCGTCGGGCCGGGCCTCGGTGAGCCCACGCCGTCGCTGCCGCTCTACCTCGGCTCGGCCGTGCTCATCGAGCTGCTCGCGCTGAGCAGCCTGCTGCGCAGCCCGCTCGCCTTCGGCGCCGTCGGCGGACTGCTCGTCGGCACGATCGGCTCGGTCACCGAGGCCATCTGGTCCTACGTCGCGATGCCGCTGCCGTGGACCGCCGACATGCGCGTCGAGGGCCTGCTCATGACGGTGCCGGTCGCCGTCGCCGCCGGTCTGTGCGGCGCGCTGCTCAGCCTCGGCGTGCAGGGCCGACTGCCCCGCCCGGCCGTCGGCCGCAGCATCCTGGTCGCCAGCATCCTGGTCCTGGCCGTCTCGACCACCAACGGCCTGCTCGCCACCGTCCCCGGGGACGCGAAGGCCACCGTCGCCCTCACCCCCGCCGGCGAGGGCATGGCCAACGCCGAGGTCACCCTCGCACCGGACGTCGACGACGCCGCGTGGGTGCAGCTGACCGCCTGGCAGGGCGGCGGTCTGGTCGTCGACGAGCTCGAGCGGACCGGCCCCGGCACCTACCGCTCCACCGAGCCGGTCCCGATCGACGGCGACTGGAAGACGCTGCTGCGCGTCCACGACGGCCGGACCCTGGCCGCCACTCCCGTCTTCCTCCCGGCCGACGAGGCCATCAAGGCCGAGGAGATCCCTGCGGAGGCGACCAGCACCCGCACCTTCGTCCCCGAGATCACCCTGCTCCAGCGCGAGCGCGACCTCGACGTGCCCGGCTGGCTCTGGGCCGGCAGCAGCCTCGTGGTGCTCGCCCTGTCGCTGGCGCTCGTCGCGGCACTCGCGATCGGCGTCGCCCGGCTGTCGCGCCGGATGCCGCCGGGGACCTTCGACGACGAGAGTCCGATCGCGGCCCGCGAGCAGGAGCTGCCGACACGCGGTGGCGCACTCCGCCCGGGTGTGGCATGACGTACGACGTGCTGCTGGCCCACGACGCGCTCGTGACCGCGCTGCCGTTCGTGGTGCCGGCCGCGCTCGTGACCGGGCTGCTGGCCGCGATCGTCTGGCGGGACCGTCGCGAGGACCGCGTTGACCGCTGACGGCGACCTCACCGTCGACCAGCTGGCGCAGCGGGTCGGCATGACGGTGCGCAACGTCCGGGCGTACGCCGCGCGCGGCCTGCTCCCGCCGCCCCGACTGGTCGGACGCACGGGCTACTACGGCAGCGAGCACGTCTCGCGGCTGACGCTGGTGCGCGACCTCCTCGCGCAGGGCTACACCCTGGCGGCGGTGCAGAAGTCGGTCGCCGGCGACGCCAGCCCGCTGGCGCTGCACCGGGCGCTGATGGCGCCGTTCCAGCCCGACGCCCCGCAGGAGACCGACCTCGCGACGCTGGCCGCCCGGGTCGGCGGCGCCGAGCTCGACGCCACCCGCGAGGTGGCCGAGCAGCTGGCCCGCATGGGCGCCGTCGAGCTGCTCGACGGGGACGCGCTGCGGGTGCTCGACCCGCCGCTGCTCGACGCCGGCGTGCGCGGAGTGCGGCTGGGTCTGCCGGCGCTCGCGCTGGTCGAGGCGCAGGCAGAGGTCGTGGAGCTGCTCGAGCGGGCCGCGGTGGCCTACGTCCGGATGTTCCGGGAGACGGTCTGGGCGGCCTTCGTCGCCGAGGGGATGCCGGCGCAGGACTGGCCGCGGATCCAGACCGTCGTGGAGGGCCTGCAGCCGGTCGCGGCCCAGGCGGTGCTCGCCAGCTTCCGCAGCGCGATGGCCGCAGCGGTCGCCGACGAGGTCGAGAACGTCCTGGCTGTCCGAGAACCGCCTCCGTGAGGCCTTCGCTCGACTAGCCTCCGGGCATGGACGCCCTCGCCGGGCCGTACCTCGCCGCGGCCGCGCTCCTCGTCGCCGCGGGCGGCGCGAAGCTCATCGACCCGCAGCCGCTGGTGCGCGCGCTGCGCTCGGTCGGGGTGCCGGTGACCGGTCCGCTGGTCCGCGTCGGCGCAGCGGTCGAGCTGCTGCTGGGTCTGCTCGCCGCGGCCACCGGCTCCCGCCCGTTCGCCCTCGGGGTGGCCCTGTCCTACGCCGGCTTCACCGCCTTCGTGCTCGTGGCCCTGCGTCGCGGCGGCGTCCTGGCGTCGTGCGGCTGCTTCGGCAAGGCCGACACCCCGCCGACCCGGACCCACGTCGCGGTCACGGCCGGCCTCGCGGCCGTCGCCGCGGCCGTCGCCGTACGTCCCCTCGGTGCGCTGCCGGAGCTCCTGTCCTCCCAGCCCGGTGCAGGCGTCCCGCTGCTGGTCGCGACGGCGGCCGTGGCCGTCACCGCGTACCTGGTCCTGGCCCTGCTGCCGCTCCTGCAGGTGACGACGTGACCGCGCTGGTCGTCGCGCTCGCCGTCGCGGTGCTGCTGCTGTCCGTGCTGGTCGCCGGGCTGCTGCGCAGCCACGCCGAGATCCTCAAGGCGCTGCACGAGCTCGGGGCCGGCCTCGAGCTGGACCGCGCCGACAGCCCGGTCGACGTGACGATCGACGGCGTACGCGCGCCCCGCCGCGCGGGGACGGCCGAGACGGCGGACGCCGTCACCGGCGAGACGCTCGAGGGTGAGGCCGTGGCGCTCTCGCTCACCACCGGCACCGACACGCTGCTGGCCTTCCTGTCCTCGGGGTGCACGACCTGCGGCGCGTTCTGGGAGGCCTTCGCCGAGCAGCAGGTCGACGTGCCGGGCGACGCGCGGCTGGTCGTCGTCACCAAGTCGCTCGACGAGGAGTCGGCCGGCACGCTGGCCAAGCGCGCGCCGCGGCACGTCCCGCTGGTCGCGAGCAGCACCGCCTGGGAGGGCTTCGGCGTCCCGGGCTCGCCCTACTTCGTCTACGTCGACGGCACCGGCCGCATCGTCGGCGAGGGCTCGGCCGCGACCTGGCCCGCCGTCGCGACGCTGATGGGGCAGGCGCACGCCGACGACGCGCACCGCAAGGGCAGGCTGTCCCGCGAGGGCCGCGACGACGCTGCGCTGGCCGCCGCCGGCATCCACCCCGGGGACGCGTCGCTCTGATGCTGCTCCTCGTCGGACTCCCGCTCGCGGTCCTCGCCGCGATCCGCGCCACCTGGAGCCCTTGAGGTGAGTCGATGCTGACCAGCATCACTCCGCTCGGCGAGCGGAGCAGGGGCAACACCTACGCCGTGACGCTGGCGGCGTACGTCCTGGGCTGCGTGCTCGGTGGCGCGACGACGGGCGTCCTGCTCGGTGCGCTCGGCAGCCTGCTGCCCGCCCTGCCCGTGCTGCTGCTCGCCGGGATCACCTGCCTGGCAGCCGCTCTCGCGGACCTGCGCGGCGCGCGGATCGGACGCCGTCAGGTCGACGAGGACTGGCTCACCCGCTACCGGGGCTGGGTCTACGGCCTCGGCTTCGGCTACCAGCTCGGGCTCGGCGTCGTCACGGTCGTCACGAGCGCGGCGACGGTCGCGGTGCTCGCGCTCGCGCTGCTGACCCAGTCGGCGGCGGGCGGCCTGCTTCTCGGCGTGGTCTTCGGCGCTGCCCGCGCCGTGCCCGCGCTGCTGGTCGGCCGGGCCGAGACCCACGGCGAGCTGCGCACCCTCGCCGCCGGGCTCGAGCGCCGCGCTCCGCTCGCCGCCCGCACCACGACCACCGCGCTCGCCCTCGGCGGCGCCGCCCTGCTCGCCGGAGCCGTCACATGAACCTCGACCACGCGGGCGTCCGCGTGGCGTTGCCCACCGGCTGGGAGGCCCGCGCCCGCCTGCAGCCGAGCAACGTCCCGGGGCTGCGCGGCAACCTGCTGCTGCACGCGGCGACGATCCCGTTGCCCGCCGAGCGCGGCGACTTCGGCAGCGGCGTCGTCGAGCTGCTCGGCCCGGACGACGTCTTCCTGTCGTTGTTCGAGTACGACGCCGCCGACGCGGGCAAGGCGCTGTTCCGCAGCTCGGGCCTGCCGGTCCTGCGCCCCAGCGACTTCTCCACCGCGCACCTGCAGCGCACCCGCGCCGGACGCAGCGGCGGGCAGTGGTTCTTCCAGGTGGCCGGCCGGCCGTTCTGCCTGTTCGTCGTGCTCGGCAGTCACAGCCGCCGGGCTGCCGGGGCCGCGCGCGCCACGGCGCTGCTGCTGCGCACCACCGTGGAGGAGCTGACATGACCGCCACCGGTGCGGCCCTGGCAGCTGTCGGCGAGGTCTCGGCCTCCACGCTCGGCCAGCGGGCCGTCGACACCGTCACCGGGTGGCTGTCCGGCCGCACCTCCCGGCGCGGGTTCCTGCTGCGCGCAGGCCTTCTCGGGACAGCGCTCGCCGTCGACCCCAAGGGCTACGTCTTCAAGCCCGGCACCGCCTACGCGGCCGTCTGCGGTCCCGGCTCCGGCGCCACCAGCGGCTGGACCGTCTTCTGCGCCACCATCAACGACGGCGTCAACGCCTGCCCGGAGGGGTCGATCGCGGCGGGCTGGTGGAAGTCCGACGGGGCCTCGCTGTGCGGCGGCCGGGCCCGCTACATCATCGACTGCAACGCGACCTGCGCCACGTGCTCCACCCCCGGATCACGGTCCGGCATCTGCGCGCCGAGCTGCTGGTCCTGCTCCTGCCAGAGCGGTCTGGCCGGCACCTGCGACCAGCGCAAGGTCTGCTGCAACGCCTTCCGCTACGGCCAGTGCAACCAGGACGTGCGCCAGGTCGGCGGCGTGCACTGCCGCGTCGTGAGCTGCACCCCGCCGTGGAGGTTCGAGGCGTGCTCGACCGCGCCGGCGACCGACAACCGGACCGTCGACCACAACAGCGACCGGCTGCCGCAGGCCTACACGCCCATCACCGCGCACTACATCTCCCTCGGGGAGAACGGCTCGGTGCTCGGTGCCTCGGTCTACGGCGAGCTCGTCGCGGCGGACGGCCGGGCGCAGCGCTACCAGCGCGGCCGCATCTCCTTCAAGGCCGCAACCGGAGCGCGCGAGACCGTCGGGCCGATCGCGGACCACTACACCGCGCTGTTCGCCGAGGCCGGCCCCCTGGGCTTCCCGGTCACCGCCCCGCTGCGGCTGACCCAGGGCAGTGCCCAGCGCTTCGAGAACGGCCGCATCTCCTGGTCGCCGGCGACCGGCGCGTGGGAGACCCGCGGTCCGATCGCCGTCGCCTACACCTCGTCCGGCGCCGAGGGCGGCCACCTCGGCTACCCGACCGGCGGCGACACGCTGGTCGGCGACGGCCGGGGCCGCTACGGGCTGTTCCAGCGCGGCCGGATCTCGTGGAGCGCGACCACGGGCGCGCACGCCGTGGCCGGCGCGATCCATGAGCGCTACGTGCAGCTCGGCGCGGAGACGGGCAGCCTCGGCTACCCGATCGCCGACGTCCAGATCGAGCGCGAGTCGCCCTTCAAGCGGCTGGGACTGCCCCCGGGGCAGCGACAGCAGTTCGAGCGCGGCACGCTCGCGTCCGAGGGCCGCACCGGCGTCGTCGTGGTCATCCCGGCCGCCTGAGGGGCCTGGACAAAGCCGACAAGTCGTGGGACGAAGGGGGCAAGCCGCCCCCGATCCCAGGAGTTCGCGCATGTCCCGGTCCGCCCTGCCCTCCCGTCGCACCGGCCTGCTCGCCGCCCTGCTCTGCCTCGGCCTGACCGCCACCCCGTCCCTGGCTGCCGGCCCCGGCACCGCCGGGCCGGAGCGCCCGGCCGGCGCCTACGACCAGACGCGACTGCTGGTCGCCTTCGACCCGGGCGCACCCGGCGAGGCCCGTCGCGCGGCGCACGCCCAGGAGGGCACCCGGGTCGAGAACACCATCGAAAGCCTCGACCTCGACGTGGTGAAGCTGCGCGACGGCCAGGACCCGGTCGAGGTGGCGGCGCGCTACGAGCGCAACCCCAACGTCGTCTACACCGACTTCAACCACGCGGTCGGTCTGCTCAGCAACGACACGCTCTACGAGGACCAGTGGGGCCTGCACAACACCGCGCAGCCGGTGACGGGCTCGTTCGTGCGCGGCGTCGCCGACGCCGACGTCGACGCCCCCGAGGGCTGGGTGGCCGCCTTCCCGAACGGCATCGAGTCCAGCGGCGGGACGCTCACCGGCATCCTGGACACCGGCATCGACCGCAGCCACGTCGACCTGCTGGGCCGCACCGCGGTCTGCGCCACGGCCAACGCCGCCACCGGCGTGATCGTCGAGGGCACCTGCTCCGACGACAACCTGCACGGCACGCACGTGGCCGGCACCGTTGCGGCGCTGACGAACAACGGCGTCGGCGTCGCGGGTGTCGCGCCGAACGCTCCGCTGGCGGTCTTCAAGGGCCTCAACGGCGCGGGCACCGGCTTCTACGCCGACATCGTCGCGGGCATCGACTACCTGAGCCGCGTCAAGCGGGTCCCGATCATCAGCATGAGCATCGGCGGGCCGAAGGACGACGCGCTCACCCGGGTGCTGACCGATGCCTACGCCCGCGGCACGCTGCTCATCGCGGCGGCCGGCAACGACGGTGACGCGACCGCCAACTTCCCGGCCTTCCACCCGGACGTCATGTCGGTGGCCTCCATCGACCAGGCCGGCAGGCGCTCGAGCTTCAGCAACTGCAACAACGACGTGGAGATCGCCGCCCCGGGCGAGGACGTCTGGTCGACCTTCCCGGGCAACTCCTACGGCGTCATCAGCGGCACCTCGATGGCCACGCCGCACGTGTCCGGTGTGGCCGCCATGCTCATGTCGGAGAAGGGGCTGACGGCCGCCCAGACCCGCGCCACGTTGAAGAGCACGGCGCAGGGCTCCGGCGGCTGCAACAGCATCGGTGTCGTGAACCTCGCTGCCGCTCTCGGCGGCGGGGGCGGCGGCACGACCACGCCACCGGCGACCGGCACGGGCACCATCGCCGGGACGGTCACCACCTCGGGCAAGAACGCCAGCCCGATCAACGGCGCGACGGTCAGCTGCGGTCAGGGTGGCAGTGCGACCACGGGCACCGATGGCCGTTACACGATCGCGTCCGCCCCGGTCGGCACCTACTCCTGCACGGCGTCGGCCCCGAGCCGGACGAGCAAGACCGCGACCGTCTCGGTCACCTCCGGTCAGACGGCGACGCAGAACTACGCGCTGCGGTAGCCCGCGGGCTCAGTCGGCGACGACGTACTGGTCACGGCCGCGCGACTTCGCCTCGTACATCGCACGATCGGCACGCAGGCGAGCGAACTGCGGGCTGCCGCTGCCGATGTGCGCGACGCCGATGGACACGGTGGTGCGCACGCGTCGCGCGGAGTCGACCAGGCGCTGCGCGACGCGGTGCGCGGCGCTCTCGTCGGCGTGCAGCAGGACGGCCAGCTCGTCGCCGCCGACCCGGTAGAGCCGCGCTCCGTCGCGCAGGTGCGAGGTCAGCTCGTCGGCCAGGGCGCAGAGCAGCCGGTCGCCCGCGACGTGGCCGAACGTGTCGTTGACCTGCTTGAAGTGGTCGATGTCCACGAGCACGCAGACGGTGCCGGCCGTCGCCGCCTCCAGGTCGTCGGCGAAGGACGCGGCGTTCAGCAGCCCGGTCAGCGGGTCCTCCGCCGCCCGGCGGCTGAGCTGGGCCAGGGCGACGGCGTTGGACAGCGAGGCGGCGGTCTGCGCGGCGAGCAGCTCGAGCGCCGCGCCGATCGTCGGGTCGTGCGGGACCGGGTGCCAGTCGGCGGTCGTGAGCAGGCCCGTGACGCGGCCACCCGCCACCAGCGGCTGCACGGACAGGGCCCGCACGCCGGACCGCAGCAGGAACTCGTACCCCGCCGGAACGTCCACGCCGCCGGGGAAGTGCGAGGAGGTCCCGGCGTCGACCCAGCCCGCGATGATGCGGTGGTCCTCGTCGGTCCACGTGGAGAGGGTGTGCGCGAGCGGCCCCTCGGCGGCGACGACGGCCCACTGGCCGTCGGCGTCGCCTTCGGACAGGGCGGCGCTGCTCATGCCGGACACCTGCAGCGCGCCTGTCACCGCGCCGACGCGGATCTCGTTCGCGTCGGTCAGCGAGGTGAGCCCGACCGCGATGCGCGCGAGCCGCTGGGCCAGCGGCACGGATGGCATGCCACCGAGGCGCTCGATGGTGGCGCCGAGCAGGTCGGCGGCACCGGTGAGCCGGTCGGCGACGTCCTCGGGCAGGGACGAGGTCGACTCCACGTTGACGGCGCCGACCGTCACGCCGTGCACGCGTACCGGGACCGAGGCCTCGGCGCGCAGGCCGGGCACGGCCGCGATGAAGGACGGGTCGTGACGGACGTCGTGGATGACGACGGGCACGCCGTGGGCGACGACGCGGCCGATGACGCCGGTCCCCGGGGTGAAGCCGTCGACGACCTGGAAGTAGCCGCGCGCCGCCTGGCACCGGAGCCGGCCGTCCACCAGCAGGTAGATGCTCGGCAGGTCGTACTGCTCGTGCAGCTCTTCGGCCAGCCCCTCGCACGCCTCGGCCAGCGTCGAGGCCGACACGCAGCGCGGGTAGTGGGTCGAGCGGGGTCCGGGCAGCCCGGCGCGCAGGCCGTCCGCCTTCCCTACCCGCATGACTGTTCCCTCGGCGCGCGGCGTACGACTCTGTACCGCTGTGCGCGGTGTCGACATCTCGGGTGATGACCGTCATGTCGGGAGGCGCTCGCTCGCCCGGACGACTGTCGCCGCCGCCGGTAGCCTGAGCGGTCCGACCCCCGCACCGACCGAGCCCCTGGAGCGACGTGTCCACCCCCGAGCGGGCCCTGCTCCTGGAGAACATCCACTCCGACGCGGCGTGGACCCTCAAGGACGCCGGCTACGACGTGGACCGCCTCGACCGCGCCCTCGGCACCGACGAGCTCGCCGAGCGGCTCGCCGGAGTCCGCGTGCTGGGCCTCCGCTCCAACACGACCGTCACGGCGCAGGTGCTCGACGCCGCCCCCGACCTGCTGGCCATCGGTGCGTTCTGCATCGGGACCAACCAGATCGACCTGGCCGCGGCCGCCCAGCGCGGTGTGGCCGTGTTCAACGCGCCCTTCAGCAACACGCGCAGCGTCGTCGAGCTCGCGCTGTCGGAGATCATCGCGCTCACGCGCAGGCTCACCGAGAAGAACGCCGACATGCACGCCGGCCGCTGGGACAAGTCCGCGGTCGGCAGCCACGAGGTGCGCGGCCGGCGGCTCGGCATCGTCGGCTACGGCAACATCGGCAGCCAGCTGTCGGTGCTCGCCGAGGCGCTCGGCATGTCCGTGCTGTTCTTCGACACGACCGACAAGCTCGCGCTGGGCAACGCCCGCCGCTGCGGCACCCTCGACGAGCTGCTCGCCGAGAGCGACGTCGTCACGCTGCACGTCGACGGTCGGGTGTCCAACGACAGCCTGTTCGGCGAGGAGCAGTTCGCCCGGATGCGCCCGGGCAGCATCTTCCTCAACCTGTCCCGCGGCTTCGTCGTCGATCACGCGGCCCTGCGCAAGCACGTCGAGAGCGGGCACATCGCGGGCGCGGCCGTGGACGTGTTCCCGGTGGAGCCCAAGGCCAAGGGCGAGGAGTTCGTCTCCGAGCTGCGCGGGCTGCCCAACGTCATCCTCACGCCGCACGTGGGGGGTTCGACCGAGGAGGCCCAGCAGGACATCGGGCACTTCGTCGCCGGCAAGCTGCGCGACTACGCCGCTGACGGCACCACGGCGCTGTCGGTCAACCTCCCGCAGGTCGCGCTGCCCCGCGCCGCCGGGACCCGCCTGCTGCACCTGCACCTCAACACCCCGGGCGTGCTGGCGACCGTGACCTCGCTGCTCGCCGAGCACGGCATCAACATCGAGGGCCAGCTGCTCGCGACGTCCGGCTCCTACGGCTACGTGGTGACCGACGTCGGCGCCGCCGAGGTCGCCCCCCTCGCGGGGGCGCTGCGGGCGCTGCCCGAGACCGTGCGGCTGCGCGTCCTCTCGTGACGCTGCCGATCGAGCAGCTGCGCGCCGCCGTCGGCGCCGAGCACGTGCTGACCGACGCTGACCTCACCGCGTCGTACGAGCGCGACTGGACCGGCCGCTTCGCCGGTCGCGCGGGCTGCGTCGTGCGGCCGCGGACGACGTCGGAGGTGGCCGCGGTCCTGGCCGCGTGCCACGCCGCGGGCGCCCCGGTCGTGGTGCAGGGCGGCAACACCGGGCTGGTCGGCGGCGGCATCCCCGCCGGCGGCGAGGTGCTGCTGTCGCTGACCCGCCTCGACGAGCTCGGCGAGGTCGACGTGCAGGCGGCGCAGGTCACGGTCGGTGCCGGCGTCACGCTCGCGGCGCTGCAGGCGCACGCCCGCGCGGCGGGCCTGGACTTCGGCGTCGACCTGGCCGCCCGCGACAGCGCCACCGTCGGCGGGCTGGTGGCGACCAACGCCGGCGGCATCCGCGTCCTGCGCTACGGCTCGATGCGCGCGCAGCTGCTCGGCGCGGAGGCGGTCCTCGCGGACGGGTCGATCGTCAGCCGACTGGCCGGCCTGCTCAAGGACGGCACCGGCTACGACCTGGTGTCGCTGCTCGCCGGCAGCGAGGGCACCCTCGGCGTCGTCACGCAGGTGCGCCTCAAGCTCGTCCCGCGGGCGACCGCCCGCTGCGTCGCGCTGCTGGCCCTCGAGTCCACGCAGGCCGCGGTCGACCTGCTGCCTGGCCTGCGCGACCGGCTGCCGTCGCTGTCCGGCGCCGAGCTCGTCTTCGCCGACGGGATCGCCCTGGTGCGCAAGCACTCCGGGCTGCCCGCGCCGTTCGAGGTCGAGCACCCGGCCTACCTGCTGCTGGAGTGTGCCGACCGCACCGACCCGACCGACGCGCTGGTCGAGGCGGTCGGCGAGGCGGACGGACTGCTCGACGCCCGGGTCGCCAGCGACGCCGCCGGCCAGCGGGCGCTGTGGGCCTACCGCGAGCAGCACACCGAGGCCATCAACGCCGAGGGCGTCCCGGTGAAGCTCGACGTCTCGGTGCCGCTGAGGTCGCTGCCGACCCTGGTCGAGCGCCTGGCCCCGACGGTGGCTGCCGTGGTCCCGGACGCTCGGCTGGTCGTCTTCGGCCACGTCAACGAGGGCAACCTGCACGTCAACGTCCTGGACGCGGGCGAGCTGGGTGAGCAGGTCACGGACGCCGTGCTGCGGGTGGTTGCCGAGCTCCACGGGTCGATCAGCAGCGAGCACGGCGTCGGCCGCGCCAAGGTCGCCTGGCTCCAGCTGTCGCGCAGCGCCACCGAGATCGCCGCGATGCGCGCGATCAAGGACGCGCTCGACCCGAAGGGCACGCTCAACCCGGGCGTCCTCCTTCCGAGTGGTTCAGCCCCCGCCTAGACCGGTCGCGTCCGAGGGGGAGCAGCCCTGTCCCTGCAGTCCCTCGTCAGCCACACCGCGCTGCTGCGCGCGGCGGACGCGTCGATGTACGCCGGCAAGCCGTCCGGCCGGAGTGGGATGCGTCACGCGTGAGCCCGGGCACACAGGTCCGGGAGCCCGTGGCGTCGAAGTAGAGCAGACGCAACACCCCCGCAACGCCTGACCCAGGAGTCCCCATGACCCGGCTCGCCCGTCGTCTCACCGTCCCGGTGGCCGCAACCGTCTGCGCCGCCTTCGTCGGCGCGGGTGCTGTCACCGCACCGGTGTCCGCCCAGAGCGCGCCCGCGTTCACCACGACTCCGCTGGTCTTCACCGTCCAGATCGGCGCGCCCGACGCGCCCCGCACCTGCAGCATCGTCGGCGACCTGCGGGTGCCCGCTGGTGTCGTGCCGGGCAAGCCGGCCCCGGGTGCGGTCCTGTCGACCAACGGCTTCGGCGGCAACAAGAGCGGCACCGGCCCGAACGGCAACGGCGCCTACGCCGCCCGCTTCGCCGAGCAGGGCTACGTCACGCTGTCCTACTCCGGACTGGGCTTCGGCGGCAGCGGCTGCGACATCTTCGTCGACGAGCCGACGTTCGACGGCCAGGCCGGCTCGCAGCTGGTGAGCTTCCTGGGCGGCGCCAAGGGCATCGCCACCAAGGCCGGCCAGCCGTTCGACATCGCCGGGCTCGTCCGCCTGGACGCCAAGGGCTCGGACGGCAAGCCGCACGCCAACGACCCGCGCGTCGGGATGGTCGGCGGCTCGTACGGCGGCCAGATCCAGTTCGCCATCGCCAGCGTCGACCCGCGCATGGACGTCCTCGCACCGACCTACACCTGGAACGACCTGGGCTACTCGCTGTCGCCGAACAACGCCGGCGGCACCGGCACCGACGTCCGCAGCGAGACCCCGGGTGTCTGGAAGGAGGGCTGGCAGGCGCTGTTCTTCGGGCTCGGCGTCGCGACGCCCGTGACCAACCCGGCCAACACCCCCGGCACCTGCGGCGGCTACCCGATGTGGATCTGCCAGGCGGTCGCCGAGCAGGCCACCCTGGGCTTCCCGTCCGCGGCGACGCTGCAGAAGGTCAAGGACGTGTCGGTCGGCTACTACGCCCCGAAGGTCAAGATCCCGGTGCTCATCGCGCAGGGCCAGAAGGACTCGCTGTTCAACATCGCCGAGGGCGTGGCCAACTACGAGCAGCTGCGCAAGCAGGGCAACACCGTCCGCATGGTCTGGCAGTCCTGGGGCCACACCCAGGGCAACCCCGTCCCGGGTGAGCTCGACACCGGCACGCTCGAACCGGGCTCGGCCGACCTGACCGACACCGTCCAGGGCCGGATCATCACCGACTGGATGGCCCGCTGGCTCAAGGACGCCCCGGTCGACCTCGGCCCGCAGGTCCGCTACTTCCGCGACTACGCCTACACCCCGCCGGCCGACCCGACGGACAAGGCCGCCGCGCTGAAGGCGGCCACCGCCGCGTACGCCTCGGCGCCGTCCTACCCGGTCGGCCGCGCGACGACGCTGCAGCTGTCCGGCGGCAACGCCCTGGTCGGCGCCGGCGAGCAGGTCAAGCCGGGCAGCGCGATGTTCCTGAGCAGCGGTGCCACCGCGCCGACCAACACCGGCGAGGCCATCACCGGCTCCGCCCCGCCGGCGGCCGACGCCCCCGGCACGTTCGCCCGCTGGACCGGCGCCCCGCAGA
>JBKJQQ010000027.1:0-5759 GCA_046593875.1 Mycobacteriales bacterium | reverse complement strand
CGGCTGATGATCAGGCGCTGGATCTCGCTGGTGCCCTCGAAGATCGTGTAGATCTTGGCGTCGCGGTGCCAGCGCTCGACGGGGTACTCGCGGGTGTAGCCGTTGCCGCCCAGGATCTGGATGGCCTTCTCGGTCACCTCGACCGCGGTCTCCCCCGCGAACAGCTTGCTCATCGAGCCCTCGCCGGAGGTGAACGGGATGTTGTTCTTGCCCATCCACGCCGCACGCCAGACGAGCAGTCGGCTCGCGTCGAGCTTGGTCTTCATGTCGGCGAGCATGAAGGCGATGCCCTGGTTCTCCACGATCGGGCGACCGAACTGCTCGCGGGTCTTGGCGTACTCCAGCGCGTACTCGTAGGCCGCGCGGGCGATGCCGACGGCCTGCGCGCCGACCGCGGGGCGGGAGGCCTCGAAGGTCGCCATCGCCGCCTGGCCGCCCTTGGCGCGCGAGCTCTGCACCTTCTCGCCGCGGGCCAGCGCCGCGGCACGCTCGCGGGCCCGGGCCAGGCGCTCGTCGAGCTTGCTCTTCTCGCCCAGCAGGGCGCTGCCCGGCACGACCAGGTTGTCGAGGATGACCTCGCTGGTGTGGCTGGCGCGGATGCCGTGCTTCTTGAACTTCTGGCCCTGCGACAGGCCCTTGCCCTTGAACTCCGGGCCGATGACGAACGACGCCTGGCCGCGGGCCTTGAGCGCCGGGTCCACCGCCGCGACCACGACGTGCACGTCGGCGATGCCGCCGTTGGTGATCCAGGTCTTGACGCCGTTGAGCGTCCACTGGTCCTTGGCCTCGTCGTAGACGGCCGTGGTCTTCATGCTCGACACGTCCGAGCCGGCGTTGGGCTCGGAGACCGCCAGGGCGGCGAGCTTGACGTCGGTCTCGGTGCCGAAGCACTGCGGAACCCATTCGCCGATCTGGTCGAGCGTGCCGTTGGAGAGGATCCCGGCGACGCCGAGCGTCGTCCCGACGATCGACAGGCCGATGCCCGCGTCACCCCAGAACAGCTCCTCCATCGTGATGGGGAGGCTGATGCCGGACTCGTCACCCCAGCTGCTGGCGAAGAAGTCCAGCGAGTAGATGCCGGCCTTCGCGGCCTCCTGGATGATCGGCCAGGGCGTCTCCTCGCGCTCGTCCCACTCCGACGCGGCCGGGCGGATGACGTTCTCGGCGAACTCGTGCAGCCACTTCTGCAGGGTGATCTGGTCCTCGGTGAGCTCGAGGGTGAAGCCGGTCATGCGCACTCCTGGGTCCTGGGGGTGTTACCGCGGGTAACAGTCGCGCCCGACCCCGGACCTGTCAAGCGCGACGCCTCTCACACTGCCGGGACCTTGCACTGCATCACAGTTGCAAGCACCCTGGTGCGCATGGCTGACGTCACCTGGTCCGAGATCCCCGTCCACGGCAACGCCGTGGCCTACGCCGAGTCCGGCGCCGACTCCGGAGGCCCCGTCGTGGTCCTCGTGCACGGGATCGCCTCGCGCGCCTCCCAGTGGGAGCGGGTGATGGCCGAGCTCGGCGAGACCTGCCACGTCCTCGCCCCCGACCTGCTCGGCCACGGCCTGTCGGCCAAGCCTCGCGGCGACTACTCGCTCGGCGCACACGCCTGCGGCATCCGCGACCTGCTCGCCGCCCTCGGCCACGACCGCGTCTCGCTGGTCGGCCACTCCCTGGGCGGCGGCATCGCGCTGCAGTTCGCCTACCAGTTCCCCGAGCGGGTGGAGCGCCTCGCGCTGGTCTGCTCCGGTGGCCTGGGCCGCGAGGTGTCGGTCTTCCTGCGCGCAGCCACGCTGCCGGGCGCCGATCTCGTCCTGCCGCTGCTGGCCGGCTCGTACGTCCGCTCGGCCGCCGGTCGCGTCGGCGCCCTGCTGGGCAAGGCCCGCGTGACGCTGCCGGCCGGACTGGCGGAGTGCCTGGTCGGGTTCGGCTCGCTCGGCGACCGAGGCACCCGGGAGGCCTTCGTGCACACCGCCCGCAGCGTCCTGGACCCGGCCGGCCAGCGGGTCGACGCCCGCGACCGGCTCTACCTCGCCGCCGACCTGCCGCTGTTCGTCGTGTGGGGTCGCAAGGACGCCATCATCCCGGTGGCGCACGGCGAGGACCTCGCGGCGACCGTGCCCGGCACGACGCTCGAGGTCTTCGAGCAGAGCGGCCACTTCCCGCACCTCACCGAGCCGGTGCGGCTCGCCTCGACGCTGGCCCGCTGGATCCGCAAGACCGAGCCGGTGCAGATGGACCCGTCGACGCTGACCGCGCGGCTTCGCCAGCCCGCCTAAGCGCTGGTCCCGGTCTCGCCGAGCAGCCCGCGGGCCTCGCGCGGCGTCACGCCGTTCGCCTTGCACGGCGCCCCGGGCTCGCCGCCCTGGCCACCTCCTGCGTACAGCTCGAGGAACGTCCTGAGCCGCTCGTCGCCCGCGTCCTCCACCTCGAGCGACAGCCCCCAGGCCGCGGCGACGATCGGGGCGTCGAGCCCCTCGACCGGGGAGACCAGGACGTACTCCGCCTTGCGCTTCGCGAGCTCTGCCAGCTGCGCCCGCTGCTCCTGCGGCAGGTCCGGGTCGTGGGCGAACCACACCGCGCCGTGCTCGAGCGAGTGCACCGCGAACTCGTCCGGCACCGGCTCGTCGTAGACGTCGCAGGCCAGCCAGCGCGGGTTGTGCGTCCCGCCCAGCGGCGGCACCGTGTCGTACTCCAGCGGGCCGTCCTCGTGCGACCGGCTCAGCTCCTCGGTGGCCTCCTCCAAGCCGGGGAGAGCGGTGGCGCCTGCACCGGACGTCGTGCTCGGCGTCGTGCTCGGCGTCGTGCTCGGCGTCGTGGTCGGCGGGGGCTCGGCGACCGTGGACGGGTCGGAGGCGCACGCGGACAGCAGCGCGAGGCTCAGCAGGAGCGGGGCGAGGGGGCGGCGCATGACGTCGACCGTAGGCCGGGCCGCGTCAGGGCCGCGTGAGATCGTGCCGCACCCGTCATCTGGAGGATCTCGTGGACCTGCTCTACACCGCCGTCGCCACCGCCCGCGGAGGGCGCGAGGGCGAGGTCGTCAGCGACGACGGCGTGCTCGACCTGTCGCTCACGCTGCCCAAGGACCTGGGCGGGCCCGGCGGCGACCACACCAACCCCGAGCAGCTGTTCGCGGCCGGCTACGCGGCCTGCTTCCACAGCGCGCTGAAGCGGTTGGCCGGTCAGCAGAAGGTCGACGTGACGGGCTCGGCCATCACGGCGCGCGTCGGACTGGGCCTGGACGACCAGGGCTTCGGGCTCGCGGTCACCCTCGTCGGGTCGCTGCCGACCCTGGACGCCGCAGCAGGCGAGAAGCTCATGCACGACGCGCACCAGGTCTGCCCCTACAGCCGCGCCACCCGCGGCAACATCGACGTCACCCTCGAGGTGGACCTGACCCCCTGACCCGACCCCCGGCCGTCCGTTCCTCCGCGCTGGAGGGCAACACGTCAGACGACGACCTGCTGGCCCTTGCCGACGACCACGATCCCGCTGTCGGTGACCGTGAAGCCGCGCTCGCGGTCGCGCACCGGGTCCACGCCGACGGACGCGCCCGGCCACACGACGACGTTCTTGTCCAGGATCGCGTTGCGCACGACGGCCCCGCGCCCGACGTCCACGCTGTGCAGCAGCACCGACCCCTCCACCGACGAACCGCTGTGCACCCGCACGTTCGGCGACACGATGGACCGGCGCACCCGCCCGCCCGACACGATCACGCCCTGCGAGACCAGCGAGTCGACGGCTTGGCCGATGCGGCCCTCCTCCTCGAAGACGAACTTCGCGGGCGGCAGCGCCGGCGAGGTCGTGAGGATCGGCCACTGCCGGTTGTAGAGGTTGAACACCGGGTGGATCGACACCAGGTCCATGTGCGCGTCGTAGTAGCTGTCCAGCGTCCCGACGTCGCGCCAGTAGCCCCGGTCGCGGTCGGTCACGCCGGGGACCTCGTTGTCCGAGAAGTCGTAGACCTGAGCGTCCCCGCGCTCGACCATCATCGGGATGATGTTGCCGCCCATGTCGTGCACGGAGCCCTCGTCGCCCGCGTCGACCTTGACCGCGTCGAGCAGTGCCTCGGTCGAGAAGACGTAGTTGCCCATCGAGGCGTAGACCGTGTCCGGGTCGTCCGGCAGCCCGGGCGGGTCCTTCGGCTTCTCGAGGAACGCCTTGATCCGCCGGCCGTCCGGCTCGGTCTGGATGACGCCGAAGCCGTGCGCCTCGGACCGGGGTACGCGGATACCGGCGACGGTCACCCCCGCCCCGGAGGCGATGTGCTGCTCGACCATCTGCCGCGGGTCCATCCGGTAGACGTGGTCGGCGCCGAAGACGACGACGTGCTCCGGCTCCTCGTCGTAGACCAGGTTCAGCGACTGGTGGATCGCGTCGGCGGAGCCGCGGAACCACTGCGGCCCGAGCCGCTGCTGGGCCGGCACCGGGGTGATGTAGTTGCCGAGCAGCGTGGACATGCGCCAGGTGGTGGTGATGTGCCGGTCGAGCGAGTGCGACTTGTACTGCGTCAGCACGACGATCCGCAGGTAGCCGGCGTTCACGAGGTTGGACAGCACGAAGTCGACCAGCCGGTAGATGCCCCCGAAGGGCACCGCCGGCTTGGCCCGGTCATCCGTCAGCGGCGCCAGCCGCTTGCCCGCGCCACCGGCGAGGACGATCCCGAGGACCCGAGGCGAGCGCATGCCGGGAGTCTGTCCCACTAGCGTCCGGCTCATGCGGATCGGCGTCCTGACACGCGAGTGGCCCGAGCAGGTCTACGGCGGCGCGGGCGTCCACGTCGAGTATCTGGTCCGCGCGCTGCGGGCCGCCGGCGCGGACGTCGACGTGCACTCCTTCGGCGGTACGGCCGACGGTGCCACCGCGCACGACCCCGACCCGCAGCTGAGCAGCGCCAACGCCGCGCTCCAGGTGCTGAGCACCGACCTGCGCATCGCCGCGGCGACGGCCGGCTGCGACGTCGTGCACAGCCACACCTGGTACGCCGACCTCGCCGGCCACCTGTCCGCGCTGCTGCACGGGATCCCGCACGTCGTCACGACGCACTCGCTCGAGCCGCACCGTCCGTGGAAGGCCGAGCAGCTCGGCGGCGGCTACGCCGTCAGCAGCTGGGCCGAGAAGACCGCCGTGCTCGCCGCCGATGCCGTCATCGCCGTCAGCCAGGGGATGGCGCGCGACGTGCTGGCCAGCTATCCCGAGCTCGACCCGGCGCGGGTGCACGTGGTCTACAACGGCATCGACGCGGCCGCCTACACGCCGGTGACGGCGACCGACGTGCTGGAGCGGCACGGCGTCGACCCGTCCGTGCCGTACGCGCTGTTCGTCGGGCGCATCACGCGGCAGAAGGGGCTGGCCCACCTGCTGCGCGCGGCCAAGGACCTGCCCGGCCAGCTGGTGCTGTGCGCCGGTGCGCCGGACACTCCCGAGATCGCCGCGGAGACAGCGGATCTCGTCCGCGAGCTGCAAGCCGCCCGGCCCGGCGTCGTCCTCATCAGCGAGATGCTGCCCAAGGACCAGGTGGCGCAGCTGCTCTCGCACGCGACCGTCTTCGTCTGCCCGTCGGTCTACGAGCCGCTGGGCATCGTCAACCTCGAGGCGATGGCGTGCGGCACCGCGGTCGTCGCGAGCGACGTCGGCGGCATCCCCGAGGTGGTCGACGACGGGCGCACCGGCCTGCTCGTGCACTACGACGAGACCGACCCGGCGGCGTTCGAGCGCGACCTCGCCACGCGGCTCGGTGAGCTGCTGGCAGACCCCGCCCGCGC
>JBKJQQ010000216.1:0-8248 GCA_046593875.1 Mycobacteriales bacterium | reverse complement strand
CCTCCTCGCCGCGCGCCCGTTCCTTCACCGCCGCGACGAACTCCTTGACCACCGGCAGGGCGACGTCGGCCTCGAGCAGTGCGATGCGGATCTCGCGCGCGGTGGCGTCGATGTCGGCGTCGGACAGCCGGCCCTTGCCGCGCAGGCTCGAGAAGACCTTGTCCAGGCGGTCGCTCAGGGTGTCGAACACCGACCCAGCCTAGCCGCGGACGTGCATGGCGTAGACACGCCGCATGACCCCCAACAGCGACAGCGCGACGGCGTACGACGCCGTGCGCACCCGCATGACCGCCCTTCTCGGGCAGGCCGACCCGGAGCAGCTCGCGCGACAGGTCCCCGCCTGCCCGGACTGGACGGTGCACGACCTGCTCGCGCACGTGACCGGGGTGGCCGTCGACGTCTCGGCCGGCCGCATCGAGGGCGCGGGCAGCGACCCGTGGACGGCCGCGCAGGTCGAGGCGCGCAAGGACGCCTCGCGCGACGACCTGCTGGCCGAGTGGGAGGCGGCACCGATCGGCGCGGCGCTGCTGGAGGCCGACACGATGCAGGCCGCCCAGGTCGTCTTCGACCTGACCACGCACGAGCACGACCTGCGCGGCGCGCTCGAGCTGCCGGGCGAGCGCGACAGCGAGGGCGTCGACGTCGGCTGGACCTGGGCGACGACCGTGCTCGGGATGCTGCGCGACGGCTACGGCGAGGGGGCGGTCGTCCTGACCACGCCCGCGGGGGCGACCACCTGCGGCGCGGCCGAGCCCACCAGCGGCGTCACCGCCGACCGCTTCGAGCTGTTCCGCGCGATGACCGGCCGCCGCAGCGCCGACCAGGTCGCGGCCTGGGACTGGACGGGCGAGCCCGCCGTCGAGCGGCTCTGCCTGCTGCCGGCTCGGACGACGGCGCTGGTGGAGTGACTGCCCCGCGCCCGGTCGCGCGCCGCACCGACGTCGTCCTGACCCCCGACCCGCGCCGCGTCATCGGGCGCCCCCACATCCCGGGCGACGACCCGTCGACCGAGGGGCCGAGCCGCCTCGAGCGGCTGGTGCAGAGCGTCCTGCGACTGACCGACACGCAGGTCGAGACCGAGATGGCCGACGTACGCGCACGCTTCGGCGAGCGGCACCGCGACCTGGACGCGATGCTCACCCGCAACGCCGAGCGCGTGGCCGAGCACCTGGGCGACGCCGACGACGCTCGGCGCAGCCTGGTCGGTGCCTACCTGACGCAGGAGCACGCCTTCCAGGCGGCGGCGCTGACCAACCCGTCGATGGTGCGTGCGCCGGACCAGACCGGCGTGCCGGACGGTGCCTGCCGCTTCGTGCTGTCGCAACGGGCCATCGGCGAGGGGCACATCAGCTCGATCACCTTCCGCAGCGGGATCGTCGACGCCGCAGGCGAGGTCGTGCTCGACGGCATCGGCCAGCGGGCCGAGTCCGGCGAGCGGCGGCAGGCGGTCTACGAGCGGCGGCACTTCGCCGACAAGCTCGGCGAGCTCGGCGCCGACGTCGGGCTGACCGCGCGCGTGCTCGACAAGCTTCCTCGCCACTTCGGCAGCTCCGAGCTGGAGCAGGCGCTCCGCGTCCTGGACGAGCTGCCGCGTGCCGTGACCCAGCAGAGCGCCGACCTGATGAGCTGGCTCGCCGCGTCGAACTACCTGCTGTCCTTCGACCCGGCCAGCGCGCTGTCCGAGCGGCTGATCTGGCCGGAGGGGCCGTTCGAGAGCCGCGGCATGGAGGACGCCCGCTTCGTGCGCTTCACCGAGAAGGACGGCTCGACCACCTACTACGCGACGTACACCGCGTTCAACGGCTTCGAGATCCTGCCGCAGCTGATCGAGACCAACGACTTCACCTCCTTCGAGATCTCCACGCTGGCCGGCAGCAGCGCGCAGAACAAGGGGATGGCGCTGTTCCCCCGCAAGATCGACGGTCAGTACGTCGCGCTGTCGCGGCCGGACCGCGAGAACCTGCATCTGCTCCGGTCCTCCGAGCCGCGGACGTGGGCCGAGCCGTCGGTGCTGCTGCGGCGCGCGCAGCAGCCGTGGGAGGCGGTCCAGATGGGCAACTGCGGCTCCCCGATCGAGACCGAGGCGGGCTGGCTGGTGCTGACGCACGGCGTCGGGCCGATGCGTACCTACCGGCTCGGGGCGCTGCTGCTCGACCTCGCGCACCCGGAGCGGATCGTCGCGGACCTGCCCTACCCGATCCTGCAGGCGGAGGCCGAGGAGCGCGACGGCTACGTGCCGAACGTCGTCTACTCGTGCGGGGCGATGGTGCACGGCGACCACCTGGTCCTGCCCTACGGCGCCTCCGACCAGCGCACCGCGCTCGCGACCTTCTCGGTGTCAGAGCTGCTGGCCGCGCTGGCCGATCACCGCGTCGTAGACCGCTAGGTAGCCCTGGACCATCCGCTCGACGCTGAACCGCTCCTGGACGTGGGCGCGGCAGTCGGCCCGCTCCAGCTCGTCGAGGCGGCCGAGCGCCGCGACCGCACCGTCGAGGCCGTCGACGACGAAGCCGGTGCGGCCGTCGGCCACGACCTCGGGCACCGAGCCCAGGCGGGTGCCGATGACGGGCGTGCCGCAGGCCATCGCCTCGACCATCGACAGGCCGAACGGCTCGGCGAAGCTCACCAGGTGCAGCAGCGCATCGGCGGAGCCGAGCAGCGCATCGCGCTCGGCCGGCCCGACCGGTCCGACGTAGCGGACCCGGTCGTCGTCCAGGTGCGGCCGCACCTCGGCGTCGAAGTACGCCTGGTCCTGCACGATCCCGGCGATGACCAGCGGCCGGCCGGCCCGGCGCGCGACCTCGATGGCCTCGGCGGTCCCCTTGTGCGGGTGGATGCGCCCGAGGAAGACGAGCGTGCCGTCGCTGCTCCCCGCCCCGAGAGGCACGTCCTGCACGGGGATCCCGTGGTGGACGGTCGCGGCGTAGGTGAGGTCCGGATGGCGGTCCGCCTCGCTGATGGCGACGTAGGCGACGCGGTCGTCGTACTGCCGGTAGACGGGGGCGATCTGCTCGGACGACAGGCCGTGGATCGTCGTGACCAGAGGGGTGTCCACCAGCCGGCTCCACGTCAGCGGCAGGAAGTCGAAGTGGTTGTGCAGCAGGTCGAACTCGTCCGCCCGCTCGAACGCCGCCGAGATGTGCAGGCACTCGGCGACCTTGACGTCGTAGGAGTCGTCCTCCTCGTAGGGCCGCGCGACCACCGACGACAGCGTCGCCGCCGTCAGCGAGTCACCGGACGCGAACAGCGTCACGTCGACCCCTGCGGCGACCAGGCCCTCGGTCAGCCGGGAGACGACCAGCTCCCACGGCCCGTAGTGCCGGGGCGGCACGCGCCACGCGATGGGGGCGAGCATGCCCACCCGCACGTCAGGCCTGGGCGGAGGTGCTGCGCAGCTCGACCTGCACCGGGCGCGGCAGGGCGAGCAACCCCATCAGCGCGACGATCGTCGACTCCGCGCCGCTGTTGCTGCTGACGCCGTGCCGGTCCAGACCGTCTGCGCAGCAGCCGGTCTCGGCGTCGTAGAGCGCCAGCCCGAGCCGGTTGCGGCCGAGCAGCCACGCGACGGAGTCGCGTGCCCGGGCCAGGTAGGTGGCATCGCCGCTGATCACGTGCGCGAGCATGCAGGCGCGCGCGGTGAGGCCGGCCTCGATCGGCTGCTGGCCGTAGCCGGCACGCACGCCCTCCCGGGTGAACCACCCCTCGTTGCCGGGGAAGTCGAAGCCGGCGGGGCTCCACGTCGCGAGCAGCAGCGCATCGAGCAGCTGCAGGCCCGTGCGCGTGAGGTCGGGGCGGTCCAGGGCGATGCCCGCCCGCAGCAGCGCCTCGGGCACGGCAGCGTTCGCGTAGGTGTAGGCGTCGTCGATCCACGGCCAGCCGTCGCGGCGGCAGACCGCCAGCCGGTCCAGCAGGCGACCGGTCAGAAGCGTCAGCATCCGGCGGGCGGCCAGCGCACCGGGGTAGCGCTCGAGGTAGGCATGCAGCCCGAGCGCGGCGTAGGACATCGCCTTGGTGGCCTGCAGGTCCGCGGCGTGCGGCAGCGCCTTCTCGAACAGCTCGGTGGCCAGCAGCCGCCAGCCCTCCTGCGGGCTGAGGGAGGTCGTGACGCCGAGCCCCCACAGGGTCTGGCCGAGGGTGTCCTCGCTGTCCGTGTCCGGGACGAAGCGCCGGTCGAAGCCCATGAGGTTGTCGAAGCTGCCGTCGGGCCGCTGGGCGTCGAGCAGGAAGCTGAGGTAGCGCGGCACCAGCCCGCGCGCCGTCGCGTCATCGAGCACCGCCGTGCCCTCGACCGCGACGAGCAGCGCGCGGCTGACGTCGTCCGTGCAGTAGCCGTGGGCGCGGCTGGGCACCCCGTGCTGCGCGTGCTGGAAGACGCCCACGTCATCGGACAGGGCCTCCAGGAAGTCGAAGCGGGCTGCAGGCAGGGCGGTCTCGGTCCAGGCGATCGGCGTGCGCTCGTGCTGCGCGACCACCTCGGCGAACAGCTGCCGGTAGGCAGCGGCGACAGCCGGCCAGGTCATCGTGCGGCCGTGGTCGCGGGCGCGCTCCTGCATGGCGCGGCGGGCGGGCTCGTCGGCCAGCAGGCTCGCCAGGGCTCCGACGAGCGCGGCACTGTCGGCGAAGGGGAACAGCACGCCGCGGCCGCCGCCGAGCAGCTCCGTCGCGTAGGGGTAGGGGGTCGAGACGACGGCACAGCCCATGCCGACCGCGTAGGCCAGCGTGCCGGAGACGATCTGCTCGGTCGAGTGGTACGGCGTCACGTAGACGTCGCTGGCGGCCAGGTAGCGGCAGAGCTCCTCGAGCTCGGCGTAGCGGTCGACGAGCAGCACGTTGTCCTCGAGCCCGAGCGCGCAGACCTGGGCGACGAGGCTGTCGCGGTAGACGTCGCCGTGGTCGCGCAGGACGTGCGGGTGGGTCGCGCCCAGGACGACGTAGAGCAGCGCCGGGTCGGCAGCGACCAGGTCGGGCAGCGCCGCGAGGACCACCTCGATGCCCTTGTCCGGGCCGAGCAGGCCGAAGGTGAGCAGGACGGTGCGGCCGGACAGCCCGAGCGAGGCCTTGGCCGCGTCCTGATCCAGCTCGGGGGCGGCGGGCACGCCGTGCGGGATCACGCGCACCTTCGCCGGGTCGATACCGCAGCCCTCGACGAGCAGCTCGACGGCCCGGTCCGCCAGCACCACCAGGACGTCGGAGCGGTCCGCGACGCGACGGGTCGCGGCGCGCTGCTCGGCCGAGGGGTGCGCCAGCACCGTGTGCAGCGTCGTCACGATCGGCACCTGCAGGTGGTCCAACAGCTCGTCGACGTGCCGGCCGGCCGGCCCGCCGAAGATGCCGAACTCGTGCTGCACGCAGACCACGTCCACGGCAGCGGTGTTGAGGAAGCCGGCGGCGGTGCGGTAGTCACTGCGCTGCGGCGCCTGCACCTCGAAGACGACCTCGGGGCCGTAGGCGTAGGCGCCGCCCACGTCGGTGAGCGCGACCTGCACGGCCGGCGTCTCCGGCTGGAGCGCGGTGATCGCGCCGCCCAGGTCGCCGGTGAAGGTGGCGATACCGCAGCGGCGCGGCGGGGCGGTCCCCACCAGGCAGACGGCGGGAGAAGGCTGTGCGGGTGTCATGGCACGTCCTCGGGGTCGAGCGCTGCGGGGCCCAGGAGCCAGCGCGACCGGGACAGGC
Source organism: Mycobacteriales bacterium (assembly GCA_046593875.1). Classification (GTDB taxonomy): domain Bacteria; phylum Actinomycetota; class Actinomycetes; order Mycobacteriales; family SCTD01; genus SCTD01. The sequence continues at coordinate 2,575 of JBKJQQ010000216.1, read as the reverse complement.
TGGGTCCAGTGTCGCACCCGAACGCCCCGGAGGCCCGGCGAACCGGCCGATCAGCGCAGTGCGGCCAGCACCTCGTCCTGGACCCTTGCCCGCAGGACGGGGTCGGCAAGCTTCCCGCCATCGGGGCCGACGACGTAGAACGCGTCCACGACATCGGCGCCCAGGGTGGAGATGTGGGCGGTCCGCAGGTCCAGCCCCGCGCCGGCCAGCGCTCCGGTGATCCGGTGCAGCACGCCGAGGGCGTCGGCGGCGCGCACCTCGACGACGGTCGCCGCGGCGGAGGCGTCGTCGAGCAGCCGGACCTCCGGGGCCGCCACCGGCAGACCGGTCCGGGGGGCGTACGCCGCCTCACGGGAGGCCAGCACCGCCGGCAGGTCGAGGTCGCCGGCCAGGGCGCGGCGCAGGTCGCTCTGCACGACCGCCCAGTCCGGCAGCGCCCCGAAGCGCGGCTCCACCCGGAAGACCGTCACGGCGGTCGCGTCCCGCGAGAAGACCGACGCCGAGCGCACGTCGAGCCGGTGCAGGGCCAGCACGCCGGCGGCCAGCGAGAGCAGCCCGGGCGCGTCCGGGGCGACGACGGTGACCTCTTCGTCGCGCGCCGCCAGGACGGGTCCGCCTGCGGCGACGAGCTCCTCCTGCCAGTCGGCCAGTGGCGCCGGAGCGGGCGGCGGGTCGCCGTCGAGCAGGGCCTGGGTCCGGCGGACGAGGTCGGCGACCAGCCCGCCCTTCCAGGACGACCAGGCCGCCGGTCCGGTGGCGGCGGAGTCGGCCTCGGTGAGGGCGTGCAGCAGCTCCAGCACCTGCGCCGAGCCGACCGCGTCGGCCACAGCCTGCGCGGTCGCGGGGTCGGCCAGGTCGCGCCGGGTGGCGACGTCGGGCAGCAGCAGGTGGTGCTCGACCATCGCGACCAGGACGTCGACGTCCTGCGGCGGGAGGCCGAGCCGCGGGGCCAGCTCGGCGACGACGACCATGCCGACCTCGGTGTGGTCGCCGGGCAGGCCCTTGCCGATGTCGTGCAGCAGGGCCCCGAGCAGCAGCAGGTCCGGGCGGGCCACGCGTCGGGTCAGGGCCGCGGCCGCCGCGGCGGCTTCGACGAGGTGCCGGTCGACGGTGAAGCGGTGGTAGCTGTTGCGCTGCGGCTTGCTGCGCACCGACTCCCACTCGGGCAGCAGCCGGACGAGCAGACCGGCCTGGTCGAGCGCCTCCAGGACGGCGACGCACGGCGGTCCGGCCGCGAGAAGCTGCACCAGCGCGTCCAGCGCCGGTCGCGGCCACGGGACCGGCAGCGGCGGGCACTCGCTCGCGAGCCGGGCCAGGGTGTGCGGGGCGATCGGCAGGTCGGCCCTCGCCGCAGCCGCCGCGACCCGCAGCACCAGGGCGGAGTCGGTCTCCGGGGTCGCCCCGCGCGCGAGCACCACCTCGCCGTCCGCCTCGACCACGTCGTCGGCCAGCGGGCGGCGGGGCGGCGGGGCGGCACGCCGGCCGAGCAGCCGGCGCTTGGCCGGCGGGCGGATCCGGCGCCAGGTCGTGTCCGAGGCGTAGGCGATCGTCCGGCCCGCGCCCGAGACGGCGGCCATCAGCGCGTCGGCGTCGGCGTAGGACAGCGCCGAGGCCACGGCGTCCTGCTCCTGCAACAGCAGCCGGTCGACCACCCGCCGACCGCCCCCGACGGTCCGCCGGTGCAGCTCGCCGCGGACGTCGAGCAGCACCTCCAGCGCCGCGCGGACCTCGGCCCCCGGCGGGTCGGCGACCTGGGCCGCCGCCACCGCCTGCAGGGCGTGCACGTCGCGCAGGCCGCCGCGGGCGCTCTTGAGGTCCGGCTCGAGCAGGAAGGCGACTTCGCCATCAGACCTGGCTCTTTCGAGCACGGCCTCGCGCAGCTCGGGCAGCCGCTTGGTCGCACCGGCCCGCCAGGCCGCGCGGGTCCGGGTCAGGAGGTCGGCGGACAACGCCGGGTCGCCGGCGACGTGCCGGGCGTCGAGCAGGCCGAGCGCGGCCTTGAGGTCGCCGGCCGCGACGGCGAGCGCCTCGTCGACGGTGCGGACGGAGTGGTCCAGCGAGACGCCGGAGTCCCAGAGCGGGTACCAGACGGCGTCGGCGACGGCGGCGACGTCCGAGCGGCCGGCGTGCACCAGGACCAGGTCGAGATCGCTGCCAGGGGCCACCTCCTCACGGCCGAGCCCGCCGACCGCGACCAGCGCCACGCCGGGTCCTGGATCGCCGAGCAGGGCGGCGAGCTCGCGGTCGTACAGCTCGACCATTCCGGAGCGCAGCGCCTGCCCCGTGACACGGGAAGCCAGCAGCGCGGCCCGGCCCTGCTCCAGTCCGGTCAGAGCGCCTCGGCCCCGCGCTCGCCGGTGCGCACGCGCACCACCTCGTCGACCACGGTGGACCAGACCTTGCCGTCACCGATCGAGCCGGTGCTCGCCGCGGCGACGATCGTGTCGATGACCCGGGCGGCGTCGGCGTCGTCCACGAGCACCTCGACGCGCAGCTTCGGCACGAACGACACGGTGTACTCCGCGCCGCGGTAGACCTCGGTGTGGCCCCGCTGGCGGCCGAAGCCCTGCACCTC
>JBKJQQ010000157.1:0-5245 GCA_046593875.1 Mycobacteriales bacterium | reverse complement strand
GATCCTGGGCGGCAACGGCTACACCCGCGAGTACCCCGTCGAGCGCTGGCACCGCGACGCCAAGATCTACACGATCTTCGAGGGCACCAGCGAGATCCAGCGCCTGATCATCAGCCGCGCGATCTCCGGGCACCAGATCCCGTGAGCGCAGCGAACGGGTCGTGTCACCAGCCCGTGAGCGCAGCGAACGGGTCAGCAAGCACGAGCCCGTGAGCGCAGCGGTCCCGATCCGGGACCGGGCCGTCCGTCGGGAGGAGCTGCTCGACGCCGCCGACCGCATCGTCCGCAGGGACGGGCCGGCGGCGTCGATGGCGACCATCGCGGCCGAGGCCGGCATCACCAAGCCGATCCTCTACCGGCACTTCGGGGACAAGAGCGGGCTGTACGCCGCCCTGGCCGACCGCTACACCGGTCGGCTGCTGGGCGACCTGCAGGCCGCTCTCGAGGCGGGCCGCACCCGGCGCGACCGGGTCGAGCGGACCGTCGGGGCGTACCTGCTCGCGATCGAGCAGGAGCCGCAGGTCTACCGCTTCCTGGTCCACAGCGACGAGGCGGCGTCCGCGCAGTCGCAGGTCCGCACCTTCACCCGGCGGCTGTCCACGCTGCTGGCCGAGGGGATCGCCGCCGAGCTGAGCGCGCCGCCCGTGCGCGCGCACGCGTGGGCGCACGGGATCGTCGGCATGGTGCAGGCCGCCGGCGACTGGTGGCTGGAGTCGGGCTCCTGCACTCGCGAGGAGCTGGTCGAGGAGCTGACCGGGCTGCTGTTCGGGGCCTACGCGCAGGCCTGACCCCGTGGGACGATGCAGGCCGACGAGGCAGCGGGGGTGGACGGTGGCGCGGTGGTCCGGCTGGTCCCGGTCCGCCGTCGTCCTGGCCACGCTGGCCGGGCTGGTGCTCGGCGTCGGCGCGCTCGCCCCGCTGGCCGGCGCGCTCGACCCCGTCACCGAGGGCACCGACAGCCGCATCGTGCTGTCCAGCGGCCGGGCGTACGTCCTGCACGTGCCGCCGCTGCTGCGTCGCGCGCCACGACTGGCCGAGGGCCGGCCGGCCATGATCGTGCTGCACGGCCTGCTGTCCGACCCGGCGACCGAGGCCGAGAGCACCGGCTTCAGCGGGCTGGCCGACCGCGACGGCGTTCTTGTGGCCTACCCCATCGGCGCCCGCCGCTCCTTCAACGCGGGGCTCTGCTGCGGCGAGGCCGTCGTGCAGGGGGTCGACGACGTGGCGTTCCTCACCGAGGTGGTCAACGACCTGAAGGCCCGCGGGGCCAGCCGCATCTCGGTCGTCGGGTTCAGCAACGGCGGCATGATGGCCTACCGCTTCGGCTGCGCCCGCCCGGACCTCGTCGACACCGTCGGCGTCATGAGCGGCACGCTGGAAATCCCGCGCTGCCGGGGGAGGATCAAGGCCCTGCACCTGCACGGCGAGAAGGACACCGCCGTGCCGTACGACGGCGAGGAGTACTCCGAGCGGCTGCAGGCCTTCCTGCGCGCGGTCCCGACGATCGAGGCGGCGGCCCCCGGCAGCGACATCACCATCCGGGTGCTGAAGGGCTACAACCACCGCTGGACCGAGCCGGGCGACGAGGTCGACGCGACCGCGGAGTTCTGGCGCTTCGGACGGATGACGCCCGCGTCCTGAGGTGTCGCCGACATCACGCGGGCCAGGCGGGATCCGCGCAGGAGGGACCGCTACCCTCGGCGCTCGCCCAGCCCCGCCGGTCCCCCCGGCGTGCCGGGCACAGAAGCGGCTCTCCGTGCGTTGTGCACGCGCCGGAACACGACGAAGGAGCCCTTGCGCATGGCCACCGACTACGACCAGCCGCGTCGCTCCGACGCCGACGAGCCCGAGGACAGCCTCGAGGAGCTCAAGGCCCGCCGCGCCGAGGCGCAGTCCAGCAGCGTCGACGTCGACGAGACCGACCTCAACGAGGCGATCGAGCTGCCGGGTGCGGACCTGTCCGGCGAGGAGCTCACCGTCCGCGTGCTGCCGAAGCAGAGCGACGAGTTCACCTGCAGCAGCTGCTTCCTGGTGCACCACCGCAGCCAGCTCGACTCCGACGAGGGTGGCCGGCTGATCTGCAAGGAGTGCGCGTAAGCACGTGAGTGGAGAGCTGGTCCCGCGCGAGGAGGTCGGCGAGCTCGTCGGCCGGCTGTCCGAGCGGGACCTCGACGCCCGGGACCGCGGGCGGCTGCTCGCCCGGCTGACCGGGCTGTTGGCCGGGCGCTTCCGGGCGGCGGGAGCGCGCGCTGCGCTGTCCGGCCGCTGGCTTGCCGACCTTGTCGACGAGGTGGCCCCGCACGTCCCCGTGCGCGACCTGCTGACGTTGCGCAGCCACCACGGCGGGCTGTCCGGCGACGAGCTCGCGGCGGTGCTGGTCCGCTCGGCGATGCTGGCGACCGCGGGAGTGGGCGCCGCGGGCGGAGCGATGGCGGCGGTCCAGCACGCCGCCCCGCCGACCCTGCTGGCCGCGCCGGTGCAGCTCACCGCCGAGACGCTGGCCGTCGTGGCGATCGAGCTCAAGCTCGTCGCCGAGCTGCACGTCGTCTACGGCCGGGCGCCGCGGGGCACGACGTCGCAGGTGGCCGCGGCCTACGTCGGCGCGTGGGCCGCCAAGCGCGGCGTCGATCACGCCTCGGGCATCCCTGCGCTCGGCGTCGTGCTGGGAGCGGCGGCCCGCCAGCAGCTGCGCCGCCGGCTGGCCCGCCGGCTCGGCCGCAACGTCTCGACGATGGCGCCCTTCCTGGCCGGGGCGGTCGCCGGCGCCGAGCTCAACCGGCGCGAGACCCGGTCGCTCGGCGACGCCCTGATCGGCGAGCTGCGCAAGGCCCGTCAGGGCTGAAGGACGACCCAGGCCGACACGCCGGTCAGGAGCAGCAGCACCCCGAGGCCGGGCAGGCGGGCGGTCTCCGGACCCATCCGCCGGGCGAGGACCGCACCGGCCAGGCCGCCGCCGAGGACGACCAGCGCGACGGCTGTCCCCTGCCCGACGGCGATGCCGAACGGGTCGGGGTCGACCACGCGCGGGCCGTCGGCCTGGTCGAGCAGCAGCTGAACGCTGATGAGCGCCCGCCGCAGGACGCCGGCGGCCGCGGTCGTCAGCGCCAGGGGGAGCAGGACGGCCGCAGCCGTGCCCGGGACGCTGCGGGTGCCACGGTGCAGCGCCGCCGCTGCCAGCCCGGCCAGGGCGAGGGCCGCGAGGAGGCCGACCGCGGTCGTGCCGGCGCCGGGGATGCGATCGGTCCAGGCGGTCGCGCGCTCGTATCGCTCGAACCACGCCCCGCCGAGGACCACCGCCAGCACGGCCAGGGCGCCGCGCGGTGGCGCCCAGCGGGGGAGGGCGCGGCCGACCCGGGCCCAGCGGCCGAGCAGGCCGAGCACCTCGAAGCGCGCGGCGACCACCTGGCGCCCGAAGGCCACGACCCCGACGACGACGGCCAGTGCGTAGGCCGCGACCGCGGTGCCCACGGCGACCGGCCGCGTGGGCAGGAGCGGCAGGGTCAGGAACGCCACGACGGCCAGAGCCGGGAGGACGGCGGGGCGCACGTCGGAGCTCTCCTGGGCCGCGTGACGCCGCGGCCGGGCCAGCCCGAGCAGACCGGGCACGAGCAGCAGCAGCGGCCAGCCGAGACCGACGACCAGGGCCGGCACGGGGTTGTCCAGCTCCGACGGGGGGCCCGTGCGCGCCGCGACGACGGCGAGCACGGCCAGCACCAGGGCCAGGACGGCGGCGACGAGGCCGGCCAGCGGCGACGGTCCGGCGCGGTGGTCGGGCGTACGGGGGCCACCGGGTGGGATGCTCAGCGCGACGACGAGAACGGTCGACACCGCCGCCAGCAGCCACGGGGTCACCGGGAGGAGTGAGTCGTCCACCTGCGGCAACCTAGGGCGTCGCGGCAGGGGATCGGTCCTGAACGTCGTACACAGTCACATCCCGACACCTGAGGAGATCGCCGTGCATCGCCGCCCGCGCGTCATCGCCGCCCTGACCACCGCCTGTCTCGCGCTCGTCGCGCCGGGCTCGGCGGCGTGGGCGGACCACACGAACCCGAACACCCTGCTGAGCCCGGTGATCCCTCAGCCGGGCTCGCCCGCGCTGACCGGCGGTGAGGGCAAGTGGGAGTTCATCGAGAACCTCGGCCCGATGCAGGGGACCGACCTGGAGTTCTTCACCAAGAAGGGCATCCAGTACGTCTCGGCCGGCACGCTCGGTCAGGCGCCCAGCGGGACCCCCGCCTTCGTGGGGCAGCGCATCGTGCAGCTGACCGACGCGGCCGGCAAGATCGACCCGAAGGTCGTCGCCGACCACGGCTCGTCCCGCTGCCAGGCCAACTCCTCGGCCACCGGCCTCCAGCACGACGTCCAGGCCGTCCCGCTGGTGGAGACCGAGCTCCTGCTCGACACGACGGACGCCACCGGCCGCTGCCACGACACCCCGGGTGGCGGCACCGAGATCATCGACGTGTCCGACCTCGGCAAGGAGGGCTTCGAGCCGCGCGAGATCGGTCTCCTGCGCTTCAACGGCCTGTCGCACACCGTCACTGCCGACCCGATCCGGCCCGGCATCTTCTACAACAACCAGGCGAACTTCGCGGCGATCACCTGGGTCGACATCGTCGACGTGCGGTCCTGCATGGGGCTGGCCGGCAAGACGCTCGAGCAGAAGCGCGCCGCGTGCAAGCCGGTGGTCTACCGGCTCGACTACGCCGACGAGGTGTCGTCCAAGATGCTCCCGGACGGCAAGCTCGCCGAGCCGGCCACCTGCCACGACATCACCGCGTCGCCGAACCGCCTCAACTGCGCCGGCCTGAACGCCAGCTTCATCATCGACGTCAAGGACGTGTTCGACGCCACCGGTACACCGAGGGGCAAGCCCCTGCCGTGCAAGGTCGTCGACGCCACCGCTTCGGCCGCGAAGGTCACCGACTGCGCGCTGCGGCCGGAGGGCATCACGTCGGCGAACCCGGGCACGCCCGACTCGCTGCAGGGGTACGAGGACGCCGGCAAGCCCGCCGTGCTGGGCGCGAGGATCATCACGACCGTCAACCACCCCGGTCGCGCCTGCCCGAGCCCGACCACGACCGACTGCAACACCAACCTGGTCGTGCGCTCTGACCAGGGCGTCGCGGTGAGCCACGAGAACGACCCGGCCCTCGGCGGCAAGTACATGCTCGTCACCGACGAGCGCGGCGGCGGCGTCGTCCCGCCCGGCGCGACCTGCGCCCCCGGCCTGGACAACCCGGTC
>JBKJQQ010000135.1:0-4274 GCA_046593875.1 Mycobacteriales bacterium | reverse complement strand
GCGGCGGTAGCCGGCCAGCAGGGCGCGCAGGTCGGCGTCCGCGGCGTCGGCGTCGCGGACCTGCAGCCGGACGGTGCAGCCGACCTCGATCAGGTCGCCGACCACGATGCTGCCGGTCTCGCGGTCCGAGCCCAGGATGGCCCGCACGAGGAAGTCGTGGTCCTCGGTGTACTCGTCCATGGCGATGCCGAGCTGCAGCCCGTTGCTCGCCAGCGCCTGGTCGCCCGGCGGCAGCTCGGCCAGCACCTGCTCGACGCGGGTCAGCGCCGGCACCCCCGCCAGCTCGAGGACGACGTTGCCCTTGGCCGCCGTCACGGTCATCGCCGGACCGACCGGGCGGCAGCCCTGGCTGACGATGGTGCGCACCCCCGCCCCCCGCAGCAGCACGCCGACGGCGCCGCGGTCGACCACGCGGCCGTCGACGAGCAGCCGGGTGCCGCCGGCGCCCAGGACGCCCGAGGCCAGTCCGCCGACGACCGGGAGCCCCGGCAGCGCGACGTTGGCCTGCGAGACGAAGCCGTCCGCCGGGAAGCTGTACGGGTCGGCCAGCAGCACGGCGACCTCGCCGGCCTCGTGCTCGGGCATCCCGACCACCGCCGCCCCCGCCTCGGCCCGCATGACCTCCAGGTGGAAGCTGCGCACGCGCACCTCGGGCAGCACCGCCGCGAAGACGCTGACCGCCGGCTGGCCCTCGATGCCGCGACCGCCGCCGATGACCCCGCCCGCGCTGCAGCCGATCGCGCAGGCCGCCGCCGACACCTGCACCGCCCGCAGGAACGCCTCCTCCACCTCGTCGGGCTGGCCGGTCGCGAACACGCAGAGCAGGTCCGGCACGCGCCCGCCGAGCGTCTCCAGCGCCTGCGTCGTCGCCTGCTCCGCCGCGGCGCGCAGGTCGCCGCCCACTGCCAGTCCGTCCCCGAAGCGCGCCATGACCCCATCCTGTCCTGCCCCGCGCACGAACACCGGAGGTGCGCCACCTCCGTCCCGTCCCCGTCGTCATCGCCCTGGTCCTCCTCGGCGCCGGCCAGTCCCTGGCGGTGGCCCGCGGCGGGCCGCTGCCTGCGGACGCGGAGCTGACGGCGCTGCCCAACGGCTACAGCTACGCGACGCGCGAGGGCCGGGTCGCCGTGGCCGGCTTCCAGCTGCAGAACACCGGCGGCGTCGCCCTGCGCGTGCAGGACCTGTCCGCCGAGCTGCCCGGCCTGGAGCTGAAGGACGTCGTCGTGTCCGGCGAGCCCACCCGCTACATGGCCGCCGGCGAGGGCCCCGGGCCGGTGCCGGAGTTCGACGTCGCCCCCGGCGACGTCATCGAGGTGCTCCTGACCTACCGGCTGTCGGCCTGCCCGAAGGTGCCGCAGGACCGCTACCCGCTCGTCGTGCGGGCGTCGGCGGGGCGCGACGGCGGGGTCCTGCGGGTGGCCCTGCCGACGGCGCCGTCGGAGGCCGTGGACGCCGGACCCGACGACGAGGTCGAGTGGCAGCGGGTGCTGATCCGCGACCTGTGCGGGTGAGCGGCACCGGCCGTACTGTCGAGCGGTGACCAGCCCTGACCCCACCACCGTCGGCCAGCTGCGTGCGGACGGACACGCCCACAAGAGCGTCAAGGCCGAGATCCGCGACAACCTGCTGGCCCGGCTCGCCGCCGGCGAGACGGCCTTCCCCGGCATCCTGGGCTTCGACGAGACGGTGCTGCCGCAGGTCGAGCGGGCGCTGCTCGCCGGCCACGACCTGGTCCTGCTCGGCGAGCGCGGCCAGGGCAAGACCCGGCTGATCCGCACCCTGGTCGGCCTGCTCGACGAGTGGACGCCGGTGCTCGCGGGCTCGGAGCTGAACGAGCACCCGTACGCGCCGATCAGCCCCGAGGGCAAGCGGATCGTGGCCCAGCACGGCGACGACGCCCCCGTGACGTGGAAGCACCGCAGCGACCGCTACGGCGAGAAGCTCGCGACGCCGGACACCTCCGTCGGCGACCTGATCGGCGACGTCGACCCGATCAAGGTGGCCGAGGGGCGCACGCTCGGCGACCCCGAGACCGTCCACTACGGCCTCGTGCCGCGCACCAACCGCGGCATCTTCAGCGTCAACGAGCTGCCCGACCTGGCCGAGCGGATCCAGGTCGCGCTGCTCAACGTCCTGGAGGAGCGCGACATCCAGGTACGCGGCTACACGCTGCGCCTGCCCCTGGACCTGCTCCTGGTCGCCAGCGCCAACCCCGAGGACTACACCAACCGCGGCCGCATCATCACCCCGCTCAAGGACCGCTTCGGCGCCGAGGTCCGCACCCACTACCCCGTCGAGCTGGCCGACGAGATCGCGCTCATCGCCCAGGAGGCGCAGCTGTCCTGGCCGGGCAGCGACGTCACGGTCCCCGACCACCTGCTCGAGATCGTGGCCCGCTGGACCCGGCTGGTCCGCGAGTCGCCGCAGGTCGACCAGCGCTCCGGCGTCAGCGCGCGCTTCGCCGTCGCGGCGGCCGAGACCGTCGCCGCCTCGGCCGTACGACGAGCCGCCGTCACGGGTGAGGCGCACGCCGTGGCGCGGGTCTGCGACCTGCCCTCAGTCGTGGCCGCCGCCCGCGGGAAGGTCGAGTTCGAGGCGGCCGAGGAGGGCCGTGAGCTCGAGGTCCTCGCGCACCTGCTCCGCAAGGCCACCGCGGACGTCTTCCGGGCCCGGCTCGCCGGCACCGACCTCACCGGCCTGCAGAGCCGCTTCGAGGAGGGCGCCACCGTCGAGACCGGCGACCTCGTGCCCGCCGCCGACCTGCTGGCCGGCCTCGGACCGGTCCCGGGCCTCGCAGCGATCCTGTCCCGGCTGGGCATCGAGGCCGAGTCGCCCGGGCTGGCCGCCGCCGCCCTCGAGCTGGCGCTGGAGGGCCTGCACCTGAACCGCCGGCTGGCCAAGGACGAGGTCGGCGGCCGGACCGTCTACGGCGGGTGAGCGTGCAGCCCGACGCTCCCGATCCGGTTGCGCTGCGCCGCCGCGTCCTGCTGGCGGCCGCCGCCACGCTGCTGTCCTTCTTCGTCCTCGGCTACGTCGTCACCGCCGTCGGCGGCCCGCCCTGGCTGCTTCTGCCCGGGATGCTGCTCGTGCTGGTCCTGGTCGTCCGGCCGCTGATGGCCCCCGTCATGGCGGCCAACCGGCTGCGTCGGCGCCTGGCCTACCAGGCCTTCCTGGAGAGCCGGGACGAACGTGGCTGATACCACCCCTGAGCGGCCCGTCCCCGGCAAGCCGGTCTTCGACAAGGCCGCGCGCAAGGCCGAGCGGGCACGGATCAACCGGCTGTCCCGGCTGCCGTTCCTCTACGACTTCGCCCTGACCGGCCGGGTGCAGGCGGTCTGCGCCGGCCTGCTCCAGATCGGGCTGGCGATCGCCTTCACGCTCATCCCGCTACGGCTGCTGACCGGGGTGTGGCTGCCCCGCGCCGCCGCGCTGCTGGTCCTGGCGATCGCCTTCGCGCTGCAGGCCCTGTCCCGCTACCTCAACGCCCGCGCCGGCCGGAGGTGACCTACCGGTACGGCGCCTGGGCCGGCGGCCGTGACCCGCTCGAGCCGCCTTACGACGTCGCTGCCGCCCTGGACGAGATCGGCGAGGCGGTCCTTTCCGGCGCCAGCGCCCGGCAGGCCCTGCGCGACCTCCTGCGCCGCGGCGCCGACGGCCTGCGGGGGCTGGACGACCTGCGCCGGCAGGTGGCCAAGCAGCAGCGGCAGGCCCGGCAGAAGGGCCAGCTGGACGGCACGCTGCAGGAGGTGCGCGCGCTGCTCGAGCAGGCCTTGGAGGCCGAGCGGCGCGAGCTGTTCCCCGACCCCTCGGACGAGGCCCGGCTGCGCGAGCTCGAGCTGGACACGCTGCCGACGGAGACGGCCCGCGCCGTGCAGGCGCTCAAGCCGTACGACTGGCGCAGCGACGAGGCCCGGCAGGCCTACGAGCAGATCGACGACCTGCTGCGCCGCGAGGTGCTGGACAGCCAGTTCAAGGGGATGAAGGCGGCGCTCGAGAACGCCGACCCGGCCGCGATGCAGGCGGTCAAGGATATGCTCAGCGACCTCAACGCGATGCTCGACGCCGACGCCCGCGGCGAGCACACCCAGGAGCAGTTCGACGACTTCATGGGCAGGCACGGGGAGTTCTTCCCGTCGCAACCGGAGACGCTCGAGGAGCTCGTCGACGACCTCGCCCACCGCGCCGCCGCCCAGCAGCGGCTGATGGACTCCCTCACCCCGCAGCAGCGCCAGGAGCTGGGCGAGCTCATGCAGGGCGCCATGGACCTGGACCTC
>JBKJQQ010000038.1:0-11410 GCA_046593875.1 Mycobacteriales bacterium | reverse complement strand
GACCGAGGTCTGGTCCAGCTCGAGCGCCAGCTTCGCGGTGGCGAGGCCCTGCACGATCCCGTCGTTGATCTCGAGGGCCTGCCGCTGCCGCTCCCGCAGGTCCTCGAACAGCTTGGCACCGCTCATCAGCGCGCCGTAGGTCCTCCGGAGCGTCCAGTAGTAGATGCCGACAGCGGCGGTGAAGACGTCCCAGACCACGGTCGCGGGGTCGAATGCCTGCCGCATGCCGAGTCCGCTCGTCATCGCCAGCCCGAACTCCGGGAGCAGCGCGTGAGCGGCGTGCCCGCCGTGCACGACGGCGCAGGTGAAGAAGATCAGAGCCGTGGCCGTGCCGAGCCGGTTGGCCTTGACCTGCTTCTCGCGGATCAGCGGCACGATGATGGCCGCGACGATGGCCAGGTAGGCCACCATTGTCACCAGGTTCGCGGCGGCACCGATGCGCCAGCTCATGATGACCTCACCTCGCGGCGCGCGGGTGCGCCCTGCCGGAAGCATTCCCTGCTTCGGAGCCTCCACCAAGACGTCCGCCTAAAACCATCACTTCGGATGATGCGTGCATGACACGTGTGAGCGCACCCTGTGTCACGGAAGAGGCCGGCACCGATGAGGGTGGCACCGAGGAGGGGCTCCGACGACGACACACGCTCCACACCTGCTGATGCTCGCGCTGCCGTTCGTCGTGTTTGCGGTGCTGTTCTGGTGGGAGTGGCGACGCACCAGCGATCGGCCGCCCCCGCAGCTGCCGCGCGCCGTCGTCGTCATGGCCGCCAGCAGTATCGGAGCCGCGGCGACGCACGCAGCCGTGTCCGAACAGCACTTCGACGAGGCAACCCTGCTCGGCGGGTTCTTCCTGTTCCTCGCCGTCGCCCAGACCGGCTACGCCGCGGTGCTGCTCGCCGTGCCCACCCGATGGGTCGTCGAGCTGGGTGTGCTGGCCAACCTGGGGATCGTCTGCCTGTGGGCCTGGACGCGCACGGCGGGCATCCCGTTCGGCATCGCAGGCGGGGGTCGGGAGGCCGTAGGGGTCATCGATCTCGTCGCCACAGGCCTCGAGGTGCTGTGCGTGCTGTCCGGGGCCCTCCTGGTCTACAGGGCGACCGGGGGTAGGCCCTCCCCCGAGGAGGTGCCGGCGTCGAGGTGGGACACGTCGACGGTGAGAAGCAGCCCGGCGCCGCGGACGGTCAGCTCGCGAGCGGGGCTGCGCCCCTCGCAGGAGACGAACCGCTGGCGAGCCTCAAAGCTGCCCACCTTTGCGACCAGGTCGTAGGGCACCCCGCCGAGCACCGGCTTGAGGTGCCCGTCGGTAGCGCCGACGGAACCTGATTCCTGCTCATGCGACCGTGCACGTCCACGTCCACGTCCTCGTGGACATCGCGCCTTCCCTCGCCGAGACGAGTCACCCCGCGGCTGCGCGCGGGACTCTCAGGGACGGACGGACCCATCGACGGCGGACCGCGCGGCAGCAGCCGGCCCTGACGGGCTCCCCCCCGCGTCTCGCCTGGCTGCCTTGTCGGCGTACATGCGACCGTCGGCTTCGACAAGCAGGGCGGCGGCGTCGGCACGATCCCCGGAGACCACCCAGCCCACGCTGCACGCGACCGAGACAGGAGAGCCGCCGATCTCGACCGGTCGGCTCACGGAACCGCGCAAGCGCTCACCGTAGGCCGCGGCATCGTCCGTCCCATGAGGCTCCTCTACCAGCACGACGAACTCGTCGCCGCCGACCCGCGCGATGGTGTCGCCGGGACGCGTCACCGACCGGAGGCCCGAGGCTGTGGCCATCAGGACCTGATCCCCCGCGGCGTGACCGAGGGTGTCATTGACCCCCTTGAATCCGTCGAGGTCAAGGAAGAAGACGGCTACTCGACCTCCGGTGCGGACACTCCGGGCGAGCCCCTGGGCGATTCGGTCCATGAGCAGGGACCTGTTGGCTAGCCCCGTCAACGGGTCGTGCAGAGCCCGATGCTCCCACTCATGCTCCCGCGCCTGTCGCGTCGACACGTCCCGGACGCCGACAAGGACGCAGCCCGGGCCGGCGCTGGGCAAGGGGCCGATCGACACGTCGACCGGCACCAGACGACCATCTGCCGCCAGTGCGTAGAGGTGCAGGCCGGTACCCATCCCACGAGCCGTGGGCGCGGTCCCGAAACCACGTCGATGCGCCACGTGGCGATCCCGCAGCGCCGGCGGGATCAGGCTTTCGACCGACCCACCGACCAGTCCGTCCCTCGAGTGACCGAGCAGACGCAGCAGGGGATCGTTGACGGCCAGCACGACACCCACTGGGTCGACGATGAGCAGACCGTCGCCGGATGCGTCGAACAGGTCCTGGGCTGCGACACCCGCAGGAACCCGGCCGGGCTCGTTGGCGCGCGTCGCCGCCGGCATCGCCTCGTCCCCCCAGCTCATGCAGACACCCTGCCCTGTCCCTGACCGTCTGCGGCAAGCGTGCGCCGATCAGGCCGGCTTGGCAACGGTGAGCGGCACCGCCGCATGGTGACGACGGTGGTGCAGCCGGGGGCACCGCTCGGTCTGCGCGCCACGAGGCCGGCGTAGGGGGCGTCTCGCGGGGGAACGACCAACTCACCTGCCCGGGTGGTGAAGGTGCGGGCCATCCCGGCCGACTACTGCAGGGACCGTCTGCGAGAGGAGCCCGTGCGTTGTCGCTGTCCCTGCCGACCCGGCATCGCCGGGCGATGGTGGTGGTCCTGCTCGCGATCGCTGTCGCGGTGCCGCTGCTGACGCTCCCCGCCCTCCCCCACCTGTCGTGGTGGCCTGCGCTCGCCGGCCTCGCCCCGTGGGTGCTGGGCAAGTACGTCCTGTGCCCGTTGCGGTGGCACGCGCTGTCCGAGAGCGGACGCACGCGCCGCTGGCACATCCGGGCGTACGCGGAGGCCGAGCTCTGCGGGCTGCTCACCCCCGGGCACGTCGGCGCCGACGCGTGGCGCGTCCGGCGACTGCACCGCAACGGCATGTCGACGCCGGACGCCGTGGCCGAGGCCGGGCTCGACCGGCTGGTCGGCGCGATCGGTCTGGCCGCTTTCGTCGGCTTCTCCGCCGTCGCCCTGCCTGCGCGGATGCTCTTCACAGCCCTCGGCGTCGCGCTGCTGGCCGTCGTGGCTGCCGTCGTGGTCGGCAAGCGCAAGCCGCACCTCATCCCGACCCGCAAGCTGCCTCGGCCGCGCAAGGTGCTCTACGGCGTCGCGCTGTCGGCGGCCTACCAGCTCTCGATCTGCCTGCTGCTGCTCGGGACCGTATCCGCGACGGGTCACACGCTCGGTCCGCTGGAGCTGCTCGGAGCCTTCGGCGCCAGTCAGCTGGCCGGCTCCGTGCCCGGCCCGCACGGCGCCAGCCCGCGTGACGGGGCGCTCGTCGTGGCGCTCGCCGGTCTGGGCCTGCCGTGGCAGGCCGCCCTTGGCGCGGTGGCCCTGAAGGCGACGCTGGCGTGGCTGCCGGCGCTGGCACTGGGTGGGGTCAGCCTGCTCGCGGCGCGCCGCTACGCCGCGCACCGGCACGACGCGCCGCTGGCCGTCTGAGGCGAAGCACTGGTCTTGGGCCCCGTGCAGGTCCACACTCGACGGGCCGTCGGGGGGTGGCCATGGACCGGAAGCACGTCGAGCACCGTTGGCGCAGCGCGCTGCGCACCGTCGCGGCCGACGCCGCGGTGGTCGCCACGGGGGTGGTCATCTACTTCGGGGTGCGGGGTCTGACCGTCGGCGCACCGGACGTCGCCCGGGCCCACGCCGCCGACATCCTCGCCCTGGAGAAGACGCTCGGTCTCGACGTCGAGGCCGGCGTCCAGGCGCTGCTCGTCGACGTCGACCCGCTGGTGACCGCGGCGAACTGGGTCTACATCTGGGGGCACTGGCCGGTCATCGTGGCCACCCTGGTCTGGCTGGCGCTGCATGACCGGCGGGTCTTCTTGCGGCTGCGCAACGCGATGATCGCCTCCGGCGGGCTGGGCCTGTGCGTCTACACGACCTACCCCGTTGCGCCTCCGCGGCTGGCCGGGCGCGGCTTCGTCGACACCATCACCGAGCAGTCCAACTCCTACCGGGTGCTGCAGCCGCCGGCCTTCGTCAACCAGTACGCCGCGATGCCGAGCCTGCACGTCGGCTGGGACCTGTGCGTCGGGCTGGCCCTGGTCGCGGCCGCGTCCACGCTCACGGTCCGGACGATCGGCCGGCTGATGCCGGTCGTCATGGCGGCGGCCACCGTGCTGACCGCCAACCACTACGTGCTGGACATCGTCGCGGGGGCGGCCTTCGGGCTGGCCGGCTGGGCGATCGCCCTGCAGGTGGAGAAGGTGCGCGACCGTCGCCGCCTGGGCTGCGCGGTCCCCGCACCGCGGCCGCCCTCGGACGTCCCGGGGGTCGACCTCCGCCTGCCCGAGCCGCGGCGGCCTGCGGGCTGGTGCGCCGACGCACCGTGAGCCTGCTCGCCGTCGCGCACCGGGCGGGCAACTCCCTGTCCGCCCTCGAAGCAGCCGCTGCGGTCGGGGCGGACGTCGTGGAGTGCGACGTGCACGTCTCGCGGGGCCGGCTCGAGGTGCGGCACAGCAAGGCGCTCGGGCCCTGGCTGTGGGACCGCGGGCCGTGGGAGCTGACCTCGCGATCCGTTCCGCAGCTGGAGCTCGTCGACCTGCTCGCGGCCACCGACGCCACGCTGATGCTCGACCTGAAGGGTGTTGGGAGCGTCGGGCGGCGCACCATGTCCGTCCTGCGGGCGGCGCCCCGGCCGGTGCTGGCCTGCTCTCGTTGGTGGCCGGCCGTGGACGCCTTCGCCGGGATGCCCGGCGTGCGGACGGTCCTGTCGGCGCGCAACCGGGGTGAGCTGGCCCGGCTGCGGCGGCGGACCCGGACGCGACCGCCGTACGGCGTGAGCCTGCACGGCTCGCTCCTGTCGACGTCGGTCGTCGCCGAGCTGCACCAGCGCGTCGAGCTCGTGATGACCTGGGGCGTCGACGATCTGACCACATTGGACCGGGTAGCCGGGCTGGGGGTGACCGGCGTCATCAGCAACAGCGCCGAGGTGCTCCGCGCGGTGCGGGCCTACAGGTAGGAGCGCAGCTCCCACAGCTCCGGGAAGTAGCGCATCGCCAGCCGGGACCGGAGGTACTCCCCGCCGCTGGAGCCGCCCGTGCCGGCCTTGGTGCCGATCTGCCGCTCCACCATGTCGACGTGCCGGCTGCGCCACTGGCTGGCCAGCGCGTCGTGCGACAGCAGCGCCTCGGCGAGCTCCCACAGCTCGGCCTGCTCGCGCTCGCGGGCCAGCCGCAGGAACGACGCCCGGCGCTCCTCGCCGGTCGCGACAGCGAAGCCGCGCTGGCCCAGCAGGGACAGGAACGCGTCCCAGAGCGACGGCTCGGCCAGCCGCGCCTGCATCCGGGTCCGCTCGTCGGCACTCGCCTGCCGCAGCCGGTCCACGTACTCCGGATCGCGCGCTCCGGACAGGAACTCCAGCTCGCGGAACTGCACCGACTGGAAGCCGCTGGCCGGCGCGAGCAGCGCCCGGAAGGCCAGGAAGTCCTGCGGCGTCATAGTCTCGAGGACCACGACCTGCTCGATGAGGATCTGCTCGATGGCATGGACCCGCTGCAGCGCCTTGCGCGGCGCGAACGTCTCCCCCGCCAGCATCTGGTCGCGGGCGAAGCCGAGCTCGTGCAGGCACTGCTTGAACCACAGCTCGCTGACCTGGTGGACGGTGATGAACAGCAGCTCGTCGTGCGCCGCCGGATCGGACTGCAGCACCTGCTGCTCCAGCAGCTCCGGCAGGTGGAGGTAGCTGGCGTACGACAGCCGCGCGCCCTGCTCGCCGAACTGCCGGTCGCTCATGGCGGGCAACCTACCGACGGGCCCGCGCCGTCTCCCGCTGGTTCGCCTTGTCGAGCGCCTCAGACGGGCTCGGCCTTGCGCATCGACGACCGACCGGGCACGTCCGGCCGCTGCGCGAGCTCGTACAGGTGCCCCTGGGTGGCGTGGGCGTCGACGCCGCCGGCGCCGCCGTCGCTCAGGCGCTCAGGGGCGCCCGCTAGGAGTCGACGCTCACCAGGTCGACGACGAAGACCAGCGTGGCGGCCGGGGGGATGTCCGGCGGGGCGCCCTGCGCGCCGTAGCCGAGGTCCGGCGGGATGACGAGCTGGCGACGGCCGCCGACCTTCATGCCGACGATGCCCTGGTCCCATCCGCCGATGACCTGGCCGCCGCCGAGCTGGAACGCGAAGGGCTCGCCGCGGTCCCAGGAGGCATCGAACTGCTTGCCGTCGGCGTAGGTCACGCCGACGTACTGCATCGACAGCGCCTGGCCGGAGCAGGCCTGCGGGCCGTCGCCCACGACGATGTCGGAGACCTGGAGCTGCGCCGGGGCGGGCGCCTTCGGGACCGTGATGGCCGGCTTGGTCTTGATGTCGGTCGTGGCGCCGGCGGGCGGCTCGACCGGCGTGGGGGCACCGGGGCAGGCGCTCTCCTTGGCCTCCGGGGCGGCAACGGTGTCGTCCCCGCTGTCGGAGCAGGCGGTCAGGGCGAGGGCGGCAGCCACCATGGCGGTGGCGAGACGGGGCTTCACTTCTTCTTCTCCTGGCCGAGCAGGCGCTCGATGCGGGTGTCGGCGAGGCGCTGGAACGCCCGCCGTGGACGGGTGCGGTCGAGGACCGCGGCTTCGAGGTCGTGGGCCGCCAGGGTGCGCGGCTCGGCGTCGGAGCCGGTCTGGGCGAGTGCTTCCACGCCCAGCTTGAGCACCTGCTCCAACGGCGCGGTGGGGTCGTGGCGTTCCTTGACGTAGGTCGCGAGCGGCTCGCTGTTGCCGCCCATGACGACGTAGCCGTGCTCCTCGGCGACCGAGCCGTCGTAGGTCAGCCGGTAGAGCTGGTCGTCCTTGGGCGACTCCCCCACCTCGGCGACCACCAGCTCGACCTCGTAGGGCTTGCCGGCCTCGGTGAAGATCGTGCCGAGGGTCTGCGCGTAGGCGTTGGCCAGGCCGCGGCTCGTGACGTCACGCCGGTCGTACTGGTAGCCGCGCAGGTCGGCGTAGCGCACGCCGGCCAGGCGCAGGTTCTCGAACTCGTTGTACTTGCCGACCGCGGCGAAGGCGATCCGGTCGTAGATCTCGCTGATCTTGTGCAGGGCGTTGCTGGGGTTCTCGCCGACGAACAGCATGCCGTCGGCGTAGGCGAGCGTGAGGACCGAGCGGCCGCGGGCGATGCCCTTGCGGGCGTAGTCGCTCTTGTCCTTCATCACCTGCTCAGGTGAGACGTAGAACGGGGTGCTCATGGCGTCAGCCTCCCGGGTTCGTCATGCGCTCGTCGACGACCGTCTGGACGACCGCGCCCACCTCGTCGTCCGGCAGTCGCCGCAGCCCCTCGTCGGTGACGCTCATGACGACCGGCCAGATCCTGCGGGACAGATCGGGGCCACCGGTCGCGCTGTCGTCGTCGGCCGCGTCGTAGAGGGCGTCCACGCAGAGCCTGACCGCCTCAGCCTCGCTGACGCCGTCGCGGTAGCGCTTCTTGAGGGCGCTACGGGCGAAGACGCTGCCCGAGCCGACGCTGTGGAAGCTGTGCTCCTCGTAGCGCCCGCCGGTGACGTCGTAGCTGAAGATGCGGCCGATGCTGCCGTCGAGGTCGTAGCCGGCGAAGAGCGGCACGACGGCGAGGCCCTGCATCGCCATGGCGAGGTTGCCGCGGATCATCGCGGACAGCCGGTTGGCCTTGCCGTCCAGGCTCAGCACGTGGCCCTCGAGCTTCTCGAAGTGCTCCAGCTCGACCTGGAAGAGCCGGACCATCTCGATCGCGAGACCGGCCGTGCCGGCGATCCCGACGCAGCTGAAGTCGTCAGCGGGGAAGACCTTCTCGATGTCGCGCTGCGCGATGATGTTGCCCATCGTGGCGCGCCGGTCACCGGCCATGACGACGCCGCTGGCATGCGTCACCGCGACGATGGTGGTCCCGTGCGGCGCGTCCACCGTGCCCGCCGGCAGGTTGAGCCTGCCGGGCAGCAGGTCCGGTGCCGCCTGCCCGAGGAAGTCGGTGAACGAGGACGACCCGGCAGCGGTGAAGTGCGCGGCGAGCCGGCCCGAGAGGTGTCCCTGTGCGTCGGCCTCACGTGCCATGCAGTGGTCTCCCCGAGGTCGTGCGGCGCTGTACCGGTCACCCTACAGACGGCCGCACGGCGTAGACCCCGGGCTGCTCGCGGACGACGCACGGCTGCCTGGTCGTGCGGTGCAGGTAGGTCGCCGCCTCACGGAGCAGGTCGACGCGGTCCCGGACGTTGCCGAGCCCCTGGTTGCAGCAGGAGCACAGGACGCCGCGCACGGCGCCGGTCGTGGTCGACGTGCTGGGGCTCGCGCTCCTGACCGAGGGCGCAGACGCCGCGCCCTGCGCCGCGATCATCTCGTCCACCTCCGACGCGGTGACGCCGTACCGCCGCTTGAGGTGGTAGCTGCGAGAACCCCCGTATAGCCGGACTTTCTCGGCCCAGCCGACGGCGTTGTGGCAGGGCTTGCAGTACGTGGTCCTGCCCTTGGCGGACCCGGCGTTGCGGCCGAAGTCGACCAACGGCTTCACCGTCTGGCACCTGGGGCAGTAGGCCGTGCCCTCCGGGACCGCTCGTCGGGCTGTGACCGTACGGCCCTGGACAGCGGCCTTCTTCACGCGGTGCGCGCGATTCCGGACCGCGTAGCACGACGAGCAGTACGTCCCGCGTCCGTCGGCCCGACTCCGCGCGCGGGACAAGGCATCCAGACCGAGGAACTCCGTGCAGTCTCGACAGACCTTGCCCGAGGCAGGCTCGTCAGGCGACGACATCACCATCCCCGACCATGATCATTGGCCCCCTTTTTGCACGTAGCCCTTCACGAAGGCCTCTGCGTCCTGCTCGAGGACGTCGTCGATCTCGTCGAGCAGGGCGTCGACGTCATCGGTCAGCTTTCCGACTCTCTCCTGGACGTCGCTGGACGCCTCGACGGCCTCTTCCTCGACGTGCTCGGTCCGCTTGGTCGTGCGGTCCTGCCCGCCGCTGTCCTTCGTGGCCATCGGGTGCTCCTCGCATGTCGCTCGACGTCCTGCAACGACAGTATCCGCGCCCTACGACGCTTCTTGCCTACTCCACGACGAGCGTGTCCTCGTCGGGCCCGACCGCGCGGCGGCGCAGTGGCAGGACGCGCCCGACCACCTGGATCGCCTGCGTGTAGCCGGGCGTCCTGCCGACGTAGAACAGGAAGCCTCTCGGACCCTGGACCTCGCCGCCGCGGTTCGCGACGGTCCAGGGGCCGGCACGGCCGACCGAGCCCTCCGGCAGGGAGGCGACGGGGATGCGGTGCTGAGCCATGCGGGTCCTCCCGATGCTGGCGGGGTGTCGAGCCCGCCCCACCCGCTCCGGCGATGCATCACCTCGTCGTCCACAGCGGGCAGGATCACGGCGTGGACCTCGACGAGACCGCGCGCCGGCTGTACGCGCTCGCGCCCGAGGAGTTCACCGCTGCCCGCGACGCGGACGCCAAGCAGGCCAAGGCCGCCGGCGACGCCTCGCTCGCCGCGCAGGTCAAGGCCCTGCGCAAGCCGAGCGTGGGCGCGTGGCTGCTCAACCTGCTCGCGACGCAGGAGGCCGACCTGCTCGAGCAGCTGCTCTCGCTCGGGCCGGCCCTCGCCGAGGCGCAGGTCCAGGGTCAGGGCGACGGGCTGCGGCAGCTCGGTGCGCAGCGGCGCGAGCTCGTCGGGGCGGTGACCACGCGGGCCGTCGCCCTCGGCGGACGTCCTGCCAGCGCCGCGGTCCGTGACGAGGTGAGCGGGACCCTCGAGGCGGCGCTGTCCGACCCGTCCTGCGCCGATGCGGTCCGCTCGGGTCGGCTCGTGCGCGCGCTGTCGTACGCCGGCTTCGGCGGCGTCGACCTGTACGGCGCGGTCGCCGTCGCGGCACCCGCGAAGGCCAAGACGCCGAAGCGCGAGATCGCCAACGCGGAGGCCGCCGCCCTGGAGGCCGTCGTCCGGGCGAAGATGGCCTTGCGCGACGCGGAGGTCCTGGCGAACCAGGCCGACGAGCAGCACCAGAGGGTGGAGCGGAAGAGCGAGGTGGCGGTCCAGGCCGTCCGAGACGCCCAGCGCTCCCAGGAGCAGGCCCGTATGGCCCTCGACCGGCTGCGTCGCGGATAGCGCACCCGCGCCATCAGCAGGCCGACCACGAAGAGACCGTCGAGCAGGAACTCCTGGCGCAGCAACGCCTTCGACGACGAGGCCGCACGTGTCGTACAGCCGTCGCGCTCGTACGTTCGGCGCCAGCACCCGCAGCGTGACCTTGCGTGCTCCGCGCCGGCGCGCCTCTTCCACCAGCAGGCGGCCGAGTCCGCGACCCTGGTGCTAGCGGCGGGTGAGCGCCTCGACGAGCTGAACCGCCGTGGCCGAGCGCTCCAGCAGCTCCCCCACGTGGGCCTTCGTCCCGCGCAGCGGCTCCAGCGTCGGCACCCGTTGCAGCGACTCGCGGCCGACGTCGAAGATGACCGAGTCCCACGATGCCGCAGCCACTTCCGACGGGAAGCGCGAGATGCAGGTGCCGCGGAAGTACGCCCGGGTGTCCTCCGGCGGGCTGTCGACCGCGGCCCGCACCTCGTCCTCGGTGAGCAGCAGCTCCATCCGGTCGCTGGCCACGAGCCGGTTGTAGAGCCCCTTCTCGGGCCGGACGTCGGAGTACTGCAGGTCGACCAGGTGCAGCTTCGGGGCGTCCCAGTCCAGGCCCTCGCGCTCCCGGTAGCCCTCCAGGATCGCCAGCTTCGCGACCCAGTCCAACTCGCGCGAGAGCGACATCGGGTCGCGGGAGAGCCTGTCCAGCACCGACTCCCACCGCGCCAGCACGTCCAGCGTCTGGGCGTCGGCATCCGCGCCGAGCCGGTCCTCGACGTGCTTGCGCGCCTGCTCGAGGTACTCCAGCTGCAGCTGCACGGCCGTCATCCGCCGGCCGTCGCGCAGGTGGACCAGCCGCTTGAGCGTCGGGTCGTGCGACACCTGCCGCAGCGCGCTGACCGGTCCGTCGACCGACAGGTCGATGCCGTTGTCGCTCAGCCAGCCGTCCTCGATCATCGACAGCACCAGCGAGGTGGTGCCGACCTTCAGGTAGGTCGAGATCTCCGACAGGTTGGCGTCGCCGATGATGACGTGCAGCCGGCGGTACTTCTCCGGGTCGGCGTGCGGCTCGTCGCGGGTGTTGATGATGGGCCGCTTCAGGGTCGTCTCGAGCCCTACCTCGACCTCGAAGAAGTCCGCCCGCTGGCTGATCTGGAACTCGTGCTGGTGGCCGTCCTGGCCGATGCCGACCCGGCCGGCGCCGCAGATCACCTGCCGGGTCACGAAGAACGGGGTGAGCTGGCTGACGATGGAGGCGAACGGGGTCTGCCGGCTCATCAGGTAGTTCTCATGCGCGCCGTA
>JBKJQQ010000140.1:0-9868 GCA_046593875.1 Mycobacteriales bacterium | reverse complement strand
GCCGTGTTCAACGCCGAGGAACAGGCCAGGTACCGCGAGAACAAGGAATCGCGGCGCGGTGCCGCCGACTACATCGCCCTGGAAGGCGCGTTCGCCAAGTATCTGGAGGATGTCTATTCGGCCCCGCCGGTCCCGCGCGAGGCGCTGACCGATGACTGTGAAATCCTCGTCATCGGCGCGGGCTTCGGCGCCTTACTGTTGTGGTACAAGCTGCGCGCGGCGGGCTTCACCGATGTGCGATTCTGCGAAAAGGGCGGCGACGTCGGCGGCACCTGGTACTGGAACCGCTATCCGGGCGCGCAGTGCGACACCGCCTCGCTGGTCTACCTCCCGCTGCTGGAGGAGACCGGCTACATGCCGTCGGAGAAGTACGCGCACGCACCGGAGATCCTGGAGCACTGCCAGCGGATCGCGAAGCACTACGGCCTCGACGACGGCGCGCTGTTCCACACCGAGGTCACCGACCTGACCTGGGTCGACGAGCGCAAGCACTGGCTCGTGCGGACCGACCGGGGTGACGCCTTCACCGCGCAGTTCCTCGCGATGGGCACCGGGCCCCTGCACGTGCCCAAGCTGCCTGGCATCCCGGGGATCGAGTCCTTCCGCGGGCACAGCTTCCACACCAGCCGCTGGGACTACGACTACACCGGCGGCGACCCGTTCGGCGCACCGCTCGACGGCCTGGCCGACAAGCGGGTCGCGATCATCGGCACCGGCGCCACCGCGGTGCAGTGCATCCCCCACCTGGCCCGCCATGCCGGCGAGCTGTACGTCTTCCAGCGCACGCCGAGCTCGGTCGACGTCCGCGCCAACGCGCCACTGGACCCGGAGTGGTTCGCCTCGATCTCCACCCCGGGCTGGCAGCAGCGCTGGCTGGAGAACTTCACCGCCACCCAGACCGGGGTTGCCGACGGCGAGGACCTCGTCCAGGACGGCTGGACCGACCTGGCCCGGCGCATCCGCGCGCGGATCATGACCCTGCCGCCGGAGGACTTCACGCCCGACAAGATGCGGGCCGCGTTCGAGGACTCCGACGACGAGAAGATGGACGAGATCCGCGCCCGCGTCGACGCGGTGGTGCAGGACCCGGAGACGGCCCACGGCCTGAAGGCCTGGTACCGCCAGCTCTGCAAGCGGCCCTGCTTCCACGACGAGTACCTGGACTCCTACAACGAGCCGGGCACGCACCTGGTGCACACCGACGGCAAGGGCGTCGAGCGCATCACCGAGACGGCGGTCGTCGCGAACGGCCAGGAGCACGAGGTCGACTGCATCGTCTACGCCTCGGGGTTCGAGGTCGGCACGGACTACGTGCGGCGGGCCGGCTACGACCTCACCGGGCGAGACGGCGTACGGCTGTCCGAGCACTGGGCCGACGGGATGCGCAGCCTGCACGGCATCCACGTGCACGGCTTCCCCAACGCGTTCTTCGTGCAGCCGACACAGGGTGCGAACCTGATCTCCAACGTGCCGCACAACCTCACCGAGTCCGGCCGCACCATCGCGCAGATCGTGCGGCACGCCCTCGACCACGGGCACGCCGAGGTGGAGGTCAGCGCGACGGCGGAGCAGGAGTGGGTCGAGCTGCTGCTCACCCACCCCGGCATGATCATCAGCTCTCCGGACTGCACGCCCGGCTACTACAACAACGAGGGCCAGGACGCCGGCAACAAGGCGAAGCTGCAGGTCGGCTACCCCGCCGGTGCCTCGGCCTTCTTCGCACACCTGGCGCAGTGGCGGGAGACCGGCGCGTACGCGGGTCTGGACCTCCGCTGAGCCGCCAGTGGGTCACCCGCTTCGACCCGCACGAGTGGTCGGTGCTGCTGCCGCTGTGCCTGGTCGGCTTCTTCACCAACTACGACACCGGACTGCTCGCGCTGGCCTCCCCGGTCATCGCCGACGGGCTGGACGTCTCGGTCGCGACGTTCGGCATCGGCGTCGCGCTGATCCGGCTGGGCGCGCTGGGCAGCGTCGTGACGCTCCGCTTCGCCGACCGGTGGGGGCGCCGACCGCTGCTGCTCGTCAGCGTCCTGGCGTTCACCGCGCTGACCGGCGCGACCGCCCTGGCCGGGGGGCTGGTCCTGTTCGTCGTCCTGCAGGTCCTGGCCCGGGTGTTCCTCACGACCGAGGAGACGCTGGCCTCCGTCGTCCTGGCCGAGGAGCTGCGCCCCGAGCACCGCGGCGCCGGCATCGGGATGCTCGGCATCATCTCGACCGCCGGCTTCGGGCTGGTCGCCCTGCTGCTGCTGGCCGTCGACAGCACTCCCCTGGGCTGGCGGCTGTTCTACGTCGTGGCGCTGGTGCCCCTGGCCGTCGTCATCTACCTGCGGCGCAACCTCGCCGAGACCCGGGCGTACGCCCTCGCTGCCGCGGCGGACCGCGTCCGCACGTCAGCGACATGGGCATGGTGGCCGGACCTGCCCCCGGCGCAGGCGCGGCACCTGCGGCGGCTCATGCTCGTGCTGGCGGCGGTGGGCATGCTGGCCACCTCGTCGTTCTTCTACGCCGCCGAGCTGGCGCAGGACGACTACGGCTGGAAGGGGCTGTTCACCGTGATCGTCTTCGCCGCCGCCCCCACCACGCTGCTCGGCTACGTCATCGGCGGTCGGGTCAGCGACCGCTTCGGGCGCAAGCCGGTGCTCACCGGCTCGGTGCTCGGCTTCTCGCTCGGGACGCTGCTGGTCTTCAGCCGCGAGCCGGCCCTCTACGTCCCCGGCTTCTTCCTGCTGGCCGCCTCCGACGCCTCCGTGCAGGCGGTGCGCAGCGCCTTCGCCGGCGAGCTGTTCCCGACCGAGGTGCGCGCGACGCTCAGCGCGGTGGCCGGCACGACGATCGTGGTCGCCGGCAGCGCGGGGCTGCTGCTCGCCGGGCTGCTCGCCCCGGTCGTCGACCCGACCGTCACGGTCCTCGCCCTGGCCGCCCTCGCGGCGCTGTCCGTCCTGGCCCTGCGCGCCGTGCCCGAGACCGCCGGCATCGACCTGCTCGACGTCCAGCCCCAGGAGGCCCGATGACCACCGCCCCGTCGATGGAGGACATGCTCGGTGCGGTCGACGTCGTCGACCCCTACCCGCTCTGGCAGTCGCTGCTGGACGCCGGACCGGTGGTCGCGCCGGACGGCTCCTTCGCGCTGCTGTCCGCGCACGAGCACTGCGACGCGGTGCTGCGGTCCGCGGCCTTCAGCTCCGACCGGCGCAACAGCACGCGCTGGCAGGCGGTCGAGGCGGCCATGTCGGCCTCGGACCGGGCCCGGCTGGAGCGGCAGCGCAGCTTCCTGTTCCTCGACCCGCCGGACCACACCCGGCTGCGGCGCCTGGTGAGCAAGGCCTTCACCCCGCGCACCGTCGAGCGGCTCGTCCCCCTGGTGGAGTCGCTGACGGCTGACCTGCTGGCCCGGGCGGGCGACCCGCTGGAGGTCGTGCGCGAGCTCGCCACCCCGCTGCCGGTCATCGTCATCAGTCGGATGCTCGGCGTGCCGGAGCAGGACCACCCGCGCTTCGCCGGGTGGTCGGAGGTGCTGGCCAAGAGCCTGGACGACACGCTCTCGGCAGGCGAGGCCGACGAGGTCCGGCTGCGGCGCAAGGCCGTCGACGACTTCCGGGCCTACTTCAGCGACCTGTGCGACCAGCGCCGCTCCGCCCCGCAGGACGACCTGCTGACGGGACTGGTGGAGGCGGAGGACGACGGTGACCGGCTCAGCAACGACGAGCTGCTCAGCACCGCGATGCTGCTGCTCATCGCCGGCCACGAGACGACCGTCAACCTCATCGCCAACGGCACCCTGGCGCTGCTGCGCGACGACGAGCTGCGCTCCCGCGTCGCGGCCGACCCGGCGGCGGCCACCGGCCTGGTGGAGGAGGTCCTGCGGCTGGACCCGCCGGTGCAGATGACGATGCGCATCCCGCTCCAGGACGTGGACGTCCCCGGCGGACGAGTCGTCGCCGGTGGCACCGTGGTGCTCCTGCTCGCCGCGGCCGGCCGCGACCCGTCGCACCACGCCGACCCGCTGCGCCTGGACGTCACGCGCACGACGCCGCACCTGGCGCTCAGCGCGGGCCCGCACTACTGCCTGGGCGCGCCGCTCGCGCGGCTCGAGGGCCGGGTCGCGCTGCAGGCGCTCGCGCAGCGGCTGGACGGCCAGCGGCTGGGAGAGCTGTCGTACAAGGAGAACCGGGTGCTGCGCGGACCCGCCGTGCTCGAGGTGCTCGGCCGCTAGCCCACGCGGACCAGGTCGCTGCGGTCGTTGGCCTGCCGGTCCAGCAGGCGATCCGGGCAGCCCACGATCATCGGGCTGTGCACCATCAGCGGGCGGTCGAAGGGCACGTCCCGCACGCCCGCACGACCGAGCACGGTGAAGCCCAGCCGGATCGACGGGTAGTTCTGCACCTCGCGCTCGTGGAAGAACTTGCAGTTGGCCAGCGTCGCGCTCACCTGGACCGACCGGGTCGCCCCCGGCGGCACCGACATAGGCAGGCCAGTCACGTCGCCCACCTCCAGCAGCGGGGCGACCCCGCCCTCCAGCGCGACGGACGTGACGGTCATGGGGAGCAGGCCGGCGTTGCGGATCGGCAGGGTCAGCACGGAGGTCGCCCCGTGCTCGTAGCCGATCACGTGCATGCCGCGCGCGCCGTACGTCGGCAGCGTCACCTGCGGGGCCGTGCCGGTGAAGACCGGCTGCACCGGGTCGATCCGCACGGCGCCCGGCGCGGCGTTGAGGCCCGCGGTGCCCAGCAGCACGACGGCCGCCGCCAGCAGCCCGGCCACGGCGAGCAGCCGCCGGCCGGACGCGACCCGTGGCGGGGGCGGCACGATGCGGACGGGTGCCTCCAGCACCGCGGTCACGCCGTGCCCCAGCGACGACGCCAGACGCCGTAGGCCCCGCCGGCGAGGAGCAGGCCGGCCAGGCCGGGCAGGAGCGACCCGCCGGTCGCCGGGAGACCGCGACCCGCCGCGACCGGTGCAGGCTCGGCGCCCCCACCGCCGCCGGGCGGCGCGCTCCCGCCGCCGGACGGCGGGGCCGGCGCCGACTCGCCAGGAGCCTCCTGCCGGGCAGCCGGCATCACCGGGTCGTCGAACCAGTCGCACCCCGGCGGCGCGGGCTCGTCCTCGCGGTTGTAGGTCGCACACGGGGCGTTCTGCGCGGTGGTGGCCAGGTTGCCCACCGGGGAGTCCGAGCCGCCGGAGGCGCACGTCGCGAGCGGCAGGACCGAGGTGTCGTCGGTGATCGTTCCGGTCGAGGACACGTTGCCCTCCCAGCAGTTGCCGACGCCCTGCTCGTCCCAGGAGAAGTCCACGCCGTTGGGCTGCGTCACCCCGGCCGGGTGGAACCCCATCCGGTTGGCGGTGTAGTGGTTGTTGTTCGAGGTGTCGGTCTGCGCCGCGGGGGTGAAGTCGCCGCGCACCGCTCCCGGCACGTAGAACAGCATGGCTCCGGCCCGCCAGTTGTCGTAGATCTGGTTCTCGCTGACGAAGTTGCTGTTGCCGCCCGCGATGAGGATGCCGGTGCCCACGGGGACGGGGAAGGCCGGGCAGACGGTGCCCTGGCCGTACCCGCGCTCCCCGGGCAGCCCGTCGCACTTGCCCGACTGCACGAACTGCTTGAAGTAGTTGCTGTTGTTGCCGTGGATGCGGTTGCGGGTCAGCCAGGCGTGGTCCTGCGGCATGCCGGGGTGCCCGCCCACGAACGAATCGGTGACGTAGCCCGCGGCGTTGGCGAAGACGTCGTTGTCGTGGAAGTAGACCGAGTTGCCGGCCGTCCCGGAGAAGCCCAGCGCGTTGTGGTGGGTCTTGCAGCCGAAGATCTCGACGGCGTAGCGCTTCAGCGGGCCGGTGAGCGGGTTCGTCGCGTTCACGTCTGCCGCCGAGCCCGGGTAGACGCCGGAGTCGCCGTTGAACGAGGTGTCGCAGTTGCTGATCACCCCGTGGTCGGAGGTGAAGGTGAGGATGCCGTAGAGGTCGTTGTGCCGGGCGTTGACCCGGTCGATGAGGTAGCCGTCGGTCTCGTGGACGTACAGGGCGTTCTCGCGGAACAGCTCGAGCGTCATGCCGCGGATGCGGAAGCCGTCAGCCCGGTCGGCCTTGATGCCGTTGTGCTTGATCCAGTCCTTGCCCGCGGTGAAGCCGCCGCGCAGGACGACGTCCTCCATGCGCGCGCCGGTGCCCTCGATCTGCAGGTCGCACAGCTGGTTGCAGTCGGTCTGGTCGGTGTCGACCGTGCTGTCACCGGCGATGGTCACCAGGTTGATGACCTCGCCGCAGCTGACGATCAGGGGGTAGTCGACGATGCCGCCGTCGTAGTCCTTGGCGCACGGCGGGGCGTGGCTGGGCTCCTCGCGGTAGACACCCGGCAGCACGTAGATGTTCGTGCCGCGCGTGGTGACGGCGTCGACCGCGGCCTGCATGTGCGCGAAGCGGCACTCGGCCAGCAGCCGGGTGTTCAGCGCCCGCAGCCTGGGGTCCGCGATCTTCGCGACCAGCGCCTTGCTCTCGGGCTTGCAGACCACGAGCCGGGGCGTGGCCTCGGCGAACGGCCGGTAGGCCGGCGTGCTGCCGCTGCCGGGCGGGAAGACCGACTCCCGCTCCTCGTGCGCCAGGGCCCCCGGTGCTGCGCCGAGCAGCAACCCGGCCACTGCCGCGAGCACCACCGCGATACGCGCTGTCGGACGCATGATCCACCTCCACGAGACGTGGCCCGCAGAGTGGCACATCTCGGGCGGGCGCGGAACGCCAGGGGCGCGCCCGACGAGGGATCAGACCCGGCGGGTGCGCCTTGGGTTGGCCAGCGACGTGCGCGAGCTCTGCTCGTCGGGGCGGGGCTTGTCCTTGTCGTTGCTCACGTCAGGTCCCTGCCCGGGGGTAGCGGCGCCAGTCCGTGACCTGGCTCACCGGCCGTCGGGCGTGCCCGGCACGTCGACGGGGATCCGGTCCTTGTCCTCGCCGACGTCGGGCGTGAGCTTCTTGATCGCCGACGGGTCCTTCTTGGTCTTGCGCAGCGAGGCCACGGTGGTGATGACCAGGACGGTGACGATGAAGCCGAGCGAGAGCGGGATGCCGATCTCCGGCACGCTCTTGCTGATGTTGAGGTGGGCTGCCTCGAGGATCAGCTTGATACCGATGAAGCCCAGGATGACCGACAACCCGATCGACAGGTAGACCAGCCGGTCCAGCAGCCCGTCGAGCAGGAAGTACAGCTGGCGCAGACCGAGCAGCGCGAACGCGTTGGCGGTGAAGACGATGTACGGCTCCTTGGTGAGGCCGAAGATCGCCGGGATGCTGTCGAGCGCGAACAGGATGTCCGTGCTGCCGATGGCGACCATGACCAGCAGCAGCGGGGTGGCCACGCGCTTGCCGTCGATCCGGGTGACGACCTTGGCGCCGTCGTACTCGCGCGTGGTCGGGAGGACCTTCTCCATGAGCTTGAGCAGCGGGTTGCTGCCGACCTCGGGCTCCTCGTCGCGGTGCCGGGCCAGCTGGATGGCGGTGTAGATGAGGAAGGCGCCGAACAGGAAGAAGATGCCGGAGAACGCCTCGATGACCGCAGCGCCGACCGCGATGAAGGCGCCACGCAGCACCAGCGCGAGCACGATGCCGAACAGCAGCACCTTGTGCTGGTGCTCCTGTGGCACAGCGAAGCTGGCCATGATGATCACGAAGACGAACAGGTTGTCGACCGACAGGGAGTACTCGGTCAGGTACCCGGCGAAGAACTCGCCGCCGGACTGCCCGCCGGCCACGACTGTCAGCCCGATGCCGAACGCGATGGCCAGCGCGACGTAGAAGACGATCCACTTGGTGGCCTCGCCGACGGCGATGACGTGCGGTCCCTTGCGGTGGGCGATGAACAGGTCGACGCCCAGGATCAGCACGAACGCGCCGATCGTGAGCAGCCAGACGTAGGACGGGATCTCGAGCAAGGGGGTCTCCTCCGGCGGGGCAAGGTCAGGCCACCGGAGGTCTCTCCCGTCCTGGCGGACCGGACCTTCCGCGCCGGGCGCCCTCTGCGGTCCAGGGAGCCGTGCTGACGACGCGGACGCACGGGGATACTCCCCTCCGTCTGGGCTGAGGCTACCCGCCACAGCCCGTCCGACCCCCGAGGAGACCCGTGACCCTGCCCGCTGCTCTGGCCTCCGTCGCTGCGACGACCAAGGGCTTCCTGCCTCCGGACGAGGGCGAGGCGCTGCTCGCGGCCGCCCTCGGAGGTGCCGCGGGCACCTGGCTGGAGGTCGGGACCTACTGCGGGAAGTCGACGATCCACCTGGGCAGCGCGGCCCGCACGACCGGCGCGCGCCTCGTGACGGTCGACCACCACCGCGGCTCGGAAGAGAACCAGCCCGGGTGGGAGTGGCACGACGCCTCGCTCGTCGACCCGCACACCGGCCGGCTCGAGACGCTCCCCCACCTCCGGCACACCCTGTGGGACGCCGGGCTGGACGATGTGGTGAGCGTGGTGGTCGGGACGACGCAGCAGGTCGCCGGCTGGTGGGCCAGTCCGCTGACGCTGCTCTTCCTCGACGGCAACCACACGGAGGAGGTCGCTCAGCACGACTACGCCGCCTTCGCCCCGCACCTGGTGGCCGGCGGGCTGCTGCTCGTGCACGACGTGTTCGAGCGGCCCGAGGACGGCGGCCGCCCGCCCTGGAACGTCGTCCAGCGAGCGCTGCGCGAGGGCTTCGTGCCGGTGTCCTCGACGGGTTCCCTCAGGGTGCTGCAGCGTCCCTGAGCCAGCGCTGCCGTACGTCCTCCGGCACCGGCATCGGGGTGCGCTGCAGGTCGGTCAGGACGTAGGTCGTGCGCACCGTGCAGCACAACCGGTCGCCGACCGAGATCGTGAGCGCGAGGACGAAGCTGGTCCGGCCGACCCGGTCGACGACGCCGTCCACGTGGACGACGTCGCCCCAGCGGGCCGGTGACGACCACTGCAGCTCGGTCGCGACGACGCTGGTGTCCAGGCCGCGCGCGAGCAGGTCCCCGTAGGAGACGCCGTACTGCTCCAGGACGTGCGTCACGGCCTCGTCGGCGTAGGCGAGGTAGTGGGCGTTGAAGACCACGCCCTGCTGGTCGCACTCGGCGTAGCGGACGGGGGCGGACCAGGCGGGCACGTGCGCGATCCTGTCAGCAGACGCAGGCGTCCTCGGACAGCAGCACCCCGGTGGGCAGGTCGTCCGCGGCGAACAGCGCCAGCGTCGGCCCGCCGGCCAGCGCGTCGGCTGCGAGCACGACCGCAGCAGCGGTCCACGACGAGCGCTCCTCCGGCCAGCGGACGCCCTCGTCGAAGACCAGCCCGGTCCAGTACGAGCCGTCCTGCTCGCGCAGGTGCTGCACCTCGCGCAGCAGCTGCAGGGCCCGCTCCCGGTCGCCGATCGCGGCGAGGGTGAGGACGAGCTCGGCGGTCTCGGCCCCGGTCACCCACGGCCGGTCGGCCACGCAGCGCGCGCCCACCCCCGCGACGACGAACTCGTCCCACCGCTCGGCCAGGAGGCGCTGGGCCGACTGACCACGGACCGCGCCGCCGAGCACCGGGTAGTACCAGTCCATCGAGAAACGGCTCTTGTCGAGGAAGGCGCCGGGGTGATGCGCGACCGCATGCCGGAGCCGGCCGGCGGCGAGCTCCCAGCCCGGCTGCTCGTCGCCGAGCAGCTCAGCCAGCGCGATCCCGCACCGGACAGCTTGGTAGGTCGACGAGGAGCCGGTGAGCAGGGCGTCCGTGTCGGTGTCGCCCTGCGGGTCGCGGGACCAGTACAGGTGCCCGCCTGGCGCCTGGTGACGAAGGACGAAGTCCAGGGCACTGCGCACGACCGGCCACATGAGTCGTACCAGGTCGAGGTCCTTGGTCACCGTCCACCACTGCCACACACCGACCGCTACATAGGCG
>JBKJQQ010000208.1:0-2571 GCA_046593875.1 Mycobacteriales bacterium | reverse complement strand
GAACAGCAGCCCGTCGAGCTCCTCGGCCGTCACGAGGACGTCACGCGCCTTGGACCCCTCGCTGGGACCGACGATCCCGCGGCTCTCCATCAGGTCCATCAACCGACCGGCCTTGGCGAAGCCGACCCGCAGCTTGCGCTGGAGCATCGACGTCGACCCGAACTGGGTCGTCACGACCAGCTCGACCGCCTGGCACAGCACGGTCAGGTCGTCGCCGATCTCCTCATCGACCTGACGCTCGGCCGCCTGTGGTGCGGTGACGTCCTCGCGGAACGCCGGCTGCCGCTGACCCTTGCAGTGCGCCACGACCGCCGCGACCTCGGCGTCGGTCACCAGCGCGCCCTGGATGCGCATCGGCTTGCTGGCGCCCATCGGCAGGAACAGCGAGTCGCCCTTGCCGATGAGCTTCTCCGCGCCGGGCTGGTCGAGGATGACCTTGCTGTCGGTGCCGCTGCTGGTCGCGAACGCCAGCCTGCTGGGGACGTTGGCCTTGATGAGCCCGGTGACCACGTCGACGCTCGGCCGCTGGGTGGCGATGACCAGGTGGATGCCGGCGGCGCGGGCCAGCTGGGTGATGCGCACGATCGAGTCCTCGACGTCGCGCGGCGCGACCATCATCAGGTCGGCCAGCTCGTCGATGATCACCATGAGGTACGGGTACGGCTTGTAGATCCGCTCGCTGCCGGGCGGGGCGACGAGCTCGCCCTTGCGGACGGCCTTGTTGAAGTCGTCGACGTGGCGGAACCCGCTCGCGGCGAGGTCGTCGTACCGCATGTCCATCTCGCGGACGACCCACTGCAGCGCCTCGGCGGCCTTCTTGGGGTTCGTGATGATCGGGGTGATGAGGTGCGGGATCCCCTCGTACGCCGTCATCTCGACCCGCTTCGGGTCGATCAGCACCATGCGGACCTCGTCCGGCGTGGCCCGCGTGAGGACGCTGACGAGCAGCGAGTTGATGCACACCGACTTGCCTGCGCCGGTCGCGCCGGCGATGAGGATGTGCGGCGTCTTGGCGATGTTGGCGCAGACGTAGCCGCCCTCGATGTCCTTGCCGAGCGCGACGAGCATCGGGTGGTGGTCGTTGGTGGCGACGCTGCTGCGCAGGATGTCGCCGAGGCTGACCGTCTCGCGGTCGGTGTTGGGGATCTCGATGCCGACCGCGCTCTTGCCGGGGATCGGCGACAGGATGCGCACGTCCGGGGACTTCACGGCGTAGGCGATGTTGCGCGACAGCTGGATGATCCGCTCGACCTTGACGGCCGGGCCGAGCTCGACCTCGTAGCGGGTGACCGTCGGGCCACGGCTGAAGCCGGTGACGGTCGCGTCGACCTGGAAGTCCTCCAGGACCCCGGTCAGCGCCGCGATGACCTCGTCGTTGGCGGCGCTGCGCTTCTTGGGCGGCGTGCCCGCGGCGAGCAGGTCCGGCGGCGGCAGCTGGTAGCCGCCCTCCTCCGGCGTGAGCTGCAGCTGCTCGGCGGTCTTGGGCAGCGGGGTGAAGGGCTTCGGCGGCTCCGGCTCCGGGGCCAGCGCGACCGGCTCCACGACCACGGGGCTCGCGTCCTCGGGGGTGTCCTGCGGGCTCAGCGCGCCGACCCGGCGGCGGGGGCTGCGGCGGCGCAGCGGCTCGAGCGGCTCCGGGACGGCCGCCGGCTCCGGCTCCGGGGGCTTCTGGCGACGGAGCACCTTGTCGCGCAGGGCCTTCAGCGCGTCGGGCACCTGGTGGATCGGCGTCGCGGTGACGACGAGCAGGCCGAAGACGGCCAGGAGCAGCAGGACCGGGACGGCGAGCCAGGCGGTCAGGCCCTGCTCGAGCGGGCTGCCGAGCAGGAAGCCGACCAGGCCGCCCTTCTCGTCACCAGGGGCGCCGCCCTTCACGACGTGCACGACGCCGAGCCCGCCGAGCGCCAGGGCCAGCCAGCCGACGACGAGCCGGCCGCGGCCGCCCTTGCCGTCCGGGTGGCGCAGGACCCGCCAGGCGCCGTACGCGAGCAGCACCGGCAGCAGCAGCGCGCCCTTGCCGAGCACCGCGGTGAGCAGCTCGTCGACCTTCGCGCCGGCTCCCCCGGCGTGCCACCAGGCGCCGCCGGCGGCCACCAGGGCGAGCGCGAGCAGCAGCAGGCCGAGGCCGTCGCGGCGGTGGGCAGGGTCGAGGTCGCGGGCGCCGCTGCCGGCGGCGCGGCTGGCGCTGCCGACGGCCTGCGCGATGACCTTGAGGATGCCGACGACGGCGCGTACGAGGGCGCGGAGCAGCAGGCCGATGCCGCGGACGAGGGCTCCCAGGGCGGACGGCCTCTTCGGCGCGGGGGCGCGGCGGGCGCTGCCGGTCTTGGCGGTGGGCTTCCTCGCTGCGGGCTTCCTGGCTGCGGGCTTCTTGGCCGCCGCCGGGCGCGCGCTGCTGCCTCCACCGCTGCCGCTGCGCGGGCGGGTCTGCGTCGACGCTCGGCTGGCCATGGCGGGACGCTACCGCCCGGTACCACCCGTCACAGCCGTCACACCAGGTGACACGCCGATACGGGCCCGGGCCGCCGGGACGGCCTGCCTCCCCCACAGCTGATCAACCGAGGCGGCCCG
>JBKJQQ010000220.1:0-10437 GCA_046593875.1 Mycobacteriales bacterium | reverse complement strand
CGCTCACCTCGAGGGTCGCCTTGTCGCTCTGCGCGGCAAGCACCCGGCGCTGCCCCTCGAGCCGGTCGAGCTTGCCGGTGACGTCGTCCACCCGCTGCTGCACGGCGAGCACGTCGCCGATCGTGCGGGCCCGGGACAGGATCTCCAGGAAGCGCTCGCGGGCCGCGGTCAGGGTGCGCTGCTGCGCCTCGATGTCGACGTACTGCGCCGTGACGTCCTGGCCGCTGGTCGTCGCACTGCGCACCTCGGCGCCCACGCCTCGTACCTTCGCGACCACCTCCTCGAAGGCGTCGACCGGCACCCGCAGGACCACCGACCCGGACGGGGTCTCCCCTGACTCCTGCGTCTTCGCCGTCGCGACGACGCCGCCGACCGCGGTCGCGAAGCCCTGCACCTGCGTCAGGGTCGGCGTCACCCGGTCGTCCTCGACGATCAGCGCGATGGCGCCGGCCTTGACGACGCGGGCGCCGTCGGCGACGGGTGCGGCTGCCTGCGGGACGGTCTTGCCTCCGGAGGTCGGCGGGACGGGAGCGGCTGCGGCGGGAGCCGCCGCGTCGAGGGCGAACGTGGTCGAGCCGGTCGTCCCGCCGGTGGTCGCCCCTGCGCCGCCGGCCAGCTGCTCGCGCGCGACGTCGTCCCCCGAGCCGCCCGTTGCCACATCACCGCTGACCGGGACGGGAGCCGCCGCCACCGGGACGCTCTGCGCGTCGGGCTGCTGGCCGCCGGTCAGCTGCGTCCCGGCCAGCAGCGCCACGGCGACCACCGCGGCCGCGGCCGGGACCACCAGCCAGCGGGTCCGACGACCGGGCACGACGGCCTGGAGGACCGCGTCCCGCCCGCTGTCCTGGACGGCGTACGACGTCCCCGCCTCGCCCAGCAGATGGCGCAGGTCGGCGTCGGTGAGCGTGCCCATCAGACCGTCTCCAGCTCGTCGTCGCGGACCCAGGCGGACAGCCGCGGGTCGAGGGCGAGCCGCTGCCTCCCGTCGTGCAGGCGGCTCTTCACGGTGCCGGGGCGGCGCTCGATCGCCACCGCGATCTCCTTCTCGCTCAATCCGGCGTAGAAGCGGAGCACCAGCGGGACCCGCAGGTGCTCGGGCAGGTCGGCCAGTGCGGCGATCACGTCCCCCGCCAGCTGCGAGGCCTCGGCGGCTGCCTCCGGTGACCTCCCGGTCTCCGAGATCGCCTCCAGCGCAGCCGGTCCCACGTCCTTGCCGGTGCGAGACG
This sequence comes from Mycobacteriales bacterium, assembly GCA_046593875.1. Classification (GTDB taxonomy): domain Bacteria; phylum Actinomycetota; class Actinomycetes; order Mycobacteriales; family SCTD01; genus SCTD01. The sequence continues at coordinate 9,211 of JBKJQQ010000220.1, read as the reverse complement.
TCTCGCTGCGCACCCGGCTCATGCAAGCGTTGACCACCACCCGGTAGAGCCACGCCTTGCGGCCGTCGTCCGCCGGGATCGAGCTGCGGAACCGCCAGACCCGCAGGAACGCCTCCTGCACCGCGTCCTGCGCGTCGTGCGGATCGCGCAGCACCAGGCACGCCGTCCGGTACGCGGTGGCGTAGTCCTGCGCCAGCCAGCTCTCGAGCTCGCCGTCGTCCACGCCGCTGTGATCCACACCCCTCAGACGCGAGCCGGGCCCGATCGGTTCGCCCCGGGGTCCCCCTCATGCCGCCGAGGATCAGGACGACCCGGTCTGCACCGCCCGCGCACGTCGCCGTACTGATCCTCGGACTCTTTCGGACCGGAGAACGGGCCTCGTGGGCGTTCGACGATCAGTACGGGACGTCGAGCCGACGAGGGGCGCCTCCTCCTGATCCTCGACGAAGCGAGGCAGCGACCGTCAGGTGGGGAGCAGGCGCTGGACGAACTCCTCGAGCTGGACCGCGTTGCGGCACTCGACCATCTCGATGACGTCGGCGTACGCCGTGGTCGCGCTGTCGCCGCTGCCCCAGTACGCCGCAGGCTCGGGGTTCAGCCAGTAGGCGTGCCGCGACTTCTGCACGAGCCCGCGCAGCGTCGGGATGGCGGTCGCCCGGTAGTTGTTGCGGGCGTCGCCGAGGATGAGCAGCGAGGTGCGCGGACCGACGGCGTCCGGGTAGTTCTCGGCGAACTTCTCGATCGAGTGGCCGTAGTCGCTGTGCCCGTCGAACCACACGAGGTTGGCCTCGGCCGACATCTTCGCCAGCGCATCCGCGACGTCGCCGCCCGGTGTGAAGAAGCGGGACACCTCGTCGACGGTGTCGATGAAGGCGAACGCGCGCACCTTGGTGAACTGCTCGGACAGCGCGTAGGCCAGCATCAGCGTGAAGTGCGCGAAGCCGGCGACCGAGCCGGACACGTCGCAGATGACCGTGAGCTCGGGCTTGTGCGGCTTGTGCGGCTTGTGGTGGGTGACCAGCGGGACGCCGCCCGTCCCGAGCGAGGCGCGGACGGTGCGGCGGAAGTCGAGCCGGCCGCTGCGGCCGAGCCGGCGCTTCGCCGTGAGCCGGGTCGCCAGGCGGCGGGCCAGCGGGAAGACCTGGCGGCGCAGCTCGGCCATGTCGTTGCGGCTGGCCCGCAGGAAGTCGACCTGCTCCGCGAGCGGCTGCACGACGTTCTTGGACAGCGCCTCGGGACCGCGGTCCTCCGCGAGGCGGCGGCGCACCTCGGACTCGACCATCTCCTGGAACTGCTTGATGCGCTCGGAGATCGTCTGCCGGGCGACCTTCTCGGCCATCCCGCCACGCTCCTGCCCGGCCAGGAGGTTCTCGAGCAGCGAGGCCATCAGCGTCTCGGGCGAGAGCCCGCGCAGGACGCGGTAGGAGAACCAGGCCTGCCGACCGGGCTGGGTGTCGGCGCGGCCGAGCTCGCTGACGGTGCGCCGGGCGAAGCGCCGCATCGCCTCCTCGTCCCCGTCGAGCAGCAGGTCCTTCAGCATCTCGCGCAATGCCGCGGTGTCCGGCGGGCCGTCGCCGTCGATCTCGTCGAGGTCGGGGTCAGCGTCGGCCGAAGAGGCGCTGTGCGGCTCCCCCGTCACCGGCGGGAACCACAGGTCGAACAGCGCGTCGAACGCCGGCCTGTGCGCCGGCCGCTTGAGGACGGTGGCGGCGTAGGCGGCCCGCAGGTGCTCGCGGTCGAGCAGGTCGACGACGCCGAGCGCGCGCGTGGCGTCGAGCACCTCGGCCAGCGAGATGTTCAGGCCCGCATCGCGCAGCGCGTGGCAGAAGCCGATCTCGCGCTCGAGCAGCCCGCCCTGCACCACGACTAGTTCAGCTTCAGCTGGGTGCCGGCGCGGGCGTGGTCGCTGGCGTGCTTGAGGACGACGCCGAGCGTGTCCTTGACCGCGGCCTCGTCGAGGGTGTCGAGGCCGAGCGCGAGCAGGGTGCGCGCCCAGTCGATCGACTCCGAGATCGACGGCGACTTCTTCAGCTCCATCGACCGCAGCGCGCGCACGGTGCGGACGAGCTGCTCGGCGAGCTGCTCGGCGATCTCGGGCACGCGCGACAGCACGATCGCCTTCTCGCGCTCGGCGCTCGGGTAGTCCAGGTGCAGGTAGAGGCAGCGGCGCTTGAGCGCCTCGGACAGCTCGCGGGTCGCGTTGGAGGTGAGCAGGACGATCGGGCGGCGCGTCGCGCTGATGGTGCCGAGCTCGGGGATCGTGATCTGGAAGTCCGACAGCACCTCGAGCAGCAGCCCCTCGACCTCGACGTCGGCCTTGTCGGTCTCGTCGATGAGCAGCACCGTCGGCTCCTCGCGGCGGATCGCCGTCAGCAGCGGGCGGGAGAGCAGGAACTCCTCGGCGAAGACGTCATCGTGGATGGCGTCCCACGAGTCGTCGTCCTTGGACGCCTGGATGCGCAGCAGCTGCTTCTTGTAGTTCCACTCGTAGAGCGCGCGCGCCTCGTCCAGGCCCTCGTAGCACTGCAGGCGGATCAGCTCGGAGCCCGTCGCCTCGGCGATGGCCTTGGCCAGCTCGGTCTTGCCGACACCGGCGGGTCCCTCGACCAGCAGCGGCTTGCCGAGCCGGTCGGCGAGGAAGACGGTCGTCGCGATCGCGTCGTCGGTCAGGTAGCCGGCGGCGGACAGCCGCTCGGAGACGTCCGCGACCGACGCGAACTGGGGGCTCTGCACGGGATGCTCCTCCTGAAGACCGAACGTCATTCTGCCCGAGACCGGTCGCGCCCCGGCACCTAGGGTCGCGGTCATGACGACCGCCTTCCTCGGCCTCGGGCGCATGGGCGTCCTCATGGCCGGCCACGTCCTGTCTGCCGGCCACGACCTCGCGGTCTGGAACCGCACCCCGGGTCGGGCTTCCGACCTCGTCGCCCGTGGGGCCCGCGAGGCCGCGACCGTGGCGGAGGCGGTACGGGACGCCGACCGCGTCGTGCTCATGCTGTTCGGCCCGGAGAGCGTCCGCGCGGTCCTGCCGGAGGTCGTCGCCGCAGCCCGGCCCGGCACCCTTGTGGTCGACGGCACGACGATCGGCCCGGACGCTGCGCGCGAGTTCGGCTTGCTGGCAGCGTCTTCCGGGCTGAGGTACGTCGACGCGCCGGTCGCGGGCTCGACCGGCCCGGCGGCCGACGGCACGCTCGGGGTGCTGGTCGGCGGTTCAGCCTCGGACTACGAGGACGCCCTCCCGCTGCTGCACCTGTGGGGCGCGCCCGAGAAGGTGCGCCGCGTCGGCGAGGTGGGGGCGGGCAGCGCCCTGAAGCTCTGCGTCAACCAGGGGCTCGGCGTCATGGCGGCCGGCGTCGGTGAGTCGCTGCGCCTCGGGCGGGCCCTCGGCCTGGACCGCACCGCCCTGCTCGACGTGCTCGGCACGACGGCGTACGGCTGGTACCTCGCGCAGAAGCGGCCGATGCTGGACGCCGACGACTTCAGCGGGACGACCTTCTCGCTCGACCTCATGGCCAAGGATCTCGACCTCGCGGTGCAGGCCGGCGGTGAACTGCCCGTGACGGCGGCCTGCCTCGACACGGCGCGCGCAGCGCTCCAGCAGCACGCCGGCGAGGACTACTCGGCCATGACCGCCTACGACCCGAACAACAGTCGACCGCGGTGAGGGTCGCCGTCGCGAGGACGGCTGTCGCCACCAGTCCGATGACACCCTCCAGCAGCCCAGCCGCTATCGGACGTGCCCGTCGCCGGTGACGACGTAGGTCGTGCTGGTCAGCTCCGGCAGGCCCATCGGCCCACGGGCGTGCAGCTTCTGCGTCGAGATGCCGATCTCGGCGCCGAAGCCGAACTCACCGCCGTCGGTGAAGCGGGTCGACGCGTTCACCATCACCGCCGCGCTGTCCAGCGAGCGGATGAAGCGGCGGGCCTCGGCCAGGTCGCGCGTGACGATGGCCTCGGTGTGGCCGCTCCCCCACCGCCGGATGTGCGCGACGGCGGCGTCCAACGAGTCGACGACGCCCACCGCGAGGTCCAGCGAGAGGTACTCCGCGGCCCAGTCCTCGTCGGTCACCGGCACGGCGCTGTCGTCGTAGGCCCGCACCCGCTCGTCGGCGTGCAGCGTCACCCCCTCCGCCTTCAGCGCCTTCACCACCAGCGGCAGGAAGTCGGCGGCCACGTCGGCATGCACGAGCAGCGTCTCGGCGGCGTTGCACACGCTCGGGCGGTGCGTCTTGCTGTTGACCGTGATGTCGACGGCCATCTGCAGGTCGGCGTGCGCGTCGACGTAGACCGTGCAGTTGCCGACCCCGGTCTCGATGACCGGCACCTGCGACTCGCTCACCACGGCCTCGATCAGCCCGGCGCCGCCGCGCGGGATGAGGACGTCGACCAGGCCGCGCGCCTGCATGAGCTCCTTGACGCTGGCCCGGTCGGTGCCGGGGACGAGCTGGATGCTGTCGGCCGGCATGCCCGCGAGGGTCGCTGCCTCGGCCAGGACGTCGACGAGGACCGTGTTCGAGCGGTAGGCCGACGCGCTGCCGCGCAGCAGCACCGCGTTGCCGCTCTTCAGGCACAGGCCGGCGGCGTCGGCGGTGACGTTCGGCCGCGCCTCGTAGACGATGCCGACGACGCCGAGCGGGACGCGGACCTGCCGGAGCTCCAGGCCGTTCGGCAGCGACGAGCCGCGCACGACCTCCCCCACCGGGTCGGGCAGCGTCGCGACGTGACGCAGCCCGTCGGCCATCGCGCGCACCCGGGACGCGTCCAGCGACAGCCGGTCGAGCAGTGCCTCGGTGGTGCCGCCGTCACGACCGGCCTGCACGTCCTCGGCGTTCGCCGTCAGGATGCGCTCGGTCTGGGCGACCAGGGCGTCGGCCATCGCGAGCAGCGCGGCGTCCTTGTCCTTGCGCGGCAGAGGGGCCAGGGCGGCAGCAGCAACCCGTGCGCGGCGGGCAACGTCGAGGACCTCGCTCATGCGGTCGAGGGTACGGAAGGATGGGCGGCATGCGAAGCGCCCTGGTCCTGGCGGCCGTCCTCGGCCTGGCCGGGTGCACCGCGGACCCGGCCCCGCCCTCGAGCATCGAGACGCCGACCGGGCCGTGCGCGAAGACGCGCGAGCAGCCGCCGGAGGGCTCGAAGGAGCAGCGCCTCCAGGGCGACCTGGACGGCGACGGCCGCGCCGACGAGGTCGTCTCCTGGCTGCGCGACGGCGAGCGGGTCGTCCAGGCGTGGCTCGCGACGGGTGCGAACGCCGAGCCGCAGCAGCTGTTCGAGGGCGACCTGCTGGAGACCGGTGACGTGGATGGGGACGGCCGCGACGAGGTCTTCGCGGGGCGGGACGCCAGTGCGCTCGCGCTGTTCGTCGTCGACGGCTGCTCCCTGAGCCAGGCGGCGCTGGACGGGCTGCCGTGGGACCCGCTGCGCGCCGAGGGTCCGCTGCTCTGCCGCGGCAACGGCGTGCTCGAGCAGCTCCGTCGTCCGCGCGATCCGCAGGAGGCCGCGCAGGGCCAGCTCGTCACCCGCCGGTTCCGACTGGCCGGTGGGGTCGTGACCGACCTCGGCCTGTCCGTCAGCCGGTCCGACGTCCGCACCGACGACCTCGAGACGGCGGACGCACCGGTGATCTGCGGCTGAGATCGCCTGTCCTGCCGGGTTCCTCCCCTTGACAGCGTGCGCAGCAGGTCCAGTGTCAGACGACGCAGGCCTGCGCCGAGCCGCGGTGCGGCCGACTTGGGGGGCACCATGAGCACGACCCGGACCACGCCCGATCTCAGCATCGTCAGGACCGAGCACCCGAACGCCGCGCGCCTGCGCGAGGGCTTCGCCGCCTTCGGTCGCGGGGACCTCGAGCACGTCCGCCGCGAGATGGCGCCCGACGCCACGTGGACCAACGCCGGCACCTCCGTGCTCGCCGGCACGTACGCCGGCTGGGACGCCATCCAGGGGATGTTCGGTCGGCTGTTCGAGGCCACCGGCGGCACCTTCAGCATGGACCTGCTGTCCTGCCTCGCCGACGAGGCGCGGGCGATCGCGGTCTACGACGCGACGTCCACGGTCGCCGGCGAGACCCGCACCATGCGGTTCTGCTTCGTGCAGGAGGTGGACGCCGAGGGCCTGGCCACGGCGACCACGACGCTGGCGTACGACCAGGAGGCGGCCGACGCCCACCTGAGCGGCCAGTCGAGCTAGAGGAGCACCAGGTCGTCCCGGTGGACGACCTCTCGCAGGCCCAGCTCGCGGGTGGACCGGCCGAGCAGGGCGGGAAGCTCCGCGGCGTCGTAGGCGACGAGCCCGCGCGCCACGGCCAGCCCGTCCGGCCCGGCCAGCTCGACGGCGTCGCCAGCCGCGAACTCGCCCTCGACGCCCGTCACGCCCGCGGGCAGCAGCGACAGCCGGCGGTCGACCACCGCGCGCACCGCGCCCGCGTCGAGCAGGAGCCGGCCGCGGGGCGTGCTCGCGTGCGCGAGCCACAGCAGCCGGCCCGGAGCGCGGGTGCCGGTGGGGGCGAAGAACGTGCCGCCCTCCCCCCGCAGTGCGGCAGACACCTCGGTCGTCGCGGCGAGCAGCACCGGCACGCCGGCGCCGGTCGCGAGCGCTGCCGCGTCCACCTTGCTCGCCATCCCGCCTGAGCCCAGGCCCGCACCGCCGGTGCCGCCGACGACGACGCCTTGCAGGTCCTGCGGCCCGCGCACCTCGGGAACCAGGCGCGCACCCGCCTTGCGCGGGTCGCCGTCGTAGAGCCCGTCGACGTCCGAGAGCAGCAGCAGCGCGTCGGCGCGCACGAGATGGGCGACCAGCGCGGCCAGCCGGTCGTTGTCGCCGAAGCGGATCTCCTCCGTGGCGACGGCGTCGTTCTCGTTGACGACCGGCACGACGCCGAGGGCGAGCAGGCGGTCCAGCGTGGTCTGGGCGTTGCGGTAGTGCGAGCGGCGTACGACGTCGTCGGCCGTGAGCAGGACCTGACCGACGGTGCGGCCGTGCCGGGCGAAGGCGCTGGCGTAGCGCTGGACCAGCAGCATCTGCCCCACCGAGGCGGCGGCCTGCTGGGTCGCCAGGTCGCGCGGCCGCTTCTTCAGCCCGAGCGGGGCGAGCCCGGCCGCGATCGCGCCGGAGGACACCAGCACCAGCTGCCCGTCGCGCTCGGCGAGAGCGTCGACGAGCGCGTCCAGCCGGTCCGGGTCCAGCCCACCGGCCGCGGTCGTGAGCGAGGACGAGCCGACCTTGACGACCAGCCGCGGCGCCGCGGCGACCGCGGACCGGCTCACTCCGGGGACTCCGGGCGACGGGCGGTCCGCTCGAGCTCGACCTGCAGGGCGTCCTTGTCCAGGCCCATCCGCTCGGCCCGCCGCAGGTCCTTCTGCAGTCGTCGCTCGTCGGCGCGCACGCGGGTGCGGTCCTCGAGCCGGGAGTCCACACCGCGCATGCCGGAGGAGAACTGCTCCATCTCCGTCGGCTGCCAGTCGAAGGTCATGTCGCCGATCGTCACCTCGACGCCGGGGACGGCGCCGGCCGCGGCCAGCGCCTTCTCCACGCCCAGTCGGGCCAAGCGGTCGGCGAGGTAGCCGATGGCCTCCTCGTTCTCGAAGTCGGTCTGGGTGATCCAGCGCTCGGGCTTGCTGCCTCGTACGACGAAGCCCTCGCCGTCGGCCTCGACGACGAAGCCGAGGTCGTCGACGGCCTTGGGCCGCAGCACGATCCGCGTCGCCTGCTCGAGCGGACGCTGGTCGCGGTCGTGCTGCACGACGCCCGCCATCGCGTAGATCAGCGGCTGCAGCCCCTCGTGGCTGACGGCGGAGACCTCGAAGACCTCGAGCCCGCGCGCCTCCAGCTCGGGGCGCACGAGGTCGGCCAGCTCGCGCCCCTCGGGCACGTCGACCTTGTTGAGGACGACCAGGCGCGGGCGCTCGGTGAGCCGCGCGACGTCGTCCTTGTAGAGCGAGAGCTCGCGCTCCAGCACGTCCAGGTCGCTGATCGGGTCGCGGTCGGGCTCCAGGGTGGCGCAGTCCAGGACGTGCACCAGCACCGCGCAGCGCTCCACGTGGCGCAGGAACTCCAGTCCCAGGCCCTTGCCCTGGGAAGCGCCGGGGATCAGGCCCGGCACGTCCGCGACGGTGAACGTCGTACCGCCTGCCTCGACGACGCCGAGGTTCGGGACCAGCGTCGTGAAGGGGTAGTCGGCGATCTTGGGGCGCGCGGCCGACAGCGCGGCGATGAGCGAGGACTTGCCGGCGCTGGGGAAGCCGACCAGCGCGACGTCGGCGACGGTCTTGAGCTCCAGGACGACGTCGCGGGCCTCACCCGGCTCGCCGAGCAGCGCGAAGCCCGGGGCCTTGCGCTTCACGCTGGCCAGGCTGGCGTTGCCGAGGCCGCCCTTGCCGCCCTTGGCGACGACGTGGCTGGCGCCCTCGCCGATCAGGTCGGCGAGCTGGTTGCCGTGCTCGTCGTAGACGACGGTGCCGTTGGGGACGGGCACCTCGACGTCGGTGCCCTTGGCGCCGGTGCGCATCGAGCCCTGGCCCTGCTTGCCCGAGGTGGCCTTCTGGTGCGGGTGGTAGTGGTAGTCGAGCAGGCTGGCGACGTGGGCTCGTACGACGATCACGACGTCGCCGCCGTCACCGCCGTCCGCGCCGTCCGGGCCGCCGAGCGGCTTGAACTTCTCGCGCCGGACGCTGGCGCAGCCGTTGCCGCCGTCACCTGCAGCGACGTGCAGGACGGCGCGGTCGACGAACGTGGCCATGGTCGGAGCCTCTCGGGGAAAGCCGCGAGGGCGGGTCCGGCAAGCCGGCCCGCCCTCGAAGGTGGTGCGAAGTCTGGCTAGACGCCGGCGGTCTGGGCGACCTTCGGCTGTCCCTGAACGTCGGGCTGCACGATGTTGACCGTCTTGCGACCGCGCTTGAGGCCGAACTTGACGGCACCCGCCTCGAGGGCGAACAGCGTGTCGTCGCCACCGCGGCCGACGCCGTCGCCCGGGTGGAAGTGCGTGCCGCGCTGGCGGACGAGGATCTCGCCGGCCTTCACCACCTGCCCACCGAAGCGCTTGACGCCGAGGTACTGCGCGTTCGAGTCGCGACCGTTGCGCGACGAACTAGCACCCTTCTTGTGAGCCATCTCGTCAGCCCTTCTCGATCGCGGTGACGCGCAGCTGGGTCAGGAACTGACGGTGACCCTGACGGCGCTTGTAGCCGGTCTTGTTCTTGTACTTCAAGATGTTGAT
>JBKJQQ010000146.1:0-11093 GCA_046593875.1 Mycobacteriales bacterium | reverse complement strand
GAGCTTCTCGACGTTGACGTCCTTGAAGGTGAGCACCCGCACCGACTTCACGAAACGCGCCGGTCGGTACATGTCCCAGACCCAGGCATCGGTGAGCGTCAGCTCGAACCAGACCTCACCGTCGGCCGTCCGTGGCTGCACGTCGACGGCGTTGGCGAGGTAGAAGCGCCGCTCGGTCTCGACGACGTAGTCGAACTGCCGCACGATGTCGCGGTACTCCCGGTAGAGCTGCAGCTCCATCTCGGTCTCGTACTTCTCGAGCTCTTCGGCACTCACGCGCTCACCATCCGGTCATCCAACCTCAGGCGGGCGGCCTTCACGTTCACGTACGAGAACCGGTGCTCGGGGCAAGGACCGTGCTCGTGCAGAGCCGCCGTGTGCTCCGCCGTGATGTAGCCCTTGTGCTGCGCGAAGTCGTACTCCGGCCAGTGCTCGTGCAGCCGTCGCATGAGCCGGTCGCGGGTCACCTTCGCGACGACGGAGGCCGCTGCCACGCACGCCGCCACCCGGTCGCCCTTCCACACGGCGAGCGCCGGCGCCGGCATGCCGCCGATGGCGAACCCGTCGGTCAGGACGTACGACGGGCACGGGTCCAGCCGCAGGACGGCCTGCCGCATCGCTCGGACGTTCATGACGTGCAGCCCGCAGCGGTCCACCTCGGTGCTGGGCACGACGACGACCGACCAGGACAGAGCACGGCGTACGACCTGCTCGTATGCCGCCTCGCGCGCGGGCGCGGTCAGCAGCTTGGAGTCGGCCAACCCAGGGACCTCGCCACGACGGCCCTGCGGCAGGACGACGGCGGCCACGACGAGCGGCCCGGCGCAGGCACCACGGCCGGCCTCGTCGGCACCGGCGACGTGCGGGAAGCCGTTGCGCTGCAGGACGCGCTCCAGCGCCCACAGGCCGTTCTCGGCACGGACGACCGGCCGGGTCGCCCTCATGGCAGCGCTCTCATGCCAGCACCCGGTCGAGCACGTCCGGCAGGTCCTCCGGGAAGGTCGCCTCGCCGGTGGCCCGCAGCTCCTCGACGCTCCACCAGCGGTGGCCGGTGATGCCGGGATCGACCCAGGAGTCCGGCCCGCTGGTGTCGACCTCGTGCGCCGGGACGCGCAGCAGGAAGTAGTCCTCGCTCTGCAGGTAGTGCCCGCCGGCGAAGTGGAACTCCGACACCCGCTGGTGCACCGACTCGCCGAGCTCGGCGGCGGGCACGCGCAGACCGGTCTCCTCGAGCAGCTCGCGGGCGGCGGCCTGCACCGGCGCCTCGCCGTCGTCGAGTCCGCCGCCGGGCGTCAGCCACCACTGGCCGCGCTCCGGCGCCTGCGGGTCGCTGCCCTGCAGCAGCAGCACGCGGCGCTCGTCGTCCACCAGCAGCACGCGCGCCGCGCGGCGCTCGGTGGGTCCCGTCATGAGGCGGCCAGCCTAAGCGGCCCCCAGGCCGAGAGGGCAGCGTCAGTCCCAGGCGTCGAAGGGGTCGTCGACGCGCTCGCCGGCCAGCACCCGCGGGAGCAGACCGGCGACGTCGCGGGGGAAGAAGCGGTCGGTCGACCCGGCCAGCTCCGCGGGCGTGAACCACCGCTGGCCCAGGATCGTGCCCTGCTCGTCGTCGGTGAGCGCGACGTCGGCGAGCGCCCCCGGCGACACCCGCACGACCCGCCCGTGGCAGCGGGTGAACCGCCGCTCGCCGCGGTGCAGGAAGGTCGACTCCTGGGTCCAGACCAACGGGCCGACCGCCGCAGGGTCCACGGCCAGACCGGTCTCCTCGAGCACCTCGCGCACGGTCGCGGCGACCTCGTCCTCGCCCGGTTCGACGCCGCCGCCCGGCATCTCCCACCAGCGGACCTCAGGACGGGCCGGGTCGATGCAGTCGAGCAGCAGCAGCCGGCCGGCCTCGTCGACGACGAAGGCCTTCGCCGACAGGCGCACTAGCTGCGGCGGAGGCGGCGCTTCAGCGCGACGAGCGGCAGGGCGCCGACCAGCCCGAGGGCGAACGGCGTCCCCACCGCCAGCGCCGGCAGCGCGCTGTTGAACGTGTCCGGCACGTTGAGCACCCGGGCCCGGTCCAGCGGCCAGACGATGACGAACGCCCGGCCGATGACCTTGTCCTGCGGGACGGTGCCCTGATCGGCGTTGTCGATGTGGGCGCGCGAGTCGCTGGAGCTGCCGCGGTGGTCGCCCATGACCCAGAGCCGCCCCGGGGGCACGAGCACGCCCTCGGCCCCGGTCGGGCAGGCGGTCTCCCCCGTCCCGGCCGAGCAGAACGGCATCCGGTCGTCCTCGAACACGTACGGCTCGTCGAGCACCGTCGGGCGCTCCGCGCCCTCCTGCTGGACGGTCACCTTGCCGTCGGTGCAGCAGGCCACCCGGTCGCCGGGCACGCCGATGACGCGCTTGATGAAGTCCTTCTCGCCGGGCGCGCCGACGCCGACAGCGCTGCTGATCGCTCGCAGGACACGCTGCACGCCGTTGGTCGGCTCCGCGATCTGGGTCTCGGGGGTGAAGGAGTCCAGGCCGTTGAAGACGACGACCTCGCCGCGGTGGATCTCGCGGAAGTCGTAGACCAGCTTGTTGACCAGCACCCGGTCGCGCAGCTCGAGCGTCTGCTGCATCGAGCCGGACGGGATGTAGAAGGCCTGGATGAGGAAGGCCTTGATGAGCAGCGCGAGCAGGAACGCGATGACGACCAGGAACGGCAGCTCGCGGAAGAACGACCCACCCTTGGCGTGCTTGCCGGGGGCGGTCGCCACCGGCTCGCGGGAGGCGTCGTCGGAGTCGGCGGCGCGGTCCTCGCTGGTCATCACAGGGACCCTAACGGTGCAGGGCCGACGTGAGTGCCGGTGCGGGGCAGACCGGACGGCCGTACGGCGCGTCCAGTGTCTATGGACGCGTGAGGACGGAAGTGCTTAGGCCTCGGCGGGCGCTGCGGTCTCCGGCGCGGGGGCCGACTCGACCGGTGCCGTGGTGGCAGCGGCCTTCGACGGCACGACCGCGGCGCGCTTCTCCTTGATCTTGGCCTTCTTGCCGCGCAGCTCGCGCAGGTAGTACAGCTTCGCGCGGCGGACGTCGCCACGGGTAACGACCTTGATCGACTCGATGACCGGGGTGTGCACCGGGAAGGTGCGCTCGACGCCGACGCCGAAGCTGACCTTGCGGACCGTGAACGTCTCGCGCGCGCCACCGCCCTGACGGCGGATGACGACGCCCTGGAAGTGCTGGACGCGGGAGCGGTTGCCCTCGACGACGCGCACGCCGACGTCGAGCGTGTCGCCGGGCCGGAAGTCGGGGACGTCGGTGCGCAGCTGCGCGGCGTCGAGCTCGTCCAGGACGTTCATGTGGGGGCGTCGCTTCCTCGTGCGGCAGGCGCACGATGAGGCGCGACTGCCGGGATGGATCAGGGGACCTGCGCACGCGAGAGACACGGCGCAACAGCCCTCTACTCTGCCACAACCTCCGACGGGCCGACCAGGTCCGGCCGCCGCTCGGCCGTGCGCGCGACGGCCTGCTCGTGACGCCACTGCGCGATCCGCGCGTGGTCGCCGGACTGCAGCACCGCCGGCACCTCCAGCCCCCGCCACACGGGCGGCCGGGTGTAGACCGGCCCCTCGAGCAGCGCCTCCATGGCGCCCGGGGCGAAGGAGTCGTCCCGGTGCGACTCGGCGTTGCCGAGCACGCCCGGCAGCAGCCGGGCGACGGCCTCGACGACCACCAGGACCGCCACCTCGCCGCCGGCCAGCACGTAGTCGCCGAGCGAGACCTCCAGCACCCGGAAGCGCTGCGCGGCGTCGGCGAGCACCCGCGCGTCGATCCCCTCGTATCGCCCGCAGGCGAACGCCAGCCAGGGCTCAGCCGCCAGCTCGACGGCCATGGCCTGGGTGAACGGGGTGCCCGACGGCGTCGGCACGACCAGCACGGGGGCGTCCGACGGCCCGCCGGCCTCGAGCAGCGCGTCCAGGGCAGCGCCCCACGGCTCGGGCTTCATGACCATGCCGGGGCCGCCGCCGTACGGGCTGTCGTCGACGGTGCGGTGCACGTCGGAGGTCCAGGTGCGCAGGTCGTGCAGGCGCACCGAGAGCAGGCCGCGCTCCTGGGCCTTGCCCAGGAGAGAGACCTCGAGCGGAGCCAGGTACTCCGGGAAGATCGTGACGACGTCGACGAGCACTACGACACGTCCGGGGGATCTTCGGTCAGGTCGAGCAGCCCCTCCGGCGGCGCCACCTCCAGGCGGCGCGCCGCGACGTCGACCACCGGCACCATCGCCTTGACGAACGGCACCAGCACCTCGGCCCCGTTGTCGTCGCGTCGTACGACGAGCACGTCGCCCTGCGGCAGGTGCAGGACGTCGACCACCTCGCCCAGCCGCTCCCCGCCGATGACGAAGGCGGCCATCCCGCGCAGGACGTGGTCGTGGAACTCGTCCTCGTCCTCGGGCGGCGGCAGGGTGCGCGCGTCGACCTGCAGCAGGGTCTCGCGCAGCTGCTCGGCGTCGTTGCGGTCGGCGACGCCCTCGAAGGCGACCATCAGCCGGCCGTTCTGCCAGCGCGAGCCGGCCACCGTCAGCGGCCCGCGCTCGGGCGGGTCGGTGAGCAGGACGGCGCCGACGGCGAAGCGGGCCTCGGGGTCGTCGGTGCGGACCTGGAGGGTGACCTCGCCCTTGATGCCCTGCGGCTTGCCGATCCGGCCGACGACGAGCAGGTCGGGATCGGTCGCCGGCGGCGGGACGGGAGCGACCCCGGCTCCCTCTGCGGGAGCCGGGGTCGTCTCACGTCGGCGGGAACCCGCCACGCGTGCCACGGACTAGCGGACCTCGTCGGTGTCGACGACGTCCACGCGCACGCCCTTGCCGCCCAGGGCGGTCATGACGGTGCGCAGGGCCTTGGCGGTACGGCCGTTGCGGCCGATCACCTTGCCGAGGTCCTCGGGGTTGACGCGCACCTCGAGGGTGCGCCCGCGCCGGCCGGTGACCATCTCGACCTCGACGTCGTCGGGGTTGTCGACGATGCCCTTGACGAGGTGCTCGAGGGCGTTCTCGAGCACGGGCTAGGCCTCGGGAGCGGCGCTGTCGGCCGGCTCGGCGGCAGCGGGCTCAGCGTCAGGCGCCTCGGCAGCAGGCGCGTCGGTCGCCTCGGCGGACTCGGCGGCGGGCGCGTCGTCCACTGCGGGAGCAGCCTCGTCCGCGGGCTTCTCGTCCGCGGGCTTCTCGTCCGCAGCCTTCTTGTCGGCAGCGGCCTTGGGCGCCGCCTTCTTCTTCGGGGTGGTGGCCGCGCCACCGCTCTCGCCGCCGCCGGCGCTCTCGCGGGCAGCAGCCTCGAAGATCGCCTTGCGGTCGGGCTTGGGCTCCGCGACCAGCATGGGCGGCGGGGCCGGCTCGCCCTTGAACTTCTGCCAGTCGCCGGTGACCTTGAGGATCGCGGCGACGGGCTCGGTCGGCTGCGCGCCGACCCCCAGCCAGTACGCGGCGCGCTCGCCGTCGACCTCGATGAACGAGGGGTTCTCCTTGGGGTGGTACTTGCCGATCGTCTCGATGACGCGGCCCTCGCGCTTGGTGCGCGCGTCCGCGACGACGATGCGGTAGTACGGGGCGCGCATCTTGCCGAGGCGCATGAGCTTGATCTTGACAGCCACGGGTGTGGGACTCCGGAAGGTGAGATGGGGTGGCCCGCGGCGCTGCGCGTGGGGCACGCGGCCGGGGCCTGCTGTTGGTGTGACCAACGCGGACACGCAGCAGACCGGGTAGAGGGCCGGTCTTCTGCGATGGCTCGCCGACCAGTGTGCCAGACCCCGCGAGCATCGGTGACCGGCAGGATGTCCCCGGTGACCCCTTCCCCCGTCCCGGACCGCGTCCCGGCCTCGCAGGCCGCCTTCCTCGACGACGTCGGCCGCGTGCTGCGGGTCTGGCGGCGCGCGCCGCTGGCCCCGGACGGCGGCGCACGTCCTGGTGCCCGCACCCGGCTACTACCTCGCGCCGACCAGCTGGTGAGCCTGCTCACAGGACGCATGCAGGACCGGTCCGCCGCGGGACACTGAGGAGGTGACCGCCGTCCTCGACCACCAGGTCGCCACGACGCTGTGGCGGTCCCCGGGGCTCGGCGCGCTGTTCACGGCGTCGACGACCGCGCGGCTGGCCAACGAGGCCGCCCGCGTCGCGATGGTGCTGCTGGTGCTCGACCGGACCGGCTCCCCCGCCCTGGCCGGTGCCGTCGTCGGTGCCCTCACCCTGCCGGCGCTGGTCACCGGCCCGGTCCTCGGCGCCTGGCTCGACCGCACGTCCCACCGCCGCAGCGTCTTCGTCGCGAACCAGCTGCTCCTGCTGGTCGTCCTGCTCGCGCTGCTCGCGGTCACCGGCACCGCGCCGTCGTACGTCGTCGTGCTCCTGTCGCTGCTGGCAGGCGTCACCGCGCCGGTCCTGACGGGTGGCTTCACCGGGCTGATCCCCCCGCTGGTGCCGACGCCGCACCTACGTCGGGCCTACGGCGCCGAGGCCACCAGCTACAACCTCGCCGGCGTGGTCGGGCCTGCGCTGGCCGGGGCTCTGGCCGCCGCGGCCTCCGCCGACGCCGCCGTCGCGGCCACGGCCGCGGTCTCGGCGCTCGCCCTGGTCGCCGTGCTGCGCGTCCCGATGCCGCCGCCTGTCGACGAGCCCACCGCCGGACTGGTCCGGACCGTGGCCAGCGGGCTGAAGCTGCTCGCCACCGTGCCGGCGCTGCGCTCGGTGACCGTCGCGACGACCGTGTCGTTCTCCGGGATGGGCGCGCTGCCCGTGGTGTTCCCGCTGCTCGCCGAGGAGCTCGGTCAGCCGGCCGCGGCGGGCGGCGCGCTGTTCAGCGCCTTCGCGCTGGGAGCGCTGGTCGGCAGCGTCCTGGTCGCCTCGCGCGCCCCCCGCACCGGGCCGATGCGCCTGGCCTACCTGGGGATCGCCGGCCTCGCGCTGGCCTTCACCGGCGTCGCGTTCGCGCCCACGCTCGGCGTCGCACTCGCCCTGACCGTCGTCGCCGGCCTGCTGGAGGGGCCGGTGCTCGCCAGCACCCTGGCCGTCCGCGCGGCCCACTCCCCGGCCGAGATGCAGACCCAGGTCGTGACGACCGCGGCGAGCCTGAAGTTCGGCGCCTTCGCCGTCGGCTCGGCCGTCGCGGGCCTCGTCGTGGCCGCTCACGGCGTGCGCGCGGGCCTGCTGGCGCTGGCCGCGATGCAGGTCCTCGCGATCGTCCTGGGACTCGCCGCGCGGAGGACCCGCGCCTGAGAGCTCGCGCTACGTAGTGTTCGCGCGGTGACTCGCAGTTCCCCCTCGCGCCCTCTGCTCGCGCTCGTGTTGATGGTCCTCGGCATCGCCGCGCTGCTGTCCACGAACGGCCTCGGCCCCGCCGTGGCCGGCGCCGTCCCCGCCGGTGCACCGCTGCAGGCCGCGGCCCCGGTGGCCCAGGCCGCCCTGCTCGACGAGCCGTCGATGCAGCGGACGGGCAGCCGCGACGGCTGGGCCGTCTACCGCGTCGGCGAGGGGCGGGTGCCGGACCGGATCGCCGTCGGCAACGGCTTCCGCGGCGAGATCACCTGGCTGCAGGGCGGTCTGGAGCGCAAGGCCCGCGTCTACGTCCCGCGCAGCGCGCGCGCCAGTGCGCCGCTGCTGGTGGCGCTGCACGGCCTCGGCGGCTCGATGCGCGCGGTCGAGGCGCAGCAGCGCTGGTCCACGCTGGCCTACCAGCAGGAGCTCGTCGTCGCCTGGGCCGGCGGTCACCGCGGCTCCTGGAACGCCGGACCGTGCTGCGGCGCCTCCGCCGGCCAGGTCGACGACCTGGCCTACCTGGACCGACTGCTGCAGATCGTCGGCGGGCTGCAGGGCATCGACCGCCGGCGGGTGCACCTGGCCGGCTACTCCAACGGCGGCATGCTCGCCTACCGCTACGCCTGCGGCCGGCCGGGGCGCATCGCGGGCGTGCTCGTCGTGGCCGGCACGCACACCGCTCCGTGCGTCCCCTCGCGGGCGACCGCGGTGCTGTCGGTGCACGGCGCGAAGGACCCCACCGTGCCGCTGGCCGGCACCCGCTTCAGCCGCGAGCTGCAGTCGCGGCTGCCTGCCGTGCGCACGGGCGTGCGGCAGTTCGCGCGGACCGGCGCCGGGGTGCGCAGCGTGGTGCTGCCGCGCTACGCGCACGGCTGGCCGACGCGCAGCAACGGCGGGTACGACGCGACCGGCGAGGGCTGGCGCTTCCTGAAGGCGCACCCCAAGCCGGCGCGCTGACCTACGTCGGCAGCTCGGCCAGGACCTTGCGGGCCGTGCGCGTGACGATGACGTCGGTGAGCCGGGGCGCGAAGCGGTAGGCCCGCCACGCCAGCCGCGCCGAGGCCGGCGCCACGATGACGGGCACGTCCTTGCGCAGCCCGGCCAGGCACGCCTCCGCGATGGACTCGGCGGACACGGTGCGGCCGCGGGACGCCTTGATCAGCGGCCGGATGCTCTTGACGCCGGTCGGCGCCTCGGCCATGTGACCGTTGTCCAGCAGGGGCGTCTCGACGAAGCCGGGGCACAGCACGCTGACGCGGACGCCGTACGTCGCCGCCTCCGCACGCAGCGCCAGCGAGAGCCCGACGACGGCGAACTTGCTGGTCGTGTACGGGCCCAGGCTCGGCGCAGGGATCAGGCCCGACAACGAGCCGGTGCTGCAGATCTGGCCGCTGCGGCGCGCGCGCATCAACGGGTAGGCCGCCTCGATCCCGTGGATCACGCCGTAGAGGTTGACCTCGAGCTGGGCCCGCCAGTGGTCGGCGGTCAGGGTCGAGATCGCCCCGCCGACACCGGTTCCGGCGTTGTTGACCAGCAGGTCCAGGCCGCCGTGGTCGCGGTCGGTCCGCTCGACGAGCTCGCGCACGGCGTCGCGGTCGCGGACGTCCACCTGCGCGGCGTGGGCACGCGCACCGAGCTCGCCGGCCGCGCGCTCCGCGGCCTCGGCTGACAGGTCTGCGATGACGACGGTCGAGCCGCGGCGCACCAGCGCCTCGGCGAGGGCGCGGCCGATGCCGGAGCCGGCTCCGGTGACGAGGGCGGTGTGCACGAGGGCTCCTGGTGAGGCGGTGCGGGTGGGGGCTGCGGTCGACCTCGGTGATCAACGCAGTTGATCAGGGGAGCGTCAGCGCGGGCGGCGCAGGCCGAACGGGTCCGGCGGCTGCTGACCGCCCGCGGGCGGGAAGCCCTGGGGCAGCTGGGGGAAGCCCTGCGGCAGCTGCGGGACCTGCGGCGTCCCGGCCGGCAGCGCCTTGGTCCCCGCCTTGCTCGGACCGCCGCCCGCGCGGCCTGGGCCCTTCTTGCTCTTCTTGCCCTGCGACTGCTGGCGCTTGGCCTTGCGACCCATGCCCGGCATCCCCGGCATGCCGCCCATCATCCCGGCCATGCCGCCCATCTGCTTCATCATCTTCTGCGCCTCGTAGAAGCGGTCGACGAGGTTGTTGACCTCGGTGACCGTCACGCCGGAGCCCTTGGCGATGCGCATCCGGCGCGAGCCGTTGAGGACCTTCGGCGTGCGGCGCTCCTGCGGCGTCATCGAGCGGATGATTGCGGCGATGCGGTCGAGGTCCTTGTCGTCGACCTGCGCGAGGGCGTCCTTCATCTGCCCCATGCCGGGCAGCATCCCGAGCAGTGAGGTCAGCGAGCCCATCTTCTTGACCTGCAGCATCTGCTCGAGGAAGTCCTCGAGGTCGAAGTCCTTGCCGTCCATCATCTTGCCGGCCATGCGCTCGGCCGTGTCCTGGTCGAAGGACTTCTCGGCCTGCTCGATCAGGGTCAGCACGTCGCCCATGCCGAGGATGCGCGAGGCCATGCGCTCGGGGTGGAAGACGTCGAAGTCGCCGAGCTTCTCGCCGGTGGAGGCGAACAGGATCGGCTGACCGGTGAGGTGCCGCACCGACAGCGCTGCGCCACCGCGGGCATCGCCGTCCAGCTTGGTGAGCACGACGCCGGTGAAGCCGACGCCCTCCTGGAACGCCTGCGCGGTGACGACGGCGTCCTGGCCGATCATCGCGTCGACGACGAACAGCACCTCGTCCGGCTGCACCGCGTCGCGGATGTCGGAGGCCTGCTTCATGAGCTCGGCGTCGATGCCGAGGCGGCCGGCGGTGTCCACGACGACGACGTCGTGGTTCATCCGCTTGGCCTGCTCCACCCCACGACGCGCAGCGTCGACCGGGTCGCCGATGCCGCTGCCCTCGTACGGCGCGAAGACCTCGACCCCGGCCTGCCCGCCGACGACCTGCAGCTGCTGCACGGCGTTCGGGCGCTGGAGGTCGCAGGCCACGAGCAACGGCGCGTGGCCCTGGGCCTTGAGGTGCTTGGCGAGCTTGCCGGCCAGGGTCGTCTTGCCGGCGCCCTGCAGGCCGGCCAGCATGATCACCGTCGGCGGCTGCTTGGCGAAGCGGAGGAGCCGGGTCGACCCGCCGAGAATGGCGACGAGCTCCTCGTTGACGATCTTGATGACCTGCTGCGCCGGGTTCAGCGCCTGGCTGACCTCCGCGCCGCGGGCCCGCTCCTTGACATTGCCGATGAAGGCCTTCACGACGGGCAGCGCGACGTCGGCCTCGAGCAGCGCGATGCGGATCTCGCGCGCGGTGGCGTCGATGTCGTCGGGCGTGAGCCGGCCCTTGCCGCGGAGCTTGCTGAACGCCGCGTCGAGCCGGCCGGAGAGGGTGTCGAACACGTCGGAGGCGTCCCTGTCGTCGGTGGGGCGGGGTTGCGGCCCCAGCCTAGTCCGCGCCGCGGCCGGACCTGCCCGGTCCCGGTCCCCCTCGGTCGAGGGGCGCCCTCCCTCACGGCCGCCTAACGTCGCGGGGGTGACCCGATACGGCAGCCCCCTGCCCACCCGGCGGCGGCTGCCCGCCGCCCTGCTCGCCCTGGCCGTCACCCTCGCGCTGGGGATCGTCGTGCTGGGCTACGGCGCCCTGACCCGCCCGCTCGTCCAGGGCCCGACGCTGCTGCTCCCCGGCGCCCCCGGCGCTGACGGGATCTTCGCCGTGAGCGGCCCCGAGGTGTCGCTGGCCCTCGACGTACGCAACGCCGGACTCCTCCCGGTGCGGGTCCTGGGGGTCGCGCCGGTGCTGGGGGCGGCGCCCTC
>JBKJQQ010000120.1:0-13366 GCA_046593875.1 Mycobacteriales bacterium | reverse complement strand
TTGCGCACGCGGGCGGGCTCCCGTGGCTCGGGAGCGGTCCCGGCAGCGGCGCGCACGGCGGGCTCCTCTCGTCGGACGGGGGCACCACCCTCCCGCTGCCCGGGGTTCAGGTCGAGACCGGGTGCCCCGGCTATCGTCCGGCGCAGCAGCCCTGCCCCGACCGGACGGACCCCGATGCTCAACCTGCGCGTGCGCCCGGCCCTGGCTCGCGTGGTCGACCCGGTGGCCTCGACGCTGCTGCGCACCGGCGTCAGCCCCGATGCGGTCACCGTCGCCGGCACGCTCGGCGTGCTGGTCGGTGCTCTCGTGTTCTTCCCGCGCGGCATGTTCTTCACCGGCACGGCGATCGTCTTCTTCTCGGTGCTGACCGACCTGGTCGACGGGGCGATGGCCCGCCGGCTCGGCCGGACGAGCCGCTTCGGTGCCTGGCTCGACAGCACCTGCGACCGGGTTGCCGACGCCGCCATCTTCAGCGGACTGGTCCTGTGGTTCACCGGCGACGGTGACGACCGGCTGCTCGGAGCGGTGGCGCTGTTCTGCCTGGTCGCCGGAAGCATCGTCAGCTACGCCAAGGCCCGCGCGGAGGGGCTCGGCATGACCTGCGACGTCGGGCTCGCCGAGCGCGCGGAGCGGCTGATCCTCGTGCTCCTCGGCACGCTGCTGGCCGGCCTCGGACTGGAGGTCGCGCTGGACGTCGGGCTCTGGCTGCTGGCCGCCGCCTCCGCCGTCACGGTGGTGCAGCGGCTGCTCGAGGTCCGCCGCCAGGCCGCGCTCACGCCGTAGTGGGCCCTCAGGACGTCGCCTCCCTCCTGCAGGGCCGCGCCACCGACGCCGCCTACGCGACCGGCTGGGCGCTGGTGCGGGCGCTCCCGGATGCGCTGGCCCACAGGCTGTTCCGGGCCGGGGCCGACCTGGCGCACCGGCGGGGCGGCAAGGGCGTCGACAGGCTCCGCAGCAATCTCGCCCGGGTCGCCGGGTGGGCGGGAGACGACACTGCCGACCTGGACGTCCTCACCCGGGACGCCCTGCGGTCCTACGCCCGCTACTGGTGCGAGGTGTTCCGGCTGCCGGTCACCTCGACCGAGCGCGTCGTCGCCGGCATGCACACCGTCGATGAGCACCGGATGCGGGCTGCCGTCGCCGGCGACCGCGGCACGATCCTGGCCCTGCCGCACAGCGGCAACTGGGATCACGCCGGTGCATGGTGCGGCGCGACCGGCGTGCCGTTCACCACCGTCGCCGAGCGGCTGAAGCCGGAGTCGGTCTACGACCGCTTCGTGGCCTTCCGCGAGTCGCTCGGCATGGAGGTGCTGCCGCTGACCGGCGGCGACCGACCGGTGTTCGACGTCCTGGTGGAGCGGCTCGAGGCGGGCGGGACGCTGTGCCTGCTGGCCGACCGCGACCTCACGGCCCGCGGCGTGGACGTGGACTTCTTCGGGGCGACCGCGCGGATGGCAGCCGGTCCAGCGAGCCTCGCGCTGCGCACCGGCGCGACCCTGATCCCGACGACGCTGTCCTTCCGGGACGACGGGTGGGAGTGCGTCTTCCACCCGGAGGTCGCGCACACCGACGTGGCGACGATGACGCAGGCCATGGCGACGGCGTTCGCGTCCGCGATCGCCCGGCACCCGCAGGACTGGCACATGCTGCAGCGCCTCTGGCTGGACGACCTGGAGAGCAGGTGAAGATCGGGATCGCCTGTCCGTACACCTGGGACGTCCCCGGCGGCGTCCAGGCGCACGTGCGCGACCTCGCGGACAACCTGCTCGCGCTCGGCCACGACGTCTCGGTGCTCAGCCCGGTCGACGAGCCCGACCGCGCGGACCTCCCGTCGTACGTCGTGCCGGCCGGACGGGCCGTCCCCGTCCCGTACAACGGCTCGGTGGCACGGCTGGTCTTCGGACCCCTCTCGCTGAAGCGGACCCGCCGGTGGCTGCGCGACGGCGGCTTCGACGTGCTGCACGTGCACGAGCCGACCGTGCCGAGCGTGTCCATGCTGGCCTGCTTCGCCGCGAGCGGGCCGATCGTTGCGACCTTCCACACCGCGACGGCCCGCAGCCGGGCGCTGCAGGTGTTCGGCACCGCCCTGCAGCCCGCGCTGGAGAAGGTCATCGGTCGCATCGCGGTCTCACCCGCGGCTCGGCGGGTGGTGGTCGAGCACCTCGGCGGCGACGCCGTCCTGATCCCCAACGGCGTCGACGTCGCGCGCTTCACCGGCGCCCGGCCGCTGGACGGCCGTGACGACCGCCCCACCGTTGTCTTCCTCGGCCGCATCGACGAGCAGCGCAAGGGGCTGGCGGTGCTGCTCGAGGCGCTGCCCGAGCTGGTCAGCCTGGTGCCCGACGTGCGGCTGCTGGTCGCCGGCCCGGGTGACGTCGACGACGTGCGCGAGGCCATACCCCCGTCACTGCGCGACCGGGTCGAGCTGCTCGGTCTGGTGAGCGAGCAGGACAAGCCGCGTGTCTTCGCCAGCGGTCACGTCTACTGCGCGCCGAACACCCATGGCGAGTCGTTCGGCATCGTGCTGGTCGAGGCGATGGCCACCGGGACGCCGGTTGTCGCGAGCGACCTCGAGGCCTTCCGTCGGGTGCTCGAGGACGGGCGCGCCGGCGTGCTGGTCCCGGTGCGCGACGCCGGAGCACTGGCTGCCGGGCTCGGGGCGCTGCTGCAGGACCCCGAGCGACGCGCGCGCCTGGCCGAGGCCGGCCGCCGCGCGGTCCGGGCCTACGACTGGTCGACCGTCACCCGCCAGATCGTCGAGGTCTACGAGACCGTCGCCGTCGCAGCCCCGGTCGCGGTCGACGCCAGCTTCGAGGCCGCCCTGCCCCCGGGCGACGACGACGACGATGACGCCGGCCGCTTGGTGACCACGCTGCGCCGCTGGATGTCGGAGCGGGCGCGCCGATGAGCACGCTGCTGTGGATCGCCGGGATCGCCTTCCTCCTCGGCGTCTACCTGAGCTGGACGGCTGGGCGGCTGGACCGGCTGCACGCCCGCGTCGACGCCGCGTGGGCCGCGCTCGACGCTGCGCTGGCACGTCGCGCCGCTGCGGCCCGGGCGGTCGCCGCGCACCTCGAGGACCCCAGCGCCGGGCCGGCCCTCGACCGGGCCGCCACGGCGGCGCTCGAGGCGACCGCGGACGGTCGCGAGATGCTCGAGAACGACCTGTCCCGCGCGCTGAAGGCCTCGCTGCCGATGCTCGTGCACGACGCCGCCGGCGAGGCCGCGCTCGCCGAGCTGGAGACGGCCTCCAACCGGGTCGGGCTGGCCCGCTCGTTCCACAACGCGGCGGTCACGGACACCCGGGCCATGCGCTTCCGCCGGATCCCACGAGTGCTGCGGCTGGCCGGGCGCCGTGACATGCCGCTGTTCTTCGAGATCGACGACACGGCGGTGTGATGCGCGGGCGGTCCTGCGCGGGATCGACCGGATCGCGACGTAGCGTTGCGTCGTGCCCGCGACGACCCCCTCTCGTACCCGCTCGACCGCTGCGCTGCTGTCCTCCCTCGTCCTGCTGGCCGCCTGCGGGGGCGCCGCCGCGGAGCCGTCCGCGAAGGAGCAGCCGACCCCGTCGGCGGTCCCGTCCGCGACGCCGGTCGCCAAGCCCGTCGCCCCGAAGCCGGCGGCCGCGAAGGTCAGCCCGCTCACCGGCACCGCGCCGATGCCGACCGGCAACGTCGTCGCGATGAAGATCGACAACTCGCCGTTGGCACGGCCGTTCTTCCGCGGCCTCGGCGAGGCGGCGCTGGTCTACCAGGAGCTGATGGAGGGCGGCGCCACCCGGTTCCTGGCGGTCTACGCGCCGGCCACCGGCAACGAGGTCGGCCCGATCCGCAGCGTCCGCGAGGGCGACATCGAGCTGCTGCAGCAGTTCGGCAAGGTGGCGCTCGGCGCGTCCGGCGGCAACACCGGCGTGCTCGCGACGGTGGCCCGGGCCGAGAAGAACGGCATCGTGCTCGACGTGTCCTTCGACACCGTGCCTGCTCCCTACCGGAAGGCCGAGAAGCGCCGCGACGCCTTCAACTTCTTCAGCTCGCCCGAGAAGATCGACAAGACCAAGCCGTCGGGCACCAAGGCCCGCGACATCGGCCTGCGCTTCGCCCCGCTCCCGGCCGGCGCCGGCTTCGCCGCGCCGAAGGCATCCGTGCGCTTCTCCGAGATCTCCAAGGTCAGCGTGCAGTACGACGCCGCGTCCGGGCGCTACGCGGTCCTGCAGGACGGCGACCGCATGCAGGGCTACGCGCCGACCAACGTCGTCGTCCAGCACGTCCAGATCCGCAACAGCAAGTACGTCGACGTCGTCGGCAACCCCACCCCCTACACCTCGACGGTCGGCAAGGGCGCCGTCGCCGTGCTGCGCGACGGTCGCCGCCTGTCCGGGACCTGGCGCCGGATCGCGCCGCACACCGGCACCCGCTTCCTCGACGACAAGGGGCGCGACCTGCCCCTCAAGCCCGGCCCGACGCTGCTGCTCCTGGTGCCCGCCGGGCAGAAGCTCACGGTGGGCTGACTCGGGTCCGGACGCCTACGATGGAGTTGTCCGCGCGCACCCGCGCGGGCTGCTCCGAACGCGAGGAACCGCCGCCATGACTGACACCGCTGCCACCGAAGTCGGGACCGACCGCGTCAAGCGCGGCATGGCCGAGATGCTCAAGGGCGGCGTCATCATGGACGTCGTCGACGCCGAGCAGGCGCGCATCGCGGAGGACGCCGGCGCCGTCGCCGTCATGGCTCTGGAGCGGGTGCCGGCCGACATCCGCCGCGACGGCGGCGTGGCCCGCATGAGCGATCCCGACATGATCGACGGCATCCAGGCCGCCGTCTCCATCCCGGTGATGGCCAAGGCGCGCATCGGCCACTTCGTCGAGGCCCAGGTGCTGCAGGCGATCGGCGTCGACTACATCGACGAGTCCGAGGTGCTGACGCCGGCCGACTACGCGCACCACATCGACAAGCGGGCCTTCACCGTGCCGTTCGTCTGCGGCGCGACCAACCTGGGCGAGGCCCTGCGTCGCATCGCCGAGGGCGCCGCGATGATCCGCACCAAGGGCGAGGCCGGCACCGGCGACGTGTCGCAGGCGACCACGCACCTGCGCACCATCCTGGGCGCGATCAGAAGCCTGACCGTCATGGACGAGACCGAGCTCTTCGAGGCTGCCAAGCTGATGGCCGCGCCGGTGGACCTGGTCCGCGAGACCGCCTCGCTCGGGCGCCTGCCGGTCGTCATGTTCACCGCCGGTGGCGTGGCGACCCCCGCCGACGCGGCGATGATGATGCAGCTCGGCACGGACGGCGTCTTCATCGGCAGCGGCATCTTCAAGAGCGGCGACCCCTCGGCGCGGGCCCGCGCGTGCGTCGAGGCGACGGCGTACTTCACCGACGCCGAGCGCATCGCCAAGGTCAGCCGCGGGCTCGGCGAGGCGATGGTCGGCATCTCCGTCGACAGCCTCGGCGCCGGCGACCTGCTCGCCACCCGCGGCTGGTAACCATGCCCGCGGCACCGCGAATCGGGGTGCTGGCCCTGCAGGGGGACGTGCGCGAGCACGACCGGGCGCTGCGGACCGCCGGCGCGGAGCCGACCCACGTGCGGCGGCTCGCGGACCTCGACGGGCTGCACGGACTGGTCCTGCCGGGCGGGGAGTCCACGACCATCAGCCGGCTGCTCGAGGTGTTCGACCTGCTCGAGCCGCTGCGGGCCGTGGTCCGGGACGGCCTGCCCGTCTACGGCTCGTGCGCCGGCATGATCCTGCTCGCCGACTCGGTGCTGGACGGCCGCCCCGACCAGCAGGGCGTGGGCGGTCTGGACGTCGTCGTGCGCCGCAACGCCTTCGGCCGTCAGGTCGACAGCTTCGAGACCGACCTGGCCTTCGCCGGCGTCGGGGAGGTGCACGCCGTCTTCATCCGTGCCCCGTGGGTCGAGAGCACCGGCGACGGCGTCACCGTCCTGGCTCGCGTCCCGGCCGACGGCTCGCCCGCCGCCGGTAGGGTCGTCGCCGTCCGCCAGCGCAACGTCCTGGCGACGTCGTTCCACCCGGAGCTCACCGGCGACGACCGCGTGCACGGGTTGTTCGTCGACATCGTGAAGGAGGCGTCATGAGCGGCCACTCCAAGTGGGCGACCACGAAGCACAAGAAGGGTGCGATCGACGCCAAGCGCGGCAAGCTGTTCGCCAAGCTCATCAAGACGATCGAGGTCGCGGCCAAGACCGGTGGCGGTGACCCGGCGGGCAACCCGCGGCTGGCCGACGCCATCTCCGGCGCCAAGCGGCTGTCGGTCCCGGCGGACAACATCGAGCGCGCCGTCAAGCGCGGCAGCGGTGAGCTCGGTGACGCGGCCTCGTACGAGGAGATCATGTACGAGGCGTACGGCCCCGGCGGCGTCGCCGTCCTGGTCGAGTGCCTGACCGACAACCGCAACCGCGCGGCCGCCGAGGTCCGTACCGCCATCACGCGCAACGGCGGCAACCCGGCCGACCCCGGGTCGGTGTCCTACCTGTTCGGCCGCAAGGGCGTGGTCCTGGTGACGAAGACCGACGGCCTGACCGAGGACGACGTGCTGCTCGCCGTGCTCGACGCCGGCGCTGAAGACGTCAACGACCTCGAGGAGACCTTCGAGGTCGTCTGCGAGGCGACCGACACGCACGCTGTGCGGCTGGCCTGCAGCGACGCGGGCTTCGACGTGCAGTCGGCGGACATCGCCTGGATGCCGACCCTCAGCGTGCCGCTCGAGGACGAGATGGCGGTCAAGGTGCTCAAGCTCGTGGACGCCCTCGAGGACCTCGACGACGTGCAGAACGTCTGGGCGAACTTCGACATCAGCGACGAGGTCTTCGAGCGCGTCGGGTAGCAGACACAGCGGCCCGTCTCGTGCACGATCCCCGGTGAGGTTGGGACCACAGCCGACGGCGTACGCCCCCGCGCGCAGCAGGGGGCCCTGTCTGTGGAGGTACCCCTTGCCGACGCTGTCCGGCGTCGAGGTGGTCCGCCGGGTGCGCACCTACGTCCCGGGCGCGGTGGTGGCCGCGCAGTGCGAGGACTCGGGGGGTGTCGCGCGCCTGGTCGAGGCCGGTGCGCGGGCGGTCTTCACCCGCCGCATCCCGCCGGCGGACCTCGCCGACCGGATGGTCGCGTGCCTGACCGAGGACGTCGACCTGCCGTTGGCCGTCTGCTAGGTCGGGCGCGCCTGCGTGCTCCAGCCGCTCCCGGCCCGTAGCGTGCGCCCGAACACCAGTTCGGGACCGGGAGGCGTGCGTGCGGGTGCTCGGCGTGGACCCGGGGCTGACCCGGTGCGGCCTCGGCGTGGTCGACGGCCGCCCCGGCCGTGCCTCCCTCGTCGCGGTCGGCGTCGCGACGACGCCGGCCACCGACCCGCTCGGCGAGCGCCTGGTCGCCCTCGAGCGGGTGTTCGAGGCCTGGCTGGACCTGCACCAGCCCGACGCCGTCGCTGTGGAGCGCGTCTTCTCGCAGGCCAACGTCAGGACCGTCATGGGCACCGCGCAGGCCGGCGCGGTGGCGATCACCTGCGCCGCCCGCCGCGGACTGCCCGTCGTGCTGCACACCCCCTCCGAGGTGAAGGCCGCCGTCACCGGCAACGGCCGCGCCGACAAGGCCCAGGTCGGGGCGATGGTCGCCCGGCTCCTGCGGCTCGACGGCCCGCCCAAGCCGGCCGATGCCGCCGACGCGTTGGCGCTGGCGATCTGCTCGGTGTGGCGCTCGCCGGTGCAGGCGCGGCTGGCCGCGGCCGTGGTCGCACAGCGGTGATCGCCAGCGTCGAGGGCCGGGTCTCCGCGCTCACCGCAGACGGCGTCGTCGTCGTGGTGGGCGGCATCGGCCTGGCCGTGCAGACCACGGCCGGCACCCGGGCCCGCCTGCGCGTGGGGGAGCAGGCCGCGCTCGCGACCAGCCTGGTGGTGCGCGAGGACAGCCTGACGCTGTACGGCTTCGCCGACGACGACGAGCGGACGATGTTCGAGCTGCTCCAGACCGCCAGCGGCGTCGGTCCGCGGGTGGCCCAGGCCGTGCTGACCGTGCACACCCCCGATGCCGTACGACGTGCGCTCGCGACCGAGGACCTCGCGACGCTCTGCCTGGTCCCGGGCATCGGCCGCAAGGGCGCGCAGCGGATGGTGCTGGAGCTCAAGGACAAGGCCGGTCTGCCCGGCCTCTCAGCGTCGCTGCCCGCGGCGGGCGGCTGGCGCGACACGCTCTCGCAGGCTCTGGTCGGACTGGGATGGAGCAGTGCGCAGGCCGACGAGGTCCTGACCGGCCTTGCCGCCGAGCACCCGGCCGCGACCGAGGCCGACGTCCCGGTGCTGCTGAGGCAGGCCCTTGCCCAGCTCGGCCGGTCCCGATGACGCCTGAGGAGCTGGCGGCGCGCGAGGCGGCTGAGCTGGACGCCCGGCTGGTCGAGACCGGTGCCCCGGACGAGGAGCGGGTCGTCGAGGCCGCGCTGCGACCGCGCCGGCTGGACGAGTTCATCGGCCAGGAGCGGGTCCGCGAGCAGATCTCGCTCGTCCTCGAGAGCGCCCAGCGGCGCGGCCGCCCGCCGGACCACGTGCTGCTGTCGGGCGCGCCCGGGCTGGGCAAGACCTCGCTCGCGATGATCATCGCGGCCGAGCTCGGCGCCGGCATCCGCATCACCAGCGGCCCCGCGCTGGAGCGGGCCGGTGACCTGGCTGCCCTCGTGTCGAGCCTGAGTGCCGGCGAGGTGCTGTTCATCGACGAGATCCACCGCATCAGCCGGCCGGCCGAGGAGCTGCTCTACGTCGCGATGGAGGACTTCCGCGTCGACGTCATCGTCGGCAAGGGACCGGGCTCCACGGCGATCCCGCTGGAGGTCGAGCCCTTCACGCTGGTCGGTGCCACGACCCGCTCCGGTCTGCTGACCGGTCCGCTGCGCGACCGCTTCGGGTTCACCGCGCACATGGAGCCCTACACGCCGGCCGAGTTGGAGCGGGTGCTCGCCCGCAGCGCCGGCCTGCTCGGCGTCGACCTGCGTCCCGACGGTGGCCACGAGATCGCCGGCCGCTCCCGCGGCACGCCCCGCATCGCCAACCGGCTGCTGCGGCGGGTCCGCGACTACGCCGAGGTGCGCGCGGACGGCGTCGTCGACCGCGCGACCGCCCGCACCGCGCTGGCCGTCTACGACGTCGACGAGCTCGGCCTGGACCGGCTCGACAGGGCGGTGCTCGACGCGCTCGTGCGCCGCTTCGGCGGCGGGCCGGTCGGGCTGTCCACGCTCGCGGTCGCGGTGAGCGAGGAGCCCGAGACCGTCGAGGAGGTCGCCGAGCCCTTCCTGGTCCGGTCCGGGCTCGTCGTCCGCACGCCGCGCGGACGAATGGCCACCCCCGCCGCCTGGCGGCACCTGGAGCTGACCCCGCCCGGGCCGGTCGACGTGCTGCCCCTCGACCTGGGCGACGCGGGCTGAGCGCCGGCTCCTAGGCTGACCCCATGAGCCCGCAGGACCTCGTCTTCTTCGCCGTGCTCCTGGTGGGCCTGTGGCTGCTGCTCATCCGTCCGCAGCGCGCCCGGGTCAAGGCCGCCGCGCAGATCCGTGCCGACCTCGGCGTCGGCGCCTGCGTGATGACGACGGCGGGCATCCACGGCACGGTGCTCGACCTGGACGGCGACGACGGCACGCTGCTGCTGGAGATCTCGCCCGGCGTGCCGGTCCGCTTCGCCGTGGCTGCCGTCGTCCGCATCGTCGAGCCCGCCCCTTGAGCGCTCTCGAGGCGCTGCTGCGGGCCCGCATCGTCGACGTCCCCGACTTCCCCTCGCCGGGCATCGGCTTCAAGGACATCGCGCCGCTGCTCGCCGACCACGAGGCCTTCGCCGCCGCGGTGGACGCGCTCGTCGCGCACCACGCGGACCACGCGGTCGACAAGGTGGTCGGTATCGAGGCCCGCGGCTTCATCCTGGCCGCGCCGGTGGCCTACCGGCTCGGGGCCGGCTTCGTCCCGGTGCGCAAGCCCGGCAAGCTGCCGCGCGCCACGCACGAGAGGTCGTACGACCTGGAGTACGGCAGCAACGTCCTGCAGGTGCACCAGGACGCCTTCGGGCCGGGCGACCGGGTGCTGCTCGTCGACGACGTGCTGGCCACCGGCGGGACGGCTGCCGCGGCCGCCCACCTCGTCGAGCAGGCCGGGGGAGAGGTGGTCGGCGTCAGCGTGCTGCTCGAGCTGAGCTTCCTCGCCGGTCGGGCTGCGCTGCCCGGTCGCGACGTGCACGCGCTGGTGACCTACTAGACGGCCCGTCAGGGCACATCGCGGGCCGTCCCTCCTTACACTCGGCAGACACCCTCGACGCTGGGAGCGGCCCGTGGCCTCGGACGCCCGCGCGGGGACGGCTGCTCCGGCCGACCCCGTGGACCCGGTCGCTGCGGTGCCCCCGCCGCCGCGCGCCGAGGACGTCCCCTCTCCGACCGCCGACTCCGCGGTCCCGCCCGACGGGCCGGTCGACGCCGATGTCACGGGTCCGCCGTCCGGTCGTCGTGTCCGTGCCCGGCTGGCCCGGCTGACCGCCGCCAAGGCGACCGGCATCCCGCCGGTGCTCGAGCCGCTGACCCGCACCATCCGGGCGAGCCACCCGAAGGCCGACCTGCGCGCCATCGTCAAGGCGTACGAGGTGGCCGAGCAGTGCCACGAGGGGCAGAAGCGGCGCAGCGGCGACCCGTACATCACCCATCCGCTGGCCGTCACGACGATCCTGGCCGAGCTCGGCATGGACACCACGACGCTGGTGGCCGCGCTGCTGCACGACACCGTCGAGGACACCCGCTACACGCTGGAGGACGTGCGCCGCGACTTCGGCGAGGACGTCGGCCATCTCGTCGACGGCGTCACCAAGCTGGACAAGGTGCAGTTCGGCGACGCGGCCGAGGCCGAGACGATCCGCAAGATGGTCGTCGCGATGGCCCGCGACCCGCGCGTGCTGGTCATCAAGCTGGCCGACCGGCTGCACAACATGCGCACGCTGCGCTGGCTCAAGCAGGAGAAGCAGGAGCGCATCGCCAAGCAGACGCTGGAGATCTTCGCGCCACTGGCGCACCGGCTCGGCATGAACACCCTCAAGTGGGAGCTCGAGGACCTGGCGTTCGCGACGCTCTACCCCAAGCGCTACGACGAGATCGTCCGCCTGGTCGCCGAGCGCGCACCGTCCCGCGACACCTCGCTGGCCGAGGTGGTGGAGCGCATCAGCGCCGACCTCAAGACCGCCAAGATCCGGGCGACGGTCACCGGACGCCCGAAGCACTACTACTCGATCTACCAGAAGATGATCGTGCGGGGCCGCGACTTCACCGACATCTACGACCTGGTCGGGATCCGGGTCCTGGTGGACGACGTCCGCGACTGCTACGCCGCCCTCGGCACCGTGCACGCGACCTGGTCGCCGGTCCCGGGCCGGTTCAAGGACTTCATCGCGATGCCCAAGTTCAACATGTACCAGTCGCTGCACACGACGGTCATGGGCCCGCAGGGCAAGCCGGTCGAGATGCAGATCCGCACCGAGGAGATGCACCGCCGCGCGGAGTACGGCATCGCGGCGCACTGGAAGTACAAGGAGGGCGGGCAGTCCCCGACGCCGGTCAAGGGCGACGACATGGCCTGGCTGCGCCAGCTGCTGGACTGGCAGCGCGAGGCCGCCGACCCCGGCGAGTTCATGGACTCGCTGCGCTTCGACCTGCACTCGACCGAGGTCTTCGTCTTCACGCCCAAGGGCGACGTCGTCAGCCTCCCGGCCGGGGCGACCCCGGTCGACTTCGCCTACTCCGTGCACACCGAGGTCGGCCACCGCTGCATCGGGGCGCGCGTCAACGGTCGGCTGGTCGCGCTGGAGTCCGTGCTCGACAACGGCGACGTCGTCGAGGTCTTCACCAGCAAGGCCGAGAACGCCCACCCCAGCCAGGACTGGCTGCAGTTCGTCAAGAGCCCGCGGGCGCGCAACAAGATCAAGCAGTGGTTCGCCAAGGAGCGGCGCGAGGACGCGGTCGAGACCGGCAAGGACGCCCTCGCCCGCGCCGTGCGCAAGCAGGGGCTGCCGCTGCAGCGCCTGCTCGGGGGCGAGGCGCTGCCGAACATCGCCAAGGAGCTGCACCTGGCTGACGTCACCGCGCTGTACGCCGAGGTCGGCGAGGGGCGGGTCTCGGCCCAGCACGTCGTCCAGCGCATCATGGCCGGCCTCGGGGGCACCGAGGGCGCGGTCGAGGACCTCGCCGAGACCGCTGTCCCGACGCGTCCGGTCCGCCGGCCCCGGCCGGTCGGTGACCCCGGCATCGTCGTCAAGGGCGTCAGCGACATCTGGGTCAAGCTGGCCCGCTGCTGCACCCCGGTGCCCGGCGACGACGTCGTCGGCTTCGTGACCCGCGGCCGCGGGGTGTCCGTGCACCGCGGCGACTGCGTCAACGCCGGGCCGCTGCTGGCCGAGCAGGACCGCGTCGTCGAGGTCGAGTGGGCGCCCACCCAGGGCTCGATGTTCCTGGTCGCCGTCCAGGTCGAGGCGCTGGACCGGACCAGGCTGCTGTCGGACGTCACGAGGGTGCTGTCCGACGCGCACGTCAGCATCCTGTCGGCGACCGTCACGACGACCCGCGACCGCGTGGCGGTCAGCCGCTTCACCTTCGAGATGGGCGACCCCAAGCACCTGGGCCACCTGCTCAACCAGGTCCGCGGCGTCGAAGGCGTGTACGACGCCTATCGGGTGACCTCCTAGCCGGTCGGCTGGGGCTAGTTGTACGCCTGACCTGCAGGTTTGGCTACCCCCGGCCTCGGCGTGTCGGTCGCACAGCGCTCGATGACGCGATACCTTCACCCCATGACCTCCACGGTGCCGCCCGAGCAGATGCGCCCGCCCGCCATCCTGGGCAGCCTCTACTCGTCCTGGCTGCGCTCGATGCGCGCCCGCAACCTCGCCGGCACGACGATCAAGACCTACGCGACCGGCGCGCAGCAGTTCCTCGACTGGCTCGGCGAGAACGCCCCGGAGATCACCGAGCCCGACCACGTCCGGCGCTCGGACTGCGAGGCGTTCCTGGTCGCCACGATGGAGCGCACGTCGGCCTCCACCGCCAAGACCCGGCACACCGGGATGAGCCGCTTCTTCGCCTTCCTGCTCGACGAGGAGGAGATCGCCCGCTCGCCGATGGAGAAGGTCCGGCCGCCGGCGGTGCCCGAGGTGCCGGTGCCGGTGCTGAGCGACGACGACCTGCGCGCGTTGTTCAAGGCTTGCGAGGGAAAGAAGTTCGCCGAGCGCCGTGACACCGCGATCCTGCGGATGTTCCACGACACCGGGATGCGCCGCTCCGAGCTCGGCAACCTGACCATGGACAACGTCGACCTAGACCAGCAGGTCGCGCTGGTGCTCGGCAAAGG
>JBKJQQ010000250.1:0-6576 GCA_046593875.1 Mycobacteriales bacterium | reverse complement strand
AGGTCCGTGCACCGCGGTGCGAGTGGCCCGGCTGCGGTGCGCGCGCCGCCCGGTGCGACGCCGAGCACGACCTGGCCTGGCCCGAGGGGGCGACCTGCGCGTGCAACCTCGGCCCCTGCTGCCGACGGCACCACCGGGTCAAGCAGCAGGGCTGGACCAAGACCCGAGGCCAAGGCTCGGCCGTGACCTGGACCAGCCCCGGCGGCGGCCGCAGCTGGACCAGCCCCGCCCAGCACCCGCCGCCGGCACCGACCGCACGACCCCTCCCGGCCCTGCCCGCCGACGACCCGTTCGCCGAGCGCAGCCCCTGGGAGCAGGAGGAAGAGCTGTGGTGGCACGCCGACTGCCCCGACGACGACCCAGCCGGCCTCGAGCTCCGCGCCACCGACGCCCCGGCGGCGATCGCGGAAGACCGGCTCGCGCAGCACCTCACCACCGGCGACACCCGCTGGACCCTCGACCTCGACGACCCCTACGCCTGGCACGCCCAGCTTCTCGACTAACGACCGGCGCCGCGCAGGACCCACGCCCCCCGGGCTCGCACCAGCTCCGTCGTCCCGCCCACTACGACCAGGTCCTCGCCCGCCCACACGGCCGCACCCGCAGACGCCGGTCCGTCCGCCGGCCGGGCCACGTGCGTCCAGCTGCCGTCGCGGTCGTCGTACAGATAGCCCTCCGCCGCACTGACCGCACCGCCCAGCGCGAACGCCGACCAGCCACCGCTGCCCTCCTCGGGCGCATCCGGCAGCGGCTGCCACTCCCCTGTCGCGACGTCCAGCCGACCGCCGAACGGGATGGTCCGGCCGTAGCCATTCACCGCGCCGCCGTCCGCGCCGCCGAGGTCCGGCCAGATCGCCCGGTCGCCGTGCACGGCGATGCCCGCCCCCACGAGCTGGTCACTGTCAGGCAGCCGCCGCCACGTCGACGTCGACACGTCGAGCAGGGCGGCGCGGAGGAACGACGGCGCCGCGCTCCCCGGGTTGGGCACCGCGGCCGCGCCGGTCACGAGCAGGCCGCGCGGCGTCTGCACGGCGGTGCGGTCGAACGACGGTGACAGCGGATCCCGTGGGAGCGGGGCCCACACCCGCGCGGCAGGGTCGTAGACAGCGTCCGACGAAGCGGCCTGCTCGATCCGCAGCGCGACGGGCCGCCCCTGCGACACCGCCAGTACGTACGACGCCGTCGCTGGACCGGGCGGCGGCGGCGGCGGCGGATGCTCGTCCCACCGGTCTTCGGACGCGTCGTACGACAGCAGCGCAGCGTCGGCCTGCCACCCCGTCTGCGCCCAGACGACGTCGCCGTCGACCACGGCACCGCCGACCAGCGGACGCGGCGCCTCGGCCGTGCGGCGCCAGCGCCCCGTGCCCGGGTCGTACGCCGCGCCGTCGCGCTGCGGCTCCGACGGGTCGACGCAGCTCGCGGCAGGCGGGCACGGCGGGGCCGTGTCGCCACCCAGTGCCAGGACCTCGCTGCCGGTCCAGTGCAGCCGCGTCATCGAACGGGGTGACAACGGCGGGTCCGGGAGCCGCTCCCACCGCGGCGCCGCCGCAGGCTCGGACGAGAGCGGGCCGACCGTGCCGCACCCTGCGAGCGCCAGCACGAGGGAGAGGGCCAGAGCGCGCACGCCCCTATGACGCGACACCGCCGAGGCTCGTTCCCCGGTCAGGCGGGCGCGTCGGTGCGCGTGGCCCGGACGGCGAAGTGCGCGCCCGGCGAGCCGATCGTGAGCATCACCAGGGTGAACCACCACGACCAGCGCAGCCGCTCCAGGCTCGCCAGCACCAGCAGGACGAGCGCGACGAACAGCCCGCCGTGCAGCGGACCGAGGACGGGCACCAGGTCGAGGTCGGTCGTCCGCTTGAGCACCGAGCAGACCAGCAGCACGGCGAACGAGAGGGACTCGAGCAGGGCGACGACGCGCAGCGCGCGGATCACGAAGGTTCCTCCAGGGAGAAGTCGGCGAAGTCGAAGCCCGGCGACACGACGCAGGCCACCAGCACAGCCTCGCCCCCCGCGGGCCGGGCCGCCTGCCACTCGTCCGGCTGCACCAGCCGCTGCAGGTCCGCCGGACCGGGCCCGACCGTCACCGTCGACGACAGCGTCGGCCGGGACGAAGAACCGCCGAGGTCCAGCTCCAGCGAACCGCCGCCCTGCCACAGCCACAGCTCGCCGGACCGGACCCGGTGCCAGCGGGAGGACTCCCCCGGCTGCAGCAGGAACAGGATCGACGTCGCGGGCGACCGCTCGCCGTACGGCGTCGTCACGGTGCCCGGCGAGCGCCAGGTCTCGCGGTACCAGCCGCCCTCGGGGTGCGGCGCCAGCCCCAGGGCGGACGGGGTCACGAGAGCGCGTCGACCAGAGCGTCGGCGGCGGTGTACGGGTCCATCTCACCGGCGACGACCGAGGAGGCGAGGAGCTCCAGCGAGGCCCCGCGCAGGTCGCCCATCCGCTCCCGCAGGGTCGTCAGGGCGATCGCCTCGACCTCGTCGCTCGCGCGCTTGCGGCGACGGGCGTCCAGGATCCCGTGCGTGGCCATCCACTCGCCGTGCTGCTCGATGCGGTCGACGACCTCGTCCGCGCCCTCACCGCGGGACGCCACCGTCTTGATGATCGGCGCGATCCACCGGCCCTCTACACGTGCCTGCGAGGGCGACTGGGTGCCGAGCGACTGCATGTAGCGCAGGTCGCGCACGACCTGGTCGGCGCCGTCCCGGTCGGCCTTGTTGACCACGAAGATGTCTGCCACCTCCAGGATCCCGGCCTTGGCGGCCTGGATGCCGTCGCCCATGCCAGGAGCGAGCAGCACCAGCGTGGTGTCGGCCAGCGTGGCCACCTCGACCTCGGCCTGCCCGACGCCGACGGTCTCGACGAGCACCACGTCGCACCCCGCAGCCGACAGCACGCGCAACGCCTGGGGCGTCGCCCACGACAGGCCCCCGAGATGGCCGCGCGAGGCCATCGAGCGGATGAAGACGCCGTCGTCGGTCGCGTGCTCCTGCATGCGGACCCTGTCGCCGAGCAGCGCGCCGCCGGAGAAGGGCGACGAGGGGTCGACGGCCAGCACGCCGACGCGCATCCCGCGCCGCCGGTAGGCCGCGACCATGGCGCTGGTCGAGGTCGACTTGCCCACGCCCGGCGAACCGGTGAGGCCGATGACGCGCGCGTTGCCGGCGTGCGGCGCGAGCAGAGCCATGACCTCGCGCAGAGAGGGGCTCGCGTCCTCGACCAGGCTGATCAACCGCGCGACGGCGCGCGGGTTCCCCGCCCTCGCCTGCTCGACGAGGGCCGGGGCGTCCACGGACCGGCGCGCACGCGCCGTGGTCATCAGGTCGTGGGGACGTGGAGGATCAGCGCGTCGCCCTGACCGCCACCGCCGCACAGCGCGGCCGCACCGGCGCCGCCCCCGCGGCGCTTGAGCTCATGGATGACGGTGAGCGCCAGCCGCGCGCCGGAGGCGCCGATCGGGTGCCCCAGCGCGATGGCACCGCCGTTGGGGTTGAAGACGTCGTCGGACAGGCCGAGGTCTTTCTGCGAGGCCAGGCCCACGGCGGCGAAGGCCTCGTTGACCTCGATCGCCTTGAGGTCCTCCAGCGCCACGTCGCTCTTGGCGAGCGCAGCGCGGATGGCGTTGGCCGGCTGCAGCTGCAGGCTGTTGTCCGGACCCGCGACGACACCGTGCGCGCCGATCTCGGCCAGGATGCGGTCGGTGACGCCGAGCCGCTCGGCGGCGGCGCGGCTCATCACGACGACGGCGGCGGCGCCGTCGGAGATCTGCGAGGCGTTGCCGGCGGTGATGGTGCCGTCCTTGCGGAAGGCCGGCTTGAGCTTGCCCAGCGAGTCGGTCGTCGTCCCCGGGCGCACGCCCTCGTCCTCGCTGATGAGGACCGGGTCGCCCTTGCGCTGGGGCACCGGCACCGCGACGATCTCGTCCGCGAAGCGGCCCTCCTTGATCGCGGCGGCGGCCAGCTCGTGGCTGCGCGCGGCGTACTCGTCCTGCTGCTCTCGGGTGAAGCCGTGCTTGTCGTTGACGGTCTCGGTGGCCTCGCCCATCGGCATCTTGTCGAAGGCGTCGAACAGGCCGTCGTGGTAGGTCGCGTCGAGGATCTCGGCATTGCCGTAGCGGTAGCCGCTGCGGCCCTTGGGCAGCAGGTACGGCGCCTGCGTCATCGACTCCATGCCACCGGCGACGACGACCTCGAACTCGCCCGCGCGGATCAGCTGGTCGGCCATGGCGATGGCCGACAGGCCGGACAGGCAGACCTTGTTGATCGTGAGCGACGGGACCTCCATCGGGATGCCGCCCTTGACGGCCGCCTGGCGGGCCGTCATCTGGCCCTGGCCGGCCTGCAGCACCTGGCCCATGATCACGTAGTCGACGTCGCTGCCCGCGATGCCGGCGCGCTCGAGCGCCGCCTCGATGGCGACGCCGCCGAGGTCCATGGCGGTGAAGTCCTTGAGGCCTCCGGAGAACTTCCCGATCGGCGTGCGGGCGCCTCCGACGATGACGGAGCGGGACGAGGCGGAGCCGGTCACGAGGGACCTCCTGAGGTCTGAGTTTCGGTGCTGCGACGATACCCAGCAGCCGCCGAACGCCCCGAGGAGCCTCCCCGTGAAGATCACGCACATCGACCACGTCGGCATCGCCGTCGCCGACCTCGACGCCGCCATCGAGATGTACGAGACGAGCTTCGGGATGCGCTGCGTCCACACGGAGGTCAACGAGGAGCAGGGCGTCCGCGAGGCGATGCTCGAGGTGGGCGACTCCGGCTCGTACCTCCAGCTGCTCTCGCCCCTGGACCCGGACACGACCATCGGCAGGTTCCTGGCCAAGAACGGCCCGGGGATCCAGCAGATGGCCTACCGGGTCGACTCGATCGACGAGGTCGGCGAGCACCTGCGCAGCCAGGGCATGCGGCTGCTCTACGACGAGCCCAAGAACGGCACAGCCGGCAGCCGGGTCAACTTCATCCACCCCAAGAGCGCGGGCGGCGTGCTCGTGGAGCTGGTCGAGCCGGGTCCCGGCGGCATGGGGCACTGAGAGCGCACGCCCGCCCGGCAGGA
This sequence comes from Mycobacteriales bacterium, assembly GCA_046593875.1. Lineage (GTDB taxonomy): Bacteria > Actinomycetota > Actinomycetes > Mycobacteriales > SCTD01 > SCTD01. The sequence goes on along the minus strand of JBKJQQ010000250.1, from coordinate 1,515 downwards.
GATGCCGCGGCCAGGGCGAAACAAGGGGCCAGACCTACGACCCTGGAGCCCCTGTTGAAGCGTCGTCTTGCCCTCGTCACCGCCAGCCTCGCGCTGGTCGGCGGCCTCATCCCCGGTGCGCTGGTCAACGCCAACGCCGGCGCCGAGGCCGGTACGAGCACCGCCAACGTCAAGCACCTCAAGACGATCCCCTTCGAGGTCGGCACCGCGACCGGGGCCCGGACCTTCAAGGTCAAGGGCAACGAGTACCTCATGGTGACCTCGTGGAAGTCCTTCTCGATCTACGACCTGAAGGACCCGCTGAACCCGACGCTGGTGGGCACGCCCACCCCGTTCGGCTTCAAGTTCGAGAACGAGGACGTCGCCACCAACGGCAAGATCATGCTGTTCTCGGAGGAGCTCCCGGGCGACGTCCTGCACGTCTGGGACATCCAGAACCTCGCCGCTCCCCGTGAGATCGCGGCGCTGTCCGGCGCCGGTGGTCACACCAGCTCCTGCATCCTCGACTGCAGCTACTCGATCTCCAGCGAGGGCTACGTCGTCGACCTGCGCCGCCCGGACCAGCCGAAGAAGATCGGCATGTGGAACGACGCCGCGGGCGTCACGGGCATCCACGACGTCACCGAGGTCAGCCCCGGCATCGTGCTGACCGCGAGCCGCCCGGCCCGCCTGCTCGACTTCCGCAAGGATCCGACCAACCCGAAGGTCCTGGCCTCTTACGAAGGCATCAGCAAGAACGTGCAGCACTCGGTCCAGTGGCCCAACGGCGGCAAGGACCGCTTCGCCTTCATGAGCGAGGAGAAGAACTTCAGCGGCCGCTGCCCGGAGAACGGCCCGAAGTTCATCGCCGTGGACACCAAGGGCTGGCAGCGGACCAAGAAGCTCAAGGACGCCGGCACCTACAGCTTGAAGAACGGCGTGTACGCCGACGGCGGTCCGCCGGTGAACGGCCTCGGCTGTTCGACGCACTGGTTCGAGGCGCACCCGAGCTTCAAGGACGGCGGCCTGGTGGCCCTCGGCTCGTACGAGCACGGCACCCGCTTCCTGCTGACCTCGCCGAAGGGCGAGCTCAAGGAGGAGGGCTGGTTCGTGCCGTTCGGCGGCTCGACCTCCGCGGCGTACTGGATCACCCCGAAGATCGTCTACGCGATCGACTACACCCGTGGCTTCGACATCCTCGAGTACAACGGCAAGCTCAAGTAGCTGTGCGCGTGTCGACCCGCTCCGCCACGGCGGCCGCTCTGGCGGTCAGTCTCGTGGGCATCGTGGCGTTCGGCGTGCCGGCGCTCGCCCACGCCCCCCGCGACGCCCGACCGAGTGGTCCGCGGATGGACCTCGAGGTGCAGGTGACCCCGCCGCTGGCGGCCGGGGTCACCCCCGGCGGGCGGGACGCCGTGGTCGCGGTGGACGCCTTCGGCAACCGCTTCGCGATGGCCCGCAAAGAGGTGGCGACCGGAGTCGTCGCCCCTGACCCGCGGGCCCGCGCGATGGCCCGCACCGGTGCCTGGCACTGGT
>JBKJQQ010000249.1:0-12749 GCA_046593875.1 Mycobacteriales bacterium | reverse complement strand
GCCGACGGCACCACCGGGTCAAGCAGCAGGGCTGGACCAAGACCCGAGGCCAAGGCTCGGCCGTGACCTGGACCAGCCCCGGCGGCGGCCGCAGCTGGACCAGCCCCGCCCAGCACGATCGGCCCGCGCCGGCGGTCCGACCACTGCCCCCGCTTCGGGACAACGACCCCTTCGCCGAGCTCAGCCCCTGGGAACAGGACGTCGAGCTGTGGTGGCTCGCGGACTGCCCCGACGACCCAGCCGGCCTCGAGCTCCGCGCCACCGACGCCCCGGCGGCGATCGCAGACGACTGGCTCAACACGCACCTCACCACCGGCGACACCCGCTGGACCCTCGACCTCGACGACCCCTACGCCTGGCACGCCGACCCCGACCTGGTCGACGCGTCGACAGGCTGATCGGTCGAGGAGACCGCACCGCGTTTGCGGCCGGCTCGTCGACGCGAGCGCGCCTGGCCTGCCCGGGTGATTCCGCTCGACGGTCGCGCATCTCCAGAAGACGTGGTCTGCCGGGCCATTGCCCCCAGCCGTGACGAAGCGGACAGTGGGGCCGCAACCCCCGCCTGCTGACAGGATCCCTCGTGCCCCGCCGCCTGCTCGCGCTCCTCGTCGCCCTGCTCCCGATGCTCTGGCTGCTGGTCGCGCAGCCCAGCGCGTGGGCCACCACCGTGAGCATCCGGACCGCCACGACCACCGTCAGCGGTCCGGTCCAGGTGTCCGCCGACCTCGCGCTGCGTGCTCCCGCGAGCCACCTCGCGGCGTACTGGCGTGGTGCCCCCGAGGCCCGCGTCAGCCTCTCCTGGAGCGCGGACGGAAGGACCTTCAGCCGCCCGGTCGACGCCGGCCGGGACGAGGCCGGCGAGCAGCGGGCCAACGGCATCACCTACGGCGCGGTCCGCGTCGTCGGCGGGGCGACGGTCGTCCGCGTCACCTCGGACCGACCGCTGACCCGGCTGTGGATCGACGGCATGGCAGACGGTCGGCGCACCATGGCGCGGGAGCGGCAGCGCGCCTCGGCCGCGGCGGTCGCGCAGCCGACGGTGCTGGCGCGTTCGGCCTGGGGCGCCGACGAGTCGCTGCGGCACAACGCCGACGGGACCCTCAAGCAGGCCCCGACCTACTACGCGTCCAAGAAGCTCGTGGTGCACCACACGGACACGACGAACGCCGACCCCGACCCGGCCGCGACGATCCGGGCGATCTACCGCTACCACGTGGTCACCCAGGGCTGGGCCGACATCGGCTACAACTTCCTGCTCGACGAGTCCGGCCGGGCTTGGGAGGGCCGCTGGTCACGGGACTACGCAGGCGCCTCCCCGAGCGGTGACGACGCCCAGGGGCGGGGGGTCACCGGCTCGCACACCGGAGGCTGGAACAGCGGCACGGTCGGCATCGCCCTGCTCGGCAACCTGATGGACAAGGACGCCGCGCCGGCAGCGCGCACGACCCTGGTGGACCTGCTCGCCTGGGAGGCCGAGAAGAACGGGCTCGATCCGAAGGGCAACGCGGCCTTCACCAACCCGGTCAGCGGCGCCACGACGACCGCGCCGAACATCGCCGGTCACAAGGACTACACGGCCACGGACTGCCCCGGCGGAAGCTTCTACGCCACGCTGCCCCGACTCCGCGACGAGGTCGCCGCCCGCCTCAACGGCACGCCGCCCCCGCCCGCCGCGGACACGCAGGCTCCGACGATCCCCACGGGGCTCACCGCCGCGAGCGGCTCGAGCACCGGCAAGGTCAGCCTCTCCTGGAGCGCGAGCCGTGACGACACCGGCGTGACGGGCTACGCCGTGCTGCGCAGCAGCAACAACAAGGTGGGCAGCTTCAGCCAGGTGCTGACGACCACGAGCACGTCCGCGGTCGACAGCGGTCTGCGCAGCGGTCGCACCTACTGGTACCGCGTGCAGGCCTACGACGCGGCCGGCAACCGGAGCCCGGCGTCGACGACCGTCTCGACCACTGCCCGCTGAGGTCCGCTGCGCCGCCGGTCCGACGACCGGCCACGGGCGCGTACGCTGCCCTCGTGATCCGGTCGAGCCTCTCGCTCCTTACGGGCCGCGGCGGGGCCTTCTCCTAGGCCGGCTCCTCGTCGCGGGTCCTCGTGCTGGCCGCACCCCTGCCACCGCCCCGGAGTCCTCCCGTGAAGCAGCACACCCGCTACACCCCCTTCCCTGCGGTCGACCTCGCCGACCGCACCTGGCCCGCCGCCACCATCACCGCGGCACCTCAGTGGTGCAGCGTCGACCTGCGCGACGGCAACCAGGCCCTGATCGACCCGATGGACGCCGACCGCAAGCTGCGGATGTTCCGGCTGCTCGTCGAGATGGGCTACAAGGAGATCGAGGTCGGCTTCCCGGCTGCCAGCGCCACCGACTTCGACTTCATCCGCGCGCTGGTGGAGCAGGACCTCGTCCCCGCGGACGTCACGGTCCAGGTGCTGACCCAGGCCCGTGAGGAGCTGATCGAGCGCACCGTGCAGTCGCTCGTCGGCTTCCGCGGCAGCGCGCTCATCCACCTCTACAACTCGACGTCCACGCTGCAGCGCCGCGTGGTGTTCGGCCTGGACCGCGACGGCATCAAGGACATCGCCGTGCGCGGCGCGCAGTGGTGCCAGAAGTACGCCGACGAGCTGCTCGGCCACGGCGGAGCCGGTGAGAAGGGGACTGCCACGGACGTGCGCTGGCAGTACAGCCCCGAGTCCTTCACCGGCACCGAGCTCGACTTCGCGCTCGAGGTCTGCGAGGCCGTCATGGACGTGTGGCAGCCCACCGCCGAGCGACCCGTCGTCCTGAACCTGCCTGCCACCGTGGAGATGTCGGTCCCGAGCACGTACGCCGACCAGGTCGAGTGGTTCCACCGCGCACTCGGTGAGCGCCGCAGCAGCGTCATCCTGAGCCTGCACCCGCACAACGACCGCGGCACCGCAGTGGCGGCCGCTGAGCTCGGCGTGATGGCCGGCGCCGACCGCGTCGAGGGGTGCCTGTTCGGCAACGGCGAGCGGACCGGCAACGTCTGCCTGGTCACGCTCGGGCTCAACCTGTTCAGCCAGGGCATCGACCCGCAGATCGACTTCAGCGACATCGACGAGGTGCGCCGCACCGTCGAGCACTGCAACCAGCTGCCCGTCCACCCGCGGCACCCCTACGCGGGCGACCTCGTCTACACCGCCTTCTCCGGCTCCCACCAGGACGCCATCAAGAAGGGCTTCGAGGCGCTCGAGAAGGACGCCGCGGCCGCCGGCGTGCCGGTGCGCGAGTTCGCCTGGGGGGTGCCGTACCTCCCGATCGACCCGCTCGACGTCGGCCGCTCGTACGAGGCCGTCATCCGCGTGAACAGCCAGTCGGGCAAGGGCGGCGTCGCGTACGTCCTCAAGAACGAGCACCACCTGGACCTGCCGCGCCGCATGCAGATCGAGTTCTCGCGCGTCGTCCAGGAGATCGCGGACGACGCCGGCGGCGAGGTGTCCGGCAGTCGCATCTGGGAGCTGTTCACCGCCACCTACCTGCAGCACGAGCAGCCGCTCCGGCTGACGTCCTTCACGTCGGCGACGGGAGAGCACGACCGGATCGAGGCCGTCGTCGAGTGGCAGGGCGAGACGCGCACCGTCACGGGCCAGGGCAATGGCCCCATCGCGGCGTTCGTCCACGCGCTGTCGGCGCTCGACCTCGACGTCCGGGTCCTCGACTACTCCGAGCACGCGACCGGGGCGGGTGAGGAGGCGCAGGCGGCCTCCTACCTGGAGGTCGCCGTCGACGGCCGCGTGCTGTGGGGGTGCGGGGTCCACCCGAGCATCGTCACCAGCTCACTGCGGGCAATCGTGAGCGCGGTCAACAGGACCGCCGGTGCGTCTCAACAAGTGGGACGAGGCGTCTCAGGAACGTAGGCTGGCCGGCATGACGAAGCTGGCGGTCATCGGGGGCGACGGCATCGGCCCGGAGGTGGTCGAGGTCGGGCTGCAGGTGCTCGACGCCGTCCTGCCCGGCGTGGAGCGCACCGACTACGACCTCGGCGCCCGCGCCTACTCCCGTACGGGGGAGGCCCTGCCGGAGAGCGTGCTCGACGAGCTCCGCGGCCACGACGCGATCCTGCTCGGCGCGATCGGCGACCCGAGCGTCCCGCCCGGCGTGCTCGAGCGAGGCCTGCTGCTGCGCCTGCGCTTCGCGCTGGACCACCACGTGAACCTGCGCCCGGTGCGGCTGTTCGCCGGCGTCGTCAGCCCGGTCGGTGACCGGAGCGTCGACATGGTGGTCGTGCGCGAGGGCACCGAGGGCCCGTACGTCGGCAACGGCGGCCGGTTGCGCGAGGGCACACCGCACGAGGTCGCCACCGAGGTCAGCCTCAACACGGCCTACGGCGTCGAGCGCGTCGTGCGCGAGGCCTTCACGCGCGCGCAGGCCCGACCGCGCCGGCACGTCACGCTGGTGCACAAGACCAACGTCCTGGTGCACGCGGGCGGGCTCTGGAAGCGCATCTTCGACGAGGTCGCCGACGCGCACCCGGACGTCGCCACCGACTACGCCCACGTCGACGCGGCGTCGATGTACTTCGTGACCGACCCGGGACGCTTCGACGTCGTCGTGACCGACAACCTGTTCGGCGACATCCTCACCGACATCGGCGCAGCGATCGCCGGCGGCATCGGCTTGGCGGCCAGCGGCAACATCGATGCGACGCGCACCAACCCGTCGATGTTCGAGCCCGTGCACGGCAGTGCGCCCGACATCGCGGGTCAGGGCAAGGCCGACCCGACCGCCGCGGTGCTCTCGGTCGCGCTGCTCCTCGAGCACCTCGGCGAGACGGCAGCGGCACAGCGGGTCGAAGCGGCCGTCGCCGCGGACCTGGCCGGCCGTGGCACCGCGCCCCGCACGACCGCGCAGGTGCGGGACGCGCTGCTCGCTCGGCTCTGAGCGCCACGCTCGCTCGGGATACCGTCAGAGGGAACGACGCGGGCAGTCTCGCGTCAGGAGGAGAGCGACATGAGCACGGCAGCCAGCACGACGGTGGGCATCGAGAAGGTGCCGAGCTCGACCACACGCAGCGACGCCGAGCGCGAGGCGCTCATGGCCGACCCGGGCTTCGGCCGGGTGCACACCGACCACATGGTCGCGATCCGCTGGACCGCTGAGAACGGCTGGCACGACGCGAAGCTCACGGCCTACGAGCCGATCCAGCTCGACCCGTCGGCGATGGTTCTGCACTACGGGCAGGCCATCTTCGAGGGGCTCAAGGCCTACCGGCAGCCCGACGGCGGCGTCGCCGTCTTCCGCCCGGAGGAGAACGCCCACCGCTTCAACCGGTCCGCGGCGCGCTTGGCCATGCCGGAGCTGCCCCCCGAGCTCTTCCTCGAGGCGGTGGACACCCTGGTCGACGCCGATCGGGCGTGGGTCCCGACCGCCGACGGCCAGAGCCTCTACCTGCGCCCCTTCATGATCGCGACCGAGGCGCAGGTCGGCATGCGTCCGGCGCACGAGTACCTCTTCCTGCTGATCGCCTTCCCCGTCACGCCCTTCTTCTCCGGCGAGGTCAAGCCGGTGACGGTCTGGCTGTCGGACGAGTACGTGCGCGCGGCCGTCGGTGGCACCGGCGAGGCCAAGTGCGCCGGCAACTACGCGGGCAGCCTGCTCGCGCAGCGCCAGGCCGCCGAGAAGGGCTGCGACCAGGTCGTCTGGCTCGACGCGGTGGAGCGCCGCTGGGTCGAGGAGATGGGCGGGATGAACCTGTTCTTCGTCTCCGACGGCGGGACGCGCCTGATGACGCCGGCGCTCACCGGCACCCTGCTGCCCGGCGTCGTGCGCGACTCGCTGCTCCAGCTCGCCCCCGAGCTCGGCCTCACCGTCGAGGAGGGCCGCATCTCGGTCGACGAGTGGCGCAAGGGCGCCGAGGACGGCTCGATCTCCGAGGTCTTCGCCTGCGGCACCGCCGCCGTCATCGCGCCCGTCGGCCACGCCAAGAGCACCGCGGGCGAGTGGTCGATGGGCGACGGCGACTCCGGCGAGGTCACGCTGCGGCTGCGCACAGCGCTGCTCGACCTGCAGTACGGCCGGGCCGCCGACCCGCACGGCTGGATGCGGCCGATCTAGAGAGCGGCGGGTCGTAGCCAGCAGCGGTCGGAGGTCGTACGGTCCGGGTACCCGACCTGCAGGAGCGACAAGTGCTGGTGCGCGACGTCATGAGCGAGTCCGTCCTCACCGTGGGACCGACCCACACGATCCGTCAGGTGGCGCAGGCGATGCGCACCCGGCACGTGGGTGCCGCCGTCGTGCACGACCCGGACTCCGAGGGTCCGGGCATCCTCACCGAGCGCGACGTCCTCGAGGCCGTCGCGGGCGGGCAGGACCTCGACACCGAGCTGGCCGCCGACCACCTCACGCCGGACGCCGTCGTCGGGATGCCCGACTGGGACCTGGACAAGGCCGCGGCGGCGATGGTCGCCGGCGGCTTCCGGCACCTGGTCATCTGCGACGGCAGCGACGTCGTCGGGGTCATCTCCGTGCGTGACATCGTGCGGGTGTGGTCGCAGAGCCGGAGCGCGGCCCCGGCCTGACCCGCCGCTAGCCTCCCGGGGCGTGCCTGCCACCGTCGACGGCGTCGAGCTCGTCTTCCGCCACCCGGACCGCTCCGGGACCCTGGCCGGCGTGCGGCTGCAGCAGGACGTCCGGCTGCCCGGCGAGGCGCTGGGCTTCGCCCGCGAGGGCGAGGGCTGGGTGCTGCGCGTACCCCGCCCGGAGGTCGACCGGATGGAGTACTCCTTCGAGCTCCAGTGGGCCGAGGGCGGCAGCGAGTGGGTCGTCGACGGCGGCAACCCGGTGCGCGTGGGCGGGGCTTTCGGCGACAAGTCCGTGCTGGAGATGCCGGAGTACGAGGCGCCCGCCTGGACCCGGAACGACCCGCCGCGCGGACCGCGCCGCGAGCTGTCCCTGACCAGCCGTGGCCTCGAGCAGGACGTGCCGTGCGTGCTCTGGTCCGCGGTGGGTGCGGAGGAGCAGGACGAGCTGCCGCTGCTGGTCGTGCACGACGGTCCGGAGTACGACGCGCTCGCCGGGCTCACGCTGTTCCTGGACGCGATGGTCGACGCCGGGCGGCTGCCGGCCATGCGTGCTGCGCTGCTGGCACCGGTCGACCGCAACGAGACCTACAGCGCGTCGCCGACGTACGGCCGCGCGCTCGCGCTGGGGCTCGTGCCCGGGCTGCGCAAGCAGGTGCCGACGTCGGTCGCGCTCGGCGTGGGTGCCTCCCTCGGCGGCCTCGCGATGCTGCAGGCCCAGCGGGCGCACCCGGGGTGCTTCGCCGGGATGTACCTGCAGAGCAGCAGCTTCTTCCACCGCGTACTCGACGAGCAGGAGAGCGGCTTCGAGCGCTGGACCCGCATCACGGCGTTCGTCGACGCGGTGCTGCGTGCCGGCCCTGCGCCCGATCCGGTGCCGGTCGTCATGTCCTGCGGCCTGATCGAGGAGAACGTCGACAACAACCGGCTGATGACGCGAGCGCTCCAGGCCCAGGGCTACGACACCCGCCTGGTCGAGAACCGCGACGTGCACACCTACACCGGCTGGCGCGACACGTTCGACCCCCATCTCGTCGACCTGGTGCAGCGCGTCCTGCAGGGGCCCTCGCATGAGGCGTGAGGTCGTCGAGCTGTGGTCGCCCGAGCTGGGCTGGTCCCCGCGGGTGGTCGTGCACGGCTCGTACGGCCGGCCGCTGCTGGTCTTCCCGTCGTCGGAGGGGCGGGCCGAGGACTTCGAGAGCAGCGGCATGGTCGAGGCCGTCCGGCCGCTGGTCGAGGCGGGGCGCGTCAAGCTCTACTGCCTGGACAGCTGGGACAGCGGCAGCTGGTACCGCCACGACCTGGAGCTGGAGCAGCGCGCCCGGCTGCACGAGGCGTACGAGCGCTGGGTCGTCGAGGGCGTCGTGCCGTTCGTCGACGCCGACTGCGGCGGCCGGCAGGAGATGGCCGTCACCGGTTGCAGCTTCGGCGCCTACCACGCCGCCAACGCGGCGCTGCGGCACGCGGACCTGTTCCCGCTCGCGCTCTGTCTGTCCGGCGTCTACGACCTGTCGGTGATGGGCTGGGGCGAGCGCGGGACGTCGTTCCACCTCAACAACCCGATGTGGTCGCTGGGCGCGACCGACGGCGAGCACCTGGACTGGTTGCGCTCCCGGCTCTCGCTGCTGCTGGTCTGCGGTCAGGGGCAGTGGGAGGACACCACCGGCGCGCTCGACAGCACGCGCGCCTTCGGGCAGCTCTGCCACGACAAGGGACTGCGCGTGGAGGTCGACCTGTGGGGGCACGACGTCCCTCACGACTGGTCGTCCTGGCGCCACCAGCTCGCCCACCACCTGCCCCGCTTCGTCTGAGGAGAAGTTCCGCATGGCTGACCGGAAGCACCTGCTGGGCCTGCTCCTGGGCACCGAGGAGGACTGGCCGAGCGCGTTCGAGACGCTCGTCCGGCGCCTCGACCCGGCGCTCCGCGTGGGCAAGGACACCCACCGGTACGACGTGGAGCGCATCACCGTAGAGCCCTTCGATCTTCGCCAGCCGCCGCGCTACGCGCTCGTCGTCGACCGGCTGGCGTACTGGTACTACGTCCCGCGCGAGTGGCTGAAGAAGGTCGCGCTGCTCGACGACGTCTACCTGCTCAACAACCCCTTCACGTTCCAGTCGATGGAGAAGCACGCGGCCTACTGCGCGATGATCCGGCTCGGGCTGAAGGTGCCTGAGACCTGGCTCGTGCCGCACAAGCAGCCGCCGGACAACGCGCGCTTCGCCTACACAGCAGCCAAGTACAACAAGCCCTTCGACATCCGCGACGCCGCTCGCGAGGTCGGCTACCCCCTCTACATGAAGCCTTACGACGGTGGCGCCTGGGTCGGCGTGACCCGCATCCGCGACGAGTACGAGCTGGTGCAGGCCTACGACGAGAGCGGCCAGCGGCTGATGCACCTGCAGGCCAGCGTCGAGGGCTTCGACGTCTTCGCCCGGTCGCTGTCGATCGGCGCCGAGACGATGGTCATGAAGTTCGCGCCCGACAGGCCTCAGCACGACCGCTACAGCGTCGAGCACGACTTCCTCGACGCGGCGACCGGCGAGGAGGTCGTCACGATCGGCAAGGTCGTCAACGCCTTCTTCAAGTGGGAGTTCAACTCCTGCGAGACCCTGGTGCGCGGCGGCCAGGTGCACCCGATCGACTACGCGAACGCCTGCCCCGACGTCAGTCTCACGTCGTTGCACTACTACTTCCCGTGGGCGATGACCTCGCTGGTCAAGTGGTCGCTGTTCTGCACCGCGACCGGACGCACGCCGCAGGTCGACCTCGACACCCGGCGCTGGTACGAGATCGCCGACTCGGACCGGTCCTACGAGGAGAAGCTTGGCGCGTACCGGGGGATGGCCGACGCGTACTTCGAGGCCGATCGCTACGCGGACTTCGTGGACCGGCAGCTCGGCGACCTGGACGCGGTCGCGCACGACTACTTCGGCTCGCGGGAGTTCGACGACCTGCTGGTCGAGACGGTCCGGTCGACGTTCCCGGCGCACGAGCACGACCAGTTCGTGGCGCACTACCGCGGTCTGCTCGGCGCCTGGGTCTCGGACGCGGCGGCCGGCGCGTAGGTAGCCTCGCCGGGTGCGCATCGCCCGCTTCGCCCATGCCGGCGAGATCTCCTACGGGGTCGTCCAGGGCGACCCGGAGGTCCCCGCCGAGCTCGTCCTCGCCCCCCTGCAGGGGCATCCGCTCTTCGACCCGACGCCGACCGGTGACGTGCTGCCGCTGTCGGCGGTCCGGCTGCTCGCGCCGACCCAGCCGATCAACGTCGTCTGCATCGGCAAGAACTACGCCGACCACGTCGCGGAGATGAAGGACCTGACCTCGGCCGGGACGTCGGGCGACCCCACGGTCTTCCTCAAGCCGGCCACGTCCGTCATCGGCCCGGACGACCCGATCCGGCTGCCGGCCGGCGTCGGCCGCGTGGACCACGAGGGCGAGCTCGCCGTCGTCATGGGCAAGCCCGCGCGCGACCTCACGCCGGCCAACGCCCTGTCGCACGTGTGGGGCTACACCGCGGCCAACGACGTGACGGCGCGCGACCAGCAGAAGAGCGACGCGCAGTGGACCCGCGGCAAGGGCCACGACACGTTCTGCCCGCTCGGGCCCTGGCTCGAGACCGACCTGGACCCGTTCGACCTGCGGGTGCGGTGCGAGGTCGACGAGGTGCTGCGGCAGGACGGCCGCACCCGCGATCTGCTCACCGACGTGCCTGCGGTGCTGGCGTTCATCACGTCGTTCATGACGCTTCTGCCGGGCGACGTCGTGCTGACCGGCACGCCCGCAGGGGTGGGGCCCCTGGAGCCCGGCAACGTCGTCGAGGTGTCCATCGAGGGCATCGGCACGCTGCGCAACCCGGTGACCTCACGATGACGGTCCGCGTCCGCGTGGCACCCTCGCCGACCGGGGACCCGCACGTCGGCACGGCGTACATGTCACTGTTCAACCTGGCCTTCGCGCGCCAGCAGGGCGGCCAGTTCGTGCTGCGCGTCGAGGACACCGACCGGGCGCGCTTCCAGGCCGACAGCGAGCAGCAGGTCTACGACACGCTGAGCTGGCTGGGCCTCGACTGGGACGAGGGCCCCGACCGTGGCGGCCCGTACGCGCCGTACCGGCAGAGCGAGCGGCTCGAGACCTACAAGCCGCACGTCGACAGGCTGCTCGCCGACGGGCACGCCTACCTCTGCTGGTGCAGCGGCGAGCGACTGACGGCCATGCGCGAGGACCAGCAGAAGCGCAAGGTGCCGACCGGGTACGACCGGCTGTGCGTCGGCAAGACCGAGGCCGAACGCGCTGAGCTGCCGGGCTTCTCGCCGACGCCGGTCGTGCGGATGCTGGTGCCGGACGAGCCGCCGCTGTCGTTCGTCGACCTCATCCGCGGCGAGGTCAACGCCCCGCGGCCGGACGACCAGGTGATCCTCAAGGGCGACGGGTTCCCGACCTACCACCTGGCCGTCGTCGTCGACGACCACCTCATGGGCATCACGCACGTGGTGCGCGGCGAGGAGTGGATCAGCTCCACCCCGAAGCACCTGCTGCTGTTCGACTGGCTCGGCTGGGAGCGGCCGCAGTTCGCGCACATGCCGCTGCTGCGCAACGTCGACAAGAGCAAGATCTCCAAGCGCAAGAACCCGGCCGCACGGCTGACCTGGTTCCAGGAGCAGGGCTACCTGCCCGAGGCGCTGCTGAACTTCCTCGGTCTGCTCGGCTACTCGCTGCCGTCGGGGGAGGAGGTGTTCTCCTTCGACCAGATGTCGGAGTCCTTCGACTGGGGCCGGGTGAACACCGTCGGGCCGGTGTTCGACCTCGACAAGCTCGGCTGGCTCAACGGCCACTACGTGCGGGAGCTGTCCGAGGAGGACTTCGCCGCGCGGGCGCTGCCGTTCCTGGTGTCGGCTGGCCTGGTGTCCGCCGACCCCGGGCCGGAGGAGCGCGCGGTGCTGGCGTCGGTCGTGCCGCTCGTGCAGACGCGGGTGGCCGTGCTGTCCGAGCTGCCGGACCTGGTGCGCTTCCTGTTCGTGGGCGAGGAGGCCTTCGTGGTCGACCCGGCCGCGGCCGCCAAGGCGCTGGGGGAGGGGTCGGCTGCGGTGCTGACCGCGGCCGCCGACGCCCTGACAGCGCTGGAGCCGTGGAACGCCGAGTCGGTGCAGGCGGCGATCGACGGCGCCCTGCTCGAGGGCGGCCTCGGCCTCAAGCGCGGCAAGGCCTACACGCCGCTGCGCGCCGCGGTGTGCGGCGCCTCCATCGCGCCACCGCTGCCCGAGTCGATCGCCCTGCTGGGCCGCGAGCGGGCCCTGCGCCGGCTGCGGGCGGCCGCCGGCTGCTGACCGCCGCTTCCGCTAGACTCGTCGCCGGACCGCAGGGGCGACCCCCCTTCGGCCTCCATGGGGTATGGGGTAATTGGCAGCCCGGCGGTTTCTGGTTCCGTTAGTCTTGGTTCGAGTCCAGGTACCCCAGCGCAACACTGATCGGGCTCGCCCGGTTAGCATGACCAGCACGGAAAGTTCCAAGGCCCCCGTCGTCTAGCGGCCTAGGACGCCGCCCTCTCACGGCGGTAGCGGCGGTTCGAATCCGCTCGGGGGTACGTATATCTCTTTGAGAGCCTGCTGGCTTAGTCGGACGGCAGGCTCTCGGCACTCAGCGGCTCCCCGGTGGCGGCGTCCAGGTCCCACCCCAGCGCCGTGGCCAGGTCCGGGTCGTACCGGGCCAGGAGGCCGACCGCGAACTCCAGTTTGTCCGCGAGCCGCTGGCCCTTGGGCTGCGCCGTGGACCACAGCTCGAGGTTCTCGGGTCGGTTGTCGAGGCGGTCGCCGCTGACGTGATGGACGACTTCGTCCGAGGAGAGTGGCCGGCCGAGCTGGCGAGCCATGACCAGGCGGTGCTCCAGCTCGGACGTGCGGCCGGCAGGCACGAGGTGCCGCTCCTCCAGCGGCACGGGGACCTTCCAGTAGCCGTGGCTCAGTGAGCCGCCCGACCCGGACATGCGCAGCGGACCGCCGGCGCGCGGGTCGCCGTGACGCTGCTGACGGCGGACGTGCGAGCGGCACAGGCCGGCGCTGTGGGCACCGCGACCGCAGTCCTCGATGCGGCACTCGTCCCGCACGGGGCGCGCGAGCGGCTCGTCGGCGCGGACGTCGCCTTGCCGGCTCCAGCGCAGGTAGTGGCCGTGGCACCAGCCGCGGGTCACCGCCACGCGCCCGCAGTC
>JBKJQQ010000236.1:0-35947 GCA_046593875.1 Mycobacteriales bacterium | reverse complement strand
CGAGCAGTCGCTGCGCGCCCGGGTCGCCCTGCTGGAGGGACTGCCGGTGGAGGCGGTCGACCGGGTCCGCGCCGCGGTCCGGCTGACCCCGGGGGCGCGCACCCTGGTGCGCACCCTCAAGCGGCTCGGCTACGCCGTCGGCATCGTCAGTGGCGGCTTCACCGCCGTCACCGACGACCTGGCGAGACAGCTCGACCTGGACCACGCCCTGGCCAACGTGCTCGAGGTGGTCGACGGCCGCCTGACCGGGCAGCTGGTCGGTCCGGTCGTCGACCGGGCCGGCAAGGCCACGGCGCTGCGCCGCTTCGCCGAGCTCGAAGGACTCCGGCCCGAGCAGACCGTCGCGATCGGCGACGGCGCGAACGACCTCGACATGCTCCAAGCAGCTGGCCTCGGGATCGCGTTCAACGCCAAGCCGGTCGTCCGCGAAGCCGCTGACGCAGCGCTGTCGGTGCCCTTTCTGGACGCCGTGCTGTTCCTGCTCGGGATCTCCAGGGAGGAGGTCGAGGCCGCCGACGCCGAGTGAGTCGCGCCACGGCGTACGACGTCGGGCGATGGGGAAGACCTGGCGCCATGACGACCGCGACCAGGCCCGCCGTCCAGCAGCATGACGAGGAGGAGACCTTCGACCGGCTCGTCCACGAGGGTGAGCAGCGGCTCGGCCGGTCGATGCTCGGCCAACTCGCGACCGGCTTGCTGGGCGGTCTCGACGTCGGCAGCGGTGTGCTCGCCCTGCTGCTGGTCGAGCACCAGACCCACGACCCGCTGCTCGCCGGCCTGGCCTTCTCGATCGGCTTCATCGCGCTGACGCTCGCCCGCAGCGAGCTGTTCACCGAGAACTTCCTGGTGCCGGTCACGGCCGTCGTCGCCAAGCGCGGCAGCATCGCCGGCCTGCTGCGCCTGTGGGCTATCAGCCTGATCACCAACCTGCTCGGGGGTTGGGTTGTCACCGGCCTGGTGATCGTGGGCTTCCCGCAGCTGCGCGACACCGCCAGGGAGAGCGCCGCGTTCTACATCGGGCTCGGGGTGACCCCGAAGGCCGTCGCGCTGGCCCTTCTGGGCGGCTTCGTCATCACCCTGATGACGCACATGCAGCACTCCACCGACAGCGAAAGCGTCAAACTCGTCCCAGCGATCGTGATGGGCTTCCTGCTCGGCGCCGGCAAGCTCAACCACGCGATCGTCGCCTCACTGGTCTGCTTCGCCGCCCTCCACGCCGGCGCCGCCTTCGGCTACCTCGACTGGGTTGCGCTGCTCGGGTTGTGCGTCGTCGGCAATCTCGTCGGCGGACTCGTCCTGGTCACCGTGCTGCGCCTGCTGCAGGTGCCGCACAAGGTCATCGACGAGCGCGCCTAGGGTCGCCGCGGCGGGGGCGGGCAGCAGCCGACCGGGCAGCGGTCGTGCGTGGCGACGCAGCCGTGCGAGGGCAGCTCCTCGGGCGCCTCGAGCCGCTCGACGACCAGATCGCGCAGCATCGAGATGTACGCCGGGGCAGTGCCCACCGTGGCGGCCCGCCGGGCGACGAGCCCCGGCATCGTCTCGGCGATCCGCTGCTGGGCCTGGATGTCGAGGTCGTAGAGCACCTCGACGTGGTCGCTGGTGAAGCCGATCGGCACCATGACCACCTCGCGGACCCCGTCCCCCCACAGCGCCTGCAGGTGATCGCCGATGTCGGGCTCGAGCCAAGGGACCTGCGGCGGCCCGCTGCGCGACTGGAACACCAGATCGAACTGCCGGTCGCCGGCGATCTCGGTCGCGGCGTGCCGCAGCGCCTCGACGTACGCGCCGCCCGAAGGGCCCGACGTCTGAGCCATGACGAGCGGGATCGAGTGCGCCGTGAACACCAGCCGCGGCTCGCTCAGCCCGTGCGACGCCGCCTCGACGTTGTGCCGCATCGGCTCGAGGAAGCCCTGCTCGGCATAAAAATGGCGCAGCTTGGTCACGATCGGCCCGCCGGGCACCGCGGCGCCGGTCCAGTCCTCGCGGTACTGCCGGCAGCCGCTGTAGGACGGGAAGGCGCTGGTGACGACGGCCAGCGCGTGCCGGCGTCCGTCGTCCCGCAGCTGCGTCAGCGCCTCGGTCAGGAACGGGTGCCAGTTGCGGTTGCCCCAGTAGACCGGCAGGTCCGGACCGCGCGCGGCGAGCTCGGCCTCCAGGGCCGCCTTCAGCGCCCGCGCCTGCGCGTTGATCGGGCTCACCCCGCCGAACAGGTCGAGGTAGTGCCGGCTGACCTCCTCGAGCCGCGCCGTCGGGATGCCGCGACCGCGCGTGACGTTCTCCATGAAGGGCAGGACGTCCTCGGGTCCCTGGGGACCGCCGAAGGACACGAGCAGCAGCGCGTCGACCGGCGGCGGCTGCAGCGGTGGCGCGTCGATCCCGTCGTACGAGGGGGCGGTCACCCAACGATCCTCCCGCCTGCCCGCCGCCGCCGCCCCTCGGGAGTGCGGCCGGGCCTCCGGTGCCTCACCCTGACCGCGTGGCGCTGCTCATGCCCCTGCTCCTGGCCGGGCCCCTGCTGATGCTGGCCACCGCCTGCGTGGCGCTGTGGTCCTACGGCCCCCTGGGCTGGCTGGCCGCGGTCCTGCTCGTGCTGGCTGTCGTGCTGCTGACCCGCATGGCCTTCCGGGCCTGCCTGCGCTGGTGGCGCACCACCAAGGCCCCGGTCCGCAGGACCTAGCGGCGGAAGGGGTCCGGCGTCGGCGGGGCGACCAGCGGAGCCCGCGGGCAGGTCGCCAGCGTCAGGTCGGCGTACTGCAGCGCGTCGTCGCAGAGGCGCTCGACGCTCCACCCCTCCGCCCTGCCGTGGTCGGTCGTGGTCACCCGGTAGATCGTGATGTCGTACTTGCTCGGGGTGCCGTAGACGGCGGCGATCGTCCCGACGAGCTGGGCCGCGCCACGGCTTCCGCCGACGCCGTCCCAGGCCCTGTCGTAGCGCTGCCACACACCGCTGCTCGCGCTCCACACGCCGCCCCGCCCCACGTCGCGGGTCTCCAGCTCGCGGACGACCGCGCGCGCTGCGGCCTCCCCGAGCACCGCGGAGGGCCGGAGGACCGTCGTGGCGTCTCCTGTCACCGGATCATCTTGCCCCGGGTTCGCCCGATCGGAGCAGCTGCCCGTGGCGTGCGCCTCCGTCAGCGGGGAACAACGACCTCGCAGCCCGCCCCCGAGAGCTGCTCGAGCTGCTGGAGGCCCTGTGCCCACCCTGACGACCCCCCTCGCGCGCCGCGCCGCCACCGTCGGCCTGGCAGCCCTGGCCCTCGCGCTGACCGGCGGCCCGGCGTTCGCCCAGAGCGGTCCGCTCGACCCGGTCACGCAGCTCCTGACGAGCCCCAGCCCGAGCCCGAGCGCGTCGCCGCTGGTCCCGCCGCCGCTGCGCCCGGTCGTGGACCCGGTCCTGAAGACCGTGCAGGAGACCACCGCGAAGCCGGCCCCGGCCGCACCCCCGGCCCCGGCCCCTGCGCCGGCTCCTGCGCCGGCTCCCGCCCCGGTCACCGGCCAGGGCAGTGCGCCCCGGCAGGTCGGCGCTCCCGCGGGCGCGCCGGCCGGCACGCTGGCAGGGGGGACCGGCGCCGCCTCGCTCGACGCGCTGTCCGGCGTGCCGGGGCTGCGCGCCGGCATCGGCTCGGCCGGGGTCCCCGCGCTCGGCGCGCCCATGATCGCCGCTGCGCCCGCCTACCTGCTGCCCGTGGCCCCGCTCGCCCCGCAGACGGCCCCGGAGGTGCAGGCGATCCGTCCGGCCTCCTCGGGCAGCGCACCGGCGGGCCTGCCCGCACTGGTCGTGGCGGTCGCGGCGGTGGCCGTCGCTGCCGCCGGCGCGGGTCACGCGGCCGAGCTGCGGGCCCGACGGGTGGCCGTCAGCGCCTGATCGCCGGGGTGAGGTGTCGCGCTAGCGTGCGCCGCCCGATCCCCCGAGCCAGGAGCTGTCCGTGCGCGCTGTCCAGATCACCGAGTTCGGCGGCCCCGAGGTCCTCTCGATCAGCGAGGTCCCCGACCCGGTGTCCTCCGACGGACTGCAGCTGCTCGAGGTCACCTCGGCCGGCGTCAACTACGCCGACACCCACCAGGTCGAGGACAGCTACCTGTCCAAGACCGAGCTCCCGCTCATCCCGGGCAGCGAGGTCGTCGGCACCCTCCCGGACGGCAGCCGCGTCGCGGCCTTCGCGATGGGCGGCGGCTACGCGGAGAAGGCGCTGGTCTACCCGGCGATGAGCTTCCCGCTGCCCGACGGGGTCAGCGACGGGCAGGCCCTCTCGCTCATGGTGCAGGGACTGACGGCCTGGCACCTGCTGCGCACCTCGACGCACCTGCAGGCGGGCGAGTCGGTCGTCGTGCACGCCGCAGCCGGTGGCGTCGGCACGCTGGCCGTCCAGCTCGCGAAGGCGTGGGGTGCCGGCAACGTCATCGGCGTCGCCTCCTCCGACGAGAAGCGCGCACTGGCCGCCTCTCTCGGCGCGGACGCCACGGTCGACGCGGGCGAGCCCGACCTCAAGGCGGCGCTCGAGGCGGCCAACGGCGGTCGCAAGGTCGACGTGGTGCTGGAGATGGTGGGCGGACCGACGTTCGACGCGTCGCTGGCCGCGCTCGCGCCCTTCGGCCGGCTGGCCACCTTCGGCATGGCGTCCCGCACGGCCCCGAAGGCCGTCCACTCCGGGGAGCTGATGTCGCGCAGCCGGGCGGTCGTCGGCTTCTGGCTGGCGCACTGCTTCGCCCGGCCGGACATGCTCCAGCCGCAGATGGCCGAGCTGCTCTCGATGGTCGAGGCCGGCACCCTCACGCCCGTGGTCGGCGGCACCTACCCGCTCTCGCAGGTACGCCGGGCCCACGAGGACCTCCGCAGCCGCGCGTCCCAGGGCAAGCTCGTCCTGGACTGCACCGCTTGAGCGATCCGCTCTGGGACGACGGCTCCTGGGCGCCGCTGCCGGACCTGACCGGCCCGCTCAGCGCGGACGTGTGCGTCGTCGGGCTGGGCGGCTCGGGGCTGGCCGCGGTCGACGAGCTCCTGTCCCGCGGGGTCTCGGTGGTGGGTGTCGACGCCGGCTCCGTCGGCGGCGGCGCGGCCGGGCGCAACGGCGGCTTCCTGCTCGCCGGGCTGGCCGCGCCGCACCACGACGTCGTCGCGCAGCTCGGCCGGGCGCGGGCGGCGGAGCTCTACGCCCTGACCCTCGCCGAGCTGGACCGGATCTGCGCCGCCACCCCTGCGGCGGTGCGCCGGGTCGGTTCGCTGCGCATCGAGGACACCGACGAGGGCCTGGCCGACTGCGCCGCACAGCAGACCGCGCTGCAGGCGGACGGCTTCGCCGTGGAGGCCTACGACGGCCCCGAGGGGCGTGGGCTGCTGTTCCCGGACGACGGGGCGATGCAGCCCCTCGACCGGTGCAGATCGGCTGCGCGGCAGGCCGTCTCGCGCGGTGCACGTCTCCATGAGCGGTCCCCCGTCGTGTCCCTCGACGCGGGTCGCGTGCAGACGACCAGCGGCACGGTGTCGTGCGATGCGGTGGTCGTGGCCGTCGACGGGCGCCTGGACCTGCTGCTGCCCGAGCTCGCCGGGACGGTGCGTACGGTGCGGCTGCAGATGCTCGGCACGGCCCCGACCGAGCAGGTCCGCGTCCCCCGGCCCGTGTACCTACGGGGCGGCTACGAGTACTGGCAGCAGCTCGCCGACGGCCGGCTCGTCGTCGGCGGCTTCCGCGACGTCGGCGGCGACGCCGAGGAGACCGCCTCCGCCGAGCCGACCGCGCCGGTGCAGGCCGCGCTCGAGGGCCTGCTGCGCGATCGGCTCGGGGTCCGCGCGCAGGTCACGCACCGCTGGGCCGCGTCGGTCGGCTACACCCGCAGCGGCCTGCCGTACCTCGGTCAGGTCCGCGACCGCGTCTGGGCGGCGGGCGGCTACTGCGGCACCGGCAACGTCGTCGGCGCGCTGTGCGGCCGCGCCGCAGCGGCGCGCGCCCTGGGCCAGGAGCACCCGGCCACGGCCTTCGAGGGGCTCACGGCCGCCTGACGGCCTACGGCCTCAGCCGGCGCGCTCCCCCAGCGCGACCAGCTTGGGACAGGCGCAGCCCCAGTCGTCGTGCCACGCGCGGCGGCAGCCGGCCGGGTAGTCCAGCGCGCGGACGACCCGTGCCGGGTTGCCGGCGACGAGCACGTCGTCCGGTACGTCCCGGGTGACCACCGAGCCGGCCGCCACGACGACCCGCTTCCCGATCGTCACGCCGGGCAGGATCATCGCGCGGGCGCCGACCCAGGTCCCGTCGCCGATCCGCACCGGAGCCTCGACGTGCGGCTTGCCCTCCACGCCGTGGCTGTTGCTGTCCATGATGTAGACCTCGCTGGCCAGCGCCACGTCGTCGCCGATCGTCACCTCGAGCACCGAGATCAGAACGGTCCCGCAGTTGACGAAGACCCGGTCCCCGATCCGGATCCGGCCCCAGCCGCTGATCAGCGTCTTGCGGTGTCCGGACCAGATCTTGAACCGCTCGCCGATCTCGAGGTCGGTCGCGTCCACCGTCGGCCGGCCCAGCACGACGGCATGCTTGCCGACCCGGTTCGCCTTGCGGAGCCACCACTTCGCGCTCGTCCCCTGTCGCAGGGCCGCCGCGTGCCACTGCAGCTCGATGCCGCGCCGTCGCCAGTCCACGGACGAGGACGCTAGTGGGCAGGCAGACTGGGCCACATGGAGACCGAGGACGTCATCTGCTCGGCGAAGGGCTGCCGCGCCGACGCGCGCCACGTCCTGGTCTGGAACAACCCGAAGGTGCACACCCCCGACCGGGAGAAGACGTGGACCGCGTGCGACCAGCACCGGGGCTCGCTGTCCGAGCACCTGGACGTGCGCGGCTTCCTCAAGCGGGTCGACCCGCTGCGAGCGCGCTGCGCCGGCTGCGGCGCGACGTTCCCGCCCCAGCAGGAGTCCTGCCCGGTCTGCGCCGAGGTGCGCACGGGTTCCTGTGGGAGCCGCGACTAGGCCGTACGGCGCGCGAGCCCGCCTGCGTCCGCCAGGGCCTCCAGCAGGGCGCCGACGAAGGCTGCGGGGGCCGTCGAGCAGGCGTCGTGGTCGGCGTCGAGCAGCACCGGCGGTACGGACAGCGCCGCGGCCAGCGCCCGCTGCTTGCGCGGCGGGACCAGCCGGTCGCGGGTCATGACCACGACGGCCCGCGGTGCGACGAGCGCGCCGGCCCAGCCGCTGCTGTCGAAGCGGCCGAGCTCGCGACCGGCCTCGGCGAGGTCGACGGCCGAGCCCCGGGACAGCTCGGAGGCCACCCAGTTGCTCTCCCGTGACGGGGCCCCTGCCAGGCGCATGCCGGCCCGCCACGCGCTCTGCGGGAACAGCCCGAGCAGCAGCCGCACGACGCCCATCAGTCGCCAGAAGGCCTTCTGGCGGCGGTCGCTCCAGTCCAGCGCTGTCGCGCAGAGCACGAAGCCGGCGACCACGTCCGGGTGCCGGTGCGCCAGCAGCTGCGTGACCGGGCCGCCCATCGAGTAGCCGACGACCAGCGCCGGCGGCAGCCCCATCGCGGCCAGCACCCCCGCCGCGTCGTCGGCGCAGTCCTGCAGCCGGAAGGGCGCGCCCGAGCGGAGCCCGCGACCGTGTCCGCGCAGGTCCATGGCCAGCACCCGGTAGCCGGCCCGCTGCAGCGGCGCGTAGCTGTGCAGCCAGTTCAGGTCGCTGGGGAACATCCAGCCGTGGACCAGCAGCACGGGCCGGCCGCTGCCCCCGGAGTCGCGCACGAGGAACTCGCCCCGTCCTGGGACGAGCACGGTGCGCCCCGGCGGGAGGGGCAGCGGCGGGATCGGGGGGTCGACGAAGACGGCCATGCCTGCAGTCTCACCGCCGTACGGCCGCCGACGCGGCCGACCTCCTCAGACGCCTGCGCCAGGCAGGAGCACCCAGCCGGTGCGCTGGTGCGCCCGCAGGGCATCCGCGAGGGCGGATCCCGCCATCGGCCGCGCGTAGGCGTATCCCTGCCCGTGGCGGCAGCCCAGCGCCAGCAGCCCCGCGACCTGTTCCGGGTGCTCGATGCCCTCGGCGACCACGTCCACGCCGAGCCGCTCGGCCAGGGTGCAGACAGCGGCCACCGTGGCCTGTGCCTTCACGTCGCCGGCGGCGGCGGCCGTGACGAACGACCGGTCGACCTTGAGGACGTGGAAGGGCAGGGCGTGGACGTGCGTGAGGCTCGAGTACCCGGTCCCGAAGTCGTCCAAGGCGAGCACGACCCCCAGCCGGGACAGCGCTCCGAGCACCTGCGCGGCGCGCGGCAGGTCGCGCACCTGCGCCGTCTCGGTCATCTCGAGCACGAGGCGGCCGGGCTCCAGGCCCGAGGCCGTGAGCGCCTGCTGCACGTCGTCGACCACGCGCTCGTCGGACAGCGACGCTGCGCTGAGGTTGACGCCGAGGTTCACCCCGCGGCCCTCCGGTCCGGTCGGCCATCCGGCGGCAGCTGTCAGCGCGGTGCGCAGCACCCAACGGGTGAGCGCGGCCATCTTCCCGGCCTGCTCGGCGCGCGCGATCACTGCGGTGGCAGGCAGCGGGCCGCGCACCGGGTGCGTCCATCGCAGCAGCGCCTCGACCCCGAGCACCCGGGAGGTGCCCAGGTCGACGATCGGCTGGTACGCCATCTGCAGCGACCCGTCGTCGTCCACGAGTGCAGCGTCGAGATCGCGCACGAGCTCCTCGGCGTCGGACCGCTGCGCCTGCAGCGCGGCGTCCCACACCACCGTGCGGGCGCCACCGTCCCGCTTGGCCGCCATCAGGGCGACGTCCGCCTCGGGGAGCAGCGCCTCCCGCGCCGCCCCCGAGACCAGGCGCACGCCCGCGCTGGCGCCGACGGTGCAGCGCCCGACGCTGGTCGCGGCCGCCGCTGCGGCGACGACCAGGCTGTCCCCTGCCACGCGCGCCTGCTCGACGGTGTCCAGATCGCCGACGAGCACGGCGAACTCGTCGCCGCCGAGCCGGCAGACCACGTCACCGTCGTGCGAGACGGCGCGCAGCCCGGCGGCCACGGCGCGCAGGACGTCGTCGCCGGCACCGTGGCCGAAGCGGTCGTTCACCGTCTTGAAGCCGTCGAGGTCAAGCAGGACGAGCGCCCCCGATCCCGACCTCGAGGCCGTGCCCAGGACGTCGACCAGCCCGCGGCGGTTCACCAGGCCGGTCAGCGCGTCGCAGGCAGCCTCGTCACGCAGCCGGTCCATCGTGCCGATCACGGTCAGCGCGCCGGCCGCGAGGGACGCGAGCAGCTCCAGGCCCGCGCTGACCGAGGGGTCGTGCGGGCGCTGCCGGTCGTCCGCGGTCAGGAGCAACCCCGTCACCTCGCCGGCGACGACGAGCGAGTGCACCCACAGCGCGCGCACCCTCCCTTCGAGGAACCGGTAGGCCTCCGGGACCGCCTCGCCGTCGGGGAAGGATGATCCTGCGCCGGCCCAGACCCAGCCGCCCAGGAAGCGCAGCACCTCGTCGTCCCAGTGCCGCAGGACCTCGGCGAGCGGTCCCTCCGCGTGCTCCACCCGCCAGCGCCCGTCGGGGCCGCGGGCCGCGACGGCGGCACCGGCCGCACCTGAGACCGCGCGCGCGGCCTCGGCGGCCTGCGCGCGCACGCGCTCCGGCCTGGTCAGGCTGGTCATGGTCACGGCGACCCGGGCCAGCCGCTCGGGCAGGGACGGCGGCGGCAAGCCGCCGAGCTCACGCAGACGCTCGCCCAGGAGCACGGCGGCACCCCCCGCGTCCTCCAGGCACTGGTCGCCGAGCCGGCTGCGTGACTCGACGTTCAGCGCTCCTACGACCTTCCCGTCGAGCCGCACGGGGAAGCAGGCCTCGGCCTGCAGGTCGGGTAGCCCCGCGACGTACCCCTCGTCGAGCCGTACGTCCTGCAGCACGACCGGTCGGCCCTCGCGCACCGCCCGGGCGACGACGCCGTGCGGCGACGCGAAGTCCGAGACCTGGAAGTAGCCCCGGGTGGCCCGGCAGCGCAGCCGGCCATCCTCGAGCAGGTAGACCGCCGGGAGGACCGTCCCGTCGAACAGGTCGTCCACGAGCCCCGCACAGGCCCCCTGCACGTCCGTCGCGGCCGCGCAGCGGGAGAGATCCGGCGGCACGCTCATCAGACGCGGGACGATACGCCCGGCCCAGCGGCCGTCCTGGGCTGGCCGCTTAGGGTCGTCGGCGTGCTCGCCCTCGCCGGTCAGCAGGTCCTGGTCGAGGACCTGCCGGCAGACACCCCTGCCGCGCTCGTGATGAACGTGCACATCACCGGGCTCGCGGTCGCCAGGAGCCTGGGCAGGCAGGGCATCCCGGTCCTCGGGCTCGACGACGAGCGCGGCGGCCTGGGTCAGAGCAGCCGCCACCTCGCCGGGCTCGGACTGGTGCCGAGCCCGACCGACGACCACGCGCTGGCCGACCACCTCGCCGCCCTGGGCCCGTCCTTCGCCGACCGTCCGGTGCTCATCCCGACCAACGACGACTGGGTGCTCGCGCTGGCCAAGCACCGCGATCGCCTGGAGGAGCACTACCGCTACCCCTTCGCGTCGTACGACGTGGTGCGCCGCGCCCTGTCCAAGACCGACCTCTACCGGGCCTGCGAGCAGCAGGGCGTCGCGATCCCCCGCACCTGGTACCTCGACGACCGGACGCCCGCGGAGGTGGCCGCCGTGGTGCCGTACCCGTGCGTGCTCAAGCCCGACGACAGCCGGGGCTTCTACAACGCCTTCCGCGCCAAGGTCTTCGTCGTGCAGGACGCCGACGACCTCGTACGCCGGTGCGCCGAGGCGGCCGCTGTCGGGCTGACGCTGGTCGCCCAGGAGTGGGTCGACACCGACCCGGGCGGCTTCTGGTCGGTGGCGTCGTACCTCTCGGCGGACGGGAGAGCGCGCGGGGTGTTCACCGGACGCAAGCTCGAGCAATGGCCGCCGGACTTCGGCACCAGCTGCCTGGCGGACGCGCGCTGGGACGGCGAGATCGCCGACGCCGGCGTGCAGGTGCTCAGAGCGCTGGGCTACAGCGGCATCAGCGAGATCGAGTTCGTCCAGGACGCGAAGACCGGCCGGCAGCTGCTGCTCGACGTGAACACCCGTGCCTGGAAGTGGATCGGACTGCCGATCGCGGCGGGGGTCGACCTGCCGCTGCTGGCCTACCGCGACGCGATCGGGCAGCCCTTCGACAGCGGTCCGCAGCGCGACGGCGTGCGGTGGACGTTCCTGCGCGACTACCTGCCGCTGGTCAAGGCCCGCGCGGCGACCGTGCCGGAGGCGCAGGTGACCAAGGACGAGTGGACGGCGCTGCTGGCCGGCCGGCCGAGCGACCTGGTCGACGCGGTGCACGACCCGGACGACCCGGAGCCGGCGTACGACGTGCTCTGGTCCGAGCTCGCCGGCGGGCTCGGCTACCGCTGCGCCTGCTAGCTGCCACTCCTACCCTGCGCTGGTGCCCGACGACCTCGACGCCCTGCGCGCCTCCTGCGACCGGGCGCTCGGCGGCCACGGACCGGTGCGGGCGGCGGACCTGCTCGCCACGATCCCGCCGGACACCGTCGTGGACCGGTACGGCGACGGGGGCGTGGTCGCTGACCTGGAGGCCGAGGTCGCCGCGCTGCTCGGCATGCCGGCGGCGGTCTACCTGCCGAGCGGGACGATGGCCCAGCAGGCGGTGCTGCGGGTGCACGCGGACCGCCGCGACCGGCGCATGGTTCTGTTCCACCCGATGTGCCACCTCGACCGGCACGAGGGGCGGGCGCTCGAGCGGCTGCACGGGCTGGTCGGCCGTCCCGTCGGCGTGGACACGCGCCTGATCACGCTCGCCGACCTCGAGGCGGTCGCCGAGCCCGCCGCGGCGCTGGTGCTCGAGCTGCCGCAGCGCGACCTCGGCGGGCAGCTGCCGGCGTGGGAGGACCTGCAGGCTCAGGTCGACTGGGCCCGCGCGACCGGCGCGGCGGCGCACCTCGACGGCGCCCGGCTGTGGGAGGCCAGCGCCGGCTACGGCCGCCCGCCGGCGGAGGTCGCCGGACTGTTCGACACCGCGTACGTCTCCTTCTACAAGGGCATCGGCGCGCTGGCCGGCTGCTGCCTGGCCGGGCCGTCGGACGTGGTGGCCGAGGTGCGCGAGTGGCGGCGCCGGATGGGCGGCACCCTGTTCGGGCTGTGGCCCGGGGCGGCGTCGGCCTTGACGCTGCTCCGGCGAAGGCTGGCCCGCATGCCCGCCTACCTCGAGCTGGCCCACGCGATCGCCGACGTGCTGCGGGACGTCGACGGCGTCACCGTCGTGCCGGACCCGCCCCAGACGCCGATGCTGCACCTGCTGCTGCGCACCCGTCCCGAGGCGTTCACGGCGACCGCGACGGCGCTGGCGCACGAGGGGATGTGGACCTGGTCCGGGGCGATGCCGACGCTGGATCCGGGCAGCTGCCGGGTCGAGCTGTCGGTCGGTGAGGCGACCTGCGCCCTGGGCGCGCAGCAGGTGGCGTCCGTGGTGTCACGGTTCGTCCTGCCTCCGTGATCAGTCCGTGACCTCTGCTAGGTTCGGAGGTCAGCCGTTCATCCACCCCCTGGGGGTTCTTCCGTGCTGCACGCCAAGCCGCGTGCCGGCCTGCGCACCCGCGCGCTGCCGGCGCTGCTGATGTCTGCCGTGGTCGCCGCCTTCGGCGGGCTCATGGCGCTGGCACCGGTCGAGGCCGACCGCCCGGCGGTGCTGGCCTACGCCGACGCAAGCCCGGTGCTGCTCGACGAGCCGGCCACGGCCGAGCGCGCCCAGGCCCGCGCCTCCCGCGACCGGGAGCTGGACGAGCAGGCTCGGGCCAAGGCCGTGGCGCAGGCCAAGGCCGCCAAGGCCGCCGCCGACGCGAAGGCCAAGGCGGCCGCGGCCGCCAAGGCCAAGGCTGCTGCCGAGGCGAAGGCGAAGGCCGCTGCCGCCGCCAAGGCGAAGGCGGGCCTGCGGAGCTCCACCTCCCGCGGGGCACTGCGCATCTCCGGCCGGTGCCCGGTCCCGAGCGCCAGCTTCACCGACACCTACGGCGCGCCCCGCTCCGGCGGCCGGGCGCACCAGGGCACCGATCTGCTCGCGGCCTACGGCGCTCCGGTCTACGCGGTGGCCGACGGCCGGATCCGCAGCGCCTCCAGCAGCAACGGCGGCATCTCGCTCTACCTCGACGCCGACAACGGCGAGACCTACTTCTACGCCCACAACGCGCGCAACATCGTCCAGGGCGGCCGGGTCGAGGCCGGCCAGCTGATCGCCGAGGTCGGCAGCACGGGCAACGCCGGCGGTACCAACCACGTGCACTTCGAGCGCGAGGTCGGCGGCCGCTCGGTCAACCCCTACGCGTTCCTGCGCAGCATCTGCTGATCGGCTAGTGGCGGAAGCCGTCGAAGAAGCGGCGGAAGACGCCGCCCTCCGGCGGCAGCGCGGGCGCGGTCGGCGGTGCGGTCTCGCGCCGGCGCGCGACGGGCTGGTCGTAGTCGGTGTGCCAGATCGCCTCGACGACCTGCGCCTCGGTGAAGTCCTCCGAGCCCAGGATCGTCGGCACGAAGCCGCGGAGCATCCCGTCCGCCATCACGGTCGCCTCGAGCCCGGCCGTGCCGTCGGTGTCCCACACCGCCTCGCGCCCGTCGGGCAGCGCGATGACGATGCCGAACTGGTAGACCCCGGCCTTCTTCATCGTGGCGGGCACCCCGTGCGCGCGCAGGCCCTCGACGACGCGCTTGGCGCGGTTCTCCTCCATGAGAGGGGACAACGCACGGCTCCGCCGGCTCGTGCCCGAGGTGTGAACGAGGCAGCCCGGCTAGCCTGGCGACATGCGCTTCGGCTACTGGATGCCCCTCTTCGGCGGCTGGCTCCGCAACGTCCGCGACGAGGGCATGACGGCCGACTGGCCGTACGTCCGCGACCTCGCGATCGCCAGCGAGCAGGCCGGTTTCGACCTGTCGCTCATCGCCGAGCTCAACCTCAACGACATCAAGGGCCACCGCGCGCCGTCGCTGGACGCGTGGACCCTGGCCCCCGCCGTCGCCGCGGTCACCGAGCGGCTCGAGCTGATGCTGGCCGTCCGCCCGAACTACCACTCCCCCTCGCTGACCGCGAAGGCCCTCTCGACCCTGGACTCGATCGCCCCGGGCCGCATCAGCCTCAACGTCGTGAGCTCGTGGTGGAAGGACGAGGCGAGCCAGTACGGCGCGCCGTTCGACGTGCACGACGCGCGGTACGCGCGGACCGAGGAGTGGCTGACCGTCCTGTCGCGACTGCTGACCGAGGACGAGGTGACCCACCACGGCGCGCTCTACGACCTCGAGGGCTGCGTGATGGAACCCAAGCCGTCAGTGCTGCCGACGGTCTACATGGGCGGCGAGTCACCCAAGGCCAAGGACGTCATCGGCCGGCACGGCGGGGCCTACGTCATGCACGGTGATGCGCCGGACGTCATCGCGAGCAAGGTCGCGGACATGTCCGCCAGGGCGGCCAAGCCCTTCCAGTACGGCGTCAGCGGCTACGTCATCGTCCGCGACACGGAGGCGGAGGCGCAGGCCGAGCTGGCCCGGATCCTCGACGTGCAAGCCGATCCCGAGGCGTACGCGTCCTACCAGGACTTCGTCGCGGGGTCGCAGCTGGAGTCGCAGGTATCGCTCGAGGAGTACTCCGTCAGCAACCGCGGTCTGCGCGCGGGACTGGTCGGCACACCCGCGCAGGTCATCGCCCGCATCCGGGAGTACGAGGCGGCCGGCGTCGACCTGATGCTGCTGCAGTTCAGCCCGCAGCGCGAGGAGATGGCCCGCTTCGGCCGGCAGGTCATCGCGGCCTACTAGTGCCGCGCGGCCGCTCCGGCCTCCTCCGGCCGGGCGCTGGCCGTGATCTTCCCGCGGGGCCCCGGGTCAGCCGCCGATGGCGGACATCGGGCGGTCGGGCTGGACGAAGCCCGGCTCGCCGATGCCATGGCCCTGCTTCTTGCCGGCCACGGCTGCACGCAGCCGGTCCGCGAGCTCGGCGTCGGAGGCGCCGGACCGCAGGGGCGTGCGCAGGTCGGACTCCTCGCGGGCGAACAGGCAGTTGCGGACCTGGCCGTCCGCGGTCAACCGCAGCCGGTCGCACGCGCCGCAGAAGGGGCGGGACACCGACCCCACGACGCCGACCGTCGCGGGCCCGCCGTCGACGTGGAACTCCTCCGCCGGCGCGCTGCCCCGGGTCGGCACGGGGGTGAGCGTCCACCGCTCCCCCAGCCGGGCCAGGATCTCGTCGGCGTCGAGCATGGTGGTGCGGTCCCAGCCGTGCTGCGGGTCCAGCGGCATCTGCTCGATGAAGCGCAGCGCGTAGCCCTCGTCGAGCGCCCACTGCAGCAGGTCGGCGGCCTCGTCGTCGTTGACCCCGCGCATGAGGACGGCGTTGACCTTGACCGGCTCCAGCCCGGCGGTCCGGGCCGCAGCCAGTCCGGCGAGCACGTCGGGCAGCCGGTCGCGGCGCGTCAGCGTGGTGAACCGCTCGGGCCGCAGCGTGTCCAGGCTGACGTTCACGCGGCGCAGGCCGGCGTCCCGCAGCGCCTGCGCCTGCCGCTGCAGGCCGAGGCCGTTCGTGGTCAGCGACAGGGCGAGGTCGTATGCCGCCAGCCGGGCGACCAGCCCGGGGAGCCCGGGGCGAAGCAGCGGCTCGCCGCCGGTGAGCCGGACGGTGCGCACGCCGAGGGACGCCAGCACCCCGACCAGGCGCACCAGCTCGTCGTCGGTGAGCAGCTCCGGCTTGGGCAGCCAGCTCAGCCCCTCGGCGGGCATGCAGTAGGTGCAGCGCAGGTTGCAGCGGTCGGTCAGCGACAGGCGCAGGTCGGTGTGGACCCGGCCGAAGCCGTCCACCAGCGGCGCCGTCATCTCCTGACTGTAGGTGCGCCGGTCAGGACCCGCGCTTCACCCACTCGTCGTAGGAGGGCGCCTCCGCGCCGACAGTGGTCTCGCCGCCGTGGCCGGTCAGCACGCGGGTCTCGGGCGGCAGCGCGAACAACCGGGTGCGGATCGACTCCAGGATCGTCGGGTAGTCGCTGTGGCTGCGTCCGGTCGCCCCCGGCCCGCCCTGGAACAGCGTGTCGCCGGTGAAGACGACGCCGAGGTCGGGCACCGAGAAGCACACGGCGCCCGGGGCGTGGCCCGGGGTGTGCAGGACGTGCACCCGGGTGCCGGCGACCTCGAGCTGCTGCCCCTCGCGCAGGTCCCCGTCGGGCTCGTGCCGGGAGTGGGTGAGGTCCCACAGGACGCGGTCGTCGGGGTGCAGCAGGACCTCGGTCGACAGCCGCTCCGCGAGCTCGGGGGCGTAGCGCACGTGGTCGTCGTGGGCGTGCGTGCAGGCGATCGCGACGACGGTGCGGTCACCGACGGCAGCGGCGATCGCGTCCGGGTCGTGCGGTGCGTCGATGACCAGGACCTCGTCGTCGTCGCCGAGCAGCCACACGTTGTTGTCGACGTCGAAGGTCTGGCCGTCCAGACTGAAGGTGCCGCTGGTGACGAGGTGCTCGATGCGCGCGGTCATCAGAGGACCACCACGCTGCGCAGGACCTCGCCCTTCTCCATCCGGTGGAAGGCCTCCTCGACCTCGTCCAGCGCGATGCGCTCGCTGACGAAGGCGTCGAGGGCGAACCGCCCCTGCAGGAAGAGCTCGATGAGCAGGGGGAAGTCGCGCGTCGGGAGGCAGTCGCCGTACCAGGACGACTTCAGCGCGCCACCGTGCCCGAAGAACTCGATCAGCGGCATCTCGAGCTGCATCTGCGGTGTGGGGACCCCGACCAGGACGACGGTGCCGGCGAGGTCGCGGGCGTCGAAGGCCTGCCGGTAGGTCTCGGGCCGCCCCACCGCGTCGATGACGACGTCGGGGCCGAAGCCGCCGGTGAGGTCGCGCAGCGCCTGCACCACGTCGCCACTGCCCGCGTTGACCGTGTCGGTCGCGCCGAAGCCCTTGGCCCACTCCAGCTTGCGGTCGTCGAGGTCGACGGCGATGACCTGCCGCGCCCCGGCGTAGACCGCGCCGGCGATGGCGGCGTCGCCGACGCCACCGCAGCCGAGGACGGCGACGGTGTCGCCCTGCTGGACGGGAGCGGTGTTGACCGCGGCGCCCCAGCCGGCCATGACGCCGCAGCCGAGCAGGCCGGCGGCGGCCGGGTCGGCACGCTCGTCGACCTTGATGCAGGCGCCCTCGCCGACGAGGGTCTTCTCGGCGAAGGCACCGAGCCCGAGGGCGGGCGACAGCGGCGTGCCGTCCTGCAGCGTCATCGGCGAGCCCTGGTGCCGGCTGTCGAAGCACAGGTGCGGACGACCGCGGCGGCAGGCGCGGCAGTCTCCGCAGGGAGCGCGCCAGGCCAGCACGACCCGGTCGCCCGGGACGACCTTGGTGACGGCGGACCCGATGGTCTCGACCCGTCCGGCGGCCTCATGGCCGAGCAAGAACGGGAACTCGTCGTTGATCCCGCCCTCGCGGTAGTGCAGGTCGGTGTGGCAGACACCGCACGTCTCGATCTTCACGACGACCTCGTGCGGTCCCGGGTCGGGGATCACGATCGTCTCGACGGTCACCGGAGCACCCTTGCTCCGAGCGACCACACCGCGGACTTCCTGGGGCATGAGGAACCTCCTGGTCGGGGAGCCGCAGACGCTATCCCCCGCGCCGGACCTCTCGCAGGTTGCCGTCCACGCGGCGGGTCCAGCCGCGGCCGTCGAGGTGCTCGAGCAGGGGTACGGCCACGCGGCGCGTCGTGCCCAGCGCCTGCCGCGCGGCCGACAGTGTGAACGGCTGCGGGAGCGTGGCCAGCACCCGCATGGCCCGCGCCGGACCGTCGGGCAGCAGCGCGACGTCGCCGCCGACGCGGAGCAGCCGGCCCGCCCGCTCGGCGGCGGCCAGCTCGCGGGTGCCGAGGCGCAGGGCGTCGAGCTCGGGGGACTCCGCTGCGGCGAAGGGACTCTCGCGCAACCGCGCCTCCAGCTGAGCGACGCCTTCCTCCGCCGGTCCGAGGTCCGCGGCGGCCCCCGGGCGGTGCACCCGGCCGTCCGCGCTGGCCAGCCCGGCTTCGGTCGTGAGCGGTCCGAGCAGGCGGGCGTCCGGCAGGTCGAGCTGGCGCCGGGCGGCCGCACCGGGCAGCCCCGGCTCCAGCGGCGCAGCCCGGGCGTGGGCGTCGACGGCCGCCCTCAGCTGCTCGACCCAGCGGGTCCAGCGCTGCGGGTCGACCAGCCACTCCCCCTCGACCCGGACGGCGGACAGGTCGTCCAGGGCCACGCCGAGCGCCGCGAGGTCATCGCGGCGGGCAGCACCGCGGCGGGCCACCTCGGCCGCGACGTCGGGGACCGCCCCGGCTGTCGTCAGCGTCTCCGCTCGTGCGGCGGCGGCTCCGCGCCGGCGCAGCGGGGGCGGGTCGACGTCCAGGACCAGCACCCCGGCGGCGACCTGCTGCGCCCCCGGGTCGCGCAGCAGCGCGCGGTCACCGGCCCGTAGCGGCAGCGGCCGGTGCAGCGTCAGCCGGGCGGTGTCCCCACCCAGCGGGCGCAGCCGCGCCGCCACCGCGGTGGAGCCGACGTGCAGCACCAGCTCGGCCGGCAGCTCGCGGGGGTCGGCGGACAGCCGGACGTCCAGGGCGACGGCCGGACGCCACGCCCCGGGGGTGAGCAGGGCGTCGCCCCGGTCGACCTCGTCCCGCTCGACGCCGCGCAGGTTGACGGCGACGCGGGCGACCGCGCCGACCTCGTCGTAGGCCTCGCCCAGGCTCTGCAGGCCCCGGACCCGCACCGTGCGGTCGCCGAGGAGGAGCGCGTCGCCGGACCGCAGGGTGCCGGCCGCCAGCGTGCCGGTCACCACCGTCCCGCTCCCCCGCACGGTGAAGGCCCGGTCGACCCACAGCCGCACGGGCGCGGTCAGGTCCGGTGCGGGCTGCTGCGCGACCAGCCGGTCCAGCGCTGCCCGCAGGTCGTCGACGCCCGCGCCGCTGGCCCCGCTCACCGCCACCGCCTCGACGGCGCCGAGGCTGGACTGACCGATCTGCTCCAGCGCCTGCGCCGTCGCCTCCGCCGGGTCGGCGAGGTCGCTGCGGGTCACCGCAAGCAGGCCGCTCGTGAGCCCGAGGGCGTCCACTGCCGCCAGGTGCTCGGCGGACTGGCGGCGCCAGCCCTCGTCGGCGGCCACGACGACGAGCACCGCAGGCGCCGGACCCAGGCCCGCGAGCATGTTGCCGATGAAACGGGCATGCCCTGGTACGTCGACGAAGCCCAGCACCTGACCGGAGGGCAGGGACGTCCAGGCGTAGCCCAGGTCGATCGTCATGCCGCGGCGCCGCTCCTCGGCCCAGCGGTCGGGCTCCATGCCGGTCAACGCCCGGACCAGAGTGCTCTTGCCGTGGTCGACGTGGCCCGCCGTGGCTACGACGTGCACGCCTGCACCGCCGCCGCGAGCGTGGCGTCGTCCGCCGCCGGGACGCACCGCAGGTCGAGCAGGCAGCGGTCGCGCTCGATGCGCCCGACCACGCAGGGGTCGCCGGCCCGCAGCCGCACGGCGTACGACGCCGGCAGCGCGACGGCCCAGCCCGGCAGGACCTGTCCAGGGGCGCCGCCTCCGCCGACCGCGCCGTCGCTCGCCACGACGAGTCCGCCGACGAGCTCGGCGAGCCGGGCGCAGCGGTCGCGCAGCACGTCGGGGTCGGCGGTCAGGGACTGCCATGCCGGTGTCCGTGGACCGCGCAGCGTCGCCTCGAGCGCAGCCAGCGTCAGCTTGTCGACGCGCAGCGCACGAGCCAGCGGGTGGCGGCGCAGCCGCTCGACGACGTCGGCCCGGCCGAGGAGCAGCCCGGCCTGCGGCCCGCCGAGCAGCTTGTCGCCGCTGGCGGTCACCACCGAAGCGCCTGCCAGCAGGGCGGTCTCGGCGTCGGGCTCGTCCGGCAGCAGCGGGTGCGGGGCGAGCAGTCCGCTGCCGACGTCCGCGACGACCGGGACGCCGAGGCCGGCGAGGTCGGCCACGTCGACCGCGCTGGTGAAGCCCTCCACGCGGAAGTTGCTGGGGTGGACCTTGAGCACGCAGCCCGTGTCGGGTCCGACGGCGTCGGCGTAGTCGCGCAGGTGCGTGCGGTTGGTGGTGCCGACCTCGCGCAGCCGTGCGCCGGTGCTCGCGATGAGGTCGGGCAGCCGGAAGCCGTCGCCGATCTCGACCATCTCGCCGCGGCTGACCAGCACCTCGCGCCCCGCGGCCAGGGCCGTCGTCGCCAGCACCAGGGCGGCGGCACCGTTGTTCACGACGAGCACGTCCTGCGCCGCGGGCACCGCCTCACGAAGGGCCTGCAGGGCGCCCCTCCCGCGGCGGGCCCGGCTGCCGTCCACCACGTCGTACTCCACGTCGACGTAGCCGGCAGCGGTGCCGACGGCCTCGACCGCGGCGGGGGACAGGGGCGCGCGCCCGAGGTTGGTGTGCAGCACGACCCCGGTCGCGTTGAGCACCGGCCGCAGCGTGGTGGCGCGCTGCGGCAGGCCGGCCACGGCCGCGTCGACGACGTCCTCCGGAGCCAGCCTGCCGCTCCGGGCGAGGTCCTGCGCCTGCACGACAGCCGCCTTGACCAGGTCGCCGCCGAGTCGCGCCGCGGCCGCGATCAGACGCGGGTCGGCGAGCGCGTCGTCCGTGCGCGGCACGCGGCGGCGCGCGTCGTCGAGGCTCACCCGAGCAACGTACTTCGAGCTAGGAGGTGGGCTCTTCGACGTAAGGACGACGTCGGCGGGTTGCCGACCCAGCCGCGCAACCCCCGCGAGGTGGTGTCGCGCCAGACGAAGGGCCGCAAGCCGACGCCCTGCACCGCGCCGGAGACGTGCCCGCGGATGCCGACGGGCGCCGCCCCAGCTGCCTTCGGCAGGTCGTGAACAGGCTCCGTCCTGCTCCCGTGATGCGTCCTTTCCGTGCACCGCGGGATTGCTTGACAACGCCGTGGCCCAGGGTCTTGAGTCCACGTGACGTCGCAAAGACCGGCACCGCTGGCCGTGTGCGACGCGACGGGTCCAGCGAGTGAGCCCTGAACGGGAGGCTGGACATGCTCTCCGCAGAAGGCGTCGCGGCCGAGGACACCCTGGTCCACGTCTTGTGGATCAACGCCGGTCTGAGCTGCGACGGGGATTCCGTCGCACTGACGGGCGCGACCCAGCCCAGCATCGAGGAGATCGCTCTCGGCGCGCTCCCCGGGCTGCCGAAGGTGGCG
The DNA here is from genome assembly GCA_046593875.1 of Mycobacteriales bacterium. Lineage (GTDB taxonomy): Bacteria > Actinomycetota > Actinomycetes > Mycobacteriales > SCTD01 > SCTD01. Next base: position 14,786 of record JBKJQQ010000236.1, on the reverse strand, counting down.
GTGCACTGGCCGCTGATCGACTTCGAGTGCGGCCCGGCCGGCGGTGCGGACGACTTCCTGGAGTGGTTCTGGAAGGCCGACCGCGGCGAGCTCGACCCATTCATCCTGGTGGTCGAGGGCTCGATCCCCAACGAGGCGCTGGCCGGCGACGGGTACTGGTCCGGGTTCGGCAACAACCCCCTGACCGGGCAGCCCGTCACGACCAGCGAGTGGCTGGACCGGCTCACGCCGAAGGCCCTCGCGGTGCTGGCCGTCGGTACCTGCGCGACGTACGGCGGCATCCATGCGATGGCCGGCAACCCGACGGGCGCGATGGGGGTCCCGGACTACCTGGGCTGGGACTGGAAGAGCAAAGCCGGTTTGCCGATCGTGTGCGTGCCGGGTTGCCCCGTACAGGGCGACAACCTGTCCGAGACCATCACCTACCTGCTGTACCAGGCCACCGGCCAGGCCCCGATGATCCCGCTCGACGAGGCGCTTCGACCGACCTGGCTGTTCGGGTCAACCGTGCACGAGGGCTGCGACCGGGCCGGCTACTACGAGCAGGGCGACTTCGCGACCGAGTACGGCTCGCCGAAGTGCATCGTCAAGCTCGGCTGCTGGGGTCCGGTCGTGAAGTGCAACGTGCCCAAGCGGGGCTGGATCAACGGCGTCGGCGGCTGCCCCAACGTCGGCGGGATCTGCATCGGCTGCACCATGCCCGGCTTCCCGGACAAGTTCATGCCCTTCATGGACGAGCCGCCCGGCGGGAAGCTGTCGACGACCGCGATCGGCGCTTACGGACGCACCATCCGGGCGCTGCGCTCGAAGACGACCGCCACGCTCGACAAGGAGCCGAAGTGGCGCCGGCCCAGCCGCGAGCTGCTCAGTGGGGCGCAGCGCACCTGGTAGCCGCGATGCCCCGGCACTCCGGCCCCCAGATGCTCGGGCCGCCAACCTTCCGCCTGAACCCGAGGGATGACGATGACGTCCACGCTGCCGCCCACCGGCAAGGCCAGCTCCGACGACAAGGGCCTCGTCGAGATGGCCTGGGATCCCATCACGCGCATCGTCGGGAGCCTCGGGATCTACACGAAGATCGACTTCGCCAACATGACCGTGGCGGAGTGCCACAGCACGTCCTCGATCTTCCGCGGCTACAGCGTCTTCATGAAGGGCAAGGACCCGCGGGACGCGCACTTCATCACCAGCCGCATCTGCGGGATCTGCGGCGACAACCACGCGACCTGCTCCTGCTACGCGCAGAACATGGCGTACGGCGTGAAGCCGCCAGCACTCGCCGAGTGGATCGTGAACCTCGGCGAGGCGGCCGAGTACATGTTCGACCACAACATCTTCCAGGAGAACCTGGTGGGGGTGGACTACTGCGAGCGGATGGTCAAGGCAACCAATCCCAGCGTCCTCGCGAAGGCCGAGAACACCCGCTGCCCCAACGAAGGCGCGCACGGCTACAAGACGATTGCCGACATCATGCGTGCGCTCAACCCGTTCACCGGCGAGTTCTACCGCGAGGCGCTGCAGGTCAGCCGCTGGACGCGCGAGATGTTCTGCCTGATGGAGGGCCGGCACGTTCACCCGTCGACGCTCTACCCCGGCGGCGTAGGGACCGTCGCGACGATCCAGCTCATGACGGACTACCAGATCCGGCTGATGCGCTACGTGGAGTTCATGAAGAAGGTCGTGCCGATGCACGACGACCTTTTCGACTTCTTCTACGAGGCCCTGCCCGGCTACGAGAAGGTCGGCCTGCGGCGCACCCTGCTCGGCTGCTGGGGCTCCTTCCAGGACCCGGAGTTCTGCAACTTCGAGTACAAGGACATGGAGGATTGGGGCCGGAGGATGTTCGTGACGCCGGGCGTCGTCGTCGACGGCAAGCTCCTCACGACCAGCCTGGTCGACATCAACCTCGGCATCCGCATCCTGCTTGGCAGCTCCTACTACGACGACTGGTCCGACCAGGAGGTGTTCGTCAAGAACGATCCCCTCGGCAACCCGGTCGACCGGCGGCACCCGTGGAACCAGCACACCAACCCCAAGCCGCAGAAGCGCGACCTCGAGGACAAGTACAGCTGGGTGATGTCACCGCGGTGGTACGACGGCAAGGACCACCTGGCGCTCGACACCGGCGGCGGTCCGCTCGCCCGCCTGTGGTCCACCGCGCTGGCCGGGCTCGTCGACATCGGCTACGTCAAGGCGACCGGTCACAGCGTGCAGATCAACCTGCCGAAGACGGCGCTCAAGGGGCCGGTCAGCCTCGAGTGGAAGATTCCGCAGTGGAGCAACACGCTCGAGCGCAACCGTGCCCGTAGCTACTTCCAGGCCTACGCAGCGGCCTGCGCCCTGCACTTCTGCGAGAAGGCACTCGAGGAGATCCGGGCCGGGCGGACCAAGACGTGGGAGACGTTCGAGGTACCGGACGAGGCGATCGGCTGCGGCTTCACCGAGGCGGTCCGCGGCGTGCTCTCGCATCACCTGGTCATCAAGGACGGCAAGATCGCCAACTACCACCCGTACCCGCCGACGCCGTGGAACGCCAGCCCGCGTGACGTCTACGGAACCCCCGGCCCGTACGAGGAAGCGGTGCAGGACCAACCGCTGTTCGAGGAGAACACCCGGGAGAACTTCAAGGGCATCGACATCATGCGCACGGTGCGCAGCTTCGACCCCTGCCTGCCCTGCGGTGTGCACATGTACCTAGGCGAAGGCAAGACGCTGAAGAAGGTGCACTCCCCCACCGCGGCCGTCTCGGCCGACGAGTGACGGCGCCCGGAGTCGACCCCGCGGCGGTCGGCGAGCGGATCGAGCTGCTGCTGGAGGCGAGCGCCGCGGCGGGCCCGATGGCGAGGGAGCGGGCGGAGGAGCTCGTCCGCCTTGTCGTCGAGCTCTACGGCGCGGGGCTGGAGCGCGTGCTCGAGATCGCCTACGACGCAGGCGCCCTGACGGACGGGGTGCTGGGGTCGCTCGCGGCGGACGAGCTCGTCTCCGGGCTGCTCCTCGTGCACGGCCTGCACCCCTACGGCGTCGAGGACCGGATCGAGCAGGCGCTGGACGACGTCCGGCCGTACCTCGGCTCGCACGGCGGCGACGTCCGGCTGCTGGACGTCAGCGCCGAGGGCGTCGTGCGCCTGCAGCTGCTCGGCAGCTGCGACGGCTGCGCCTCGTCCGCGGTGACCCTGGAGCTCGCCGTCGAGGAAGCCATCCGCGCTGCCGCCCCCGAGGTCGTCCGCATCGACGTCGAGGAGGCCGCAAAGACTGCCGGGACCGTCATCCCGGTCGACCAGTTGACCGCTCGGCTGCGTGCCGCCGAGCCCGCGGGCGGCGTGACGTGGGCCCGGGCGATCGCCGTCGACGACCTTGCCGTCGGCCGGCTGCATCGCCTCACCGTCGAGGGCCTCGACGTCGTGCTGTGCCGCCTGACCTCGGGTGTGTACGCCTACCGCGACAGCTGTCCGGGGTGCTCGGCGTCGTTCGAGGGCGCCGGCCTGCAGCGCTCCCCCGCGACGCCCGGCAGCGCCGTGCTCACCTGCCGCGACTGCCAGGCCCACTTCGACGTACGACGTGCCGGGGTCGACCTCGACGCCCCGCACCGGCACCTCGACCCGGTCCCCCTGCTCGAGCGCGACGGGATCGTCGAGGTCGCCGTCCGCGCCGCGGTCCCGGCATGACCAGGCCCGGCGCCCTGGCCGTGCTCGCGCGCATCCGCACCAGCCGGCCGGAGCCCTCGCCGTACGAGCGCTGCGAGATGTGCACCGCCCCCGTCGCCGACGTGCACCAGCACGTGGTCAACGTCGTGACGCGGTCGATGCTGTGCACCTGCCGGCCCTGCTACCTGCTGTTCACCCACGACGACGCCGCGCTCTCCCACCGTGCCGTGCCGGACCGCTACCTGTCCTTCGCCGACCTGCCCGCACCTGTGTGGGAGGAGCTCGAGCTGCCCGTCGGTACGGCGTTCCTGTTCCTCAACTCCGCCCTGGACCGCGTCGTCGCGTTCTACCCGGGCCCGGCCGGGGCGACCGAGTCCGAGCTCTCGCTGGCGGCGTGGGAACGGGTGGTCGCGGCGGCGCCGGGGCTCGCGACGCTGCGCACGGACGTGGAGGCGCTCCTGGTCCGCACCGACGGGCAGCGGGTCGAGGCGTTCCTGGTCCCCATCGACGTCTGCTACGAGCTGGTCGGCTACCTCCGCCAGCTCTGGCGCGGCTTCGACGGCGGCCAGGACGTGCGGCGCCGGATGACGGAGTTCTTCGACGGCGTCCGCGCCAAGAGCCGACCCGCGTCGTGACCGAGCTGCGCATCGAGGTCCTCGACGTCCGCCCGCAGGAGCACGCGGCCGCCCCCCACCTGCTGTTCCGGCTGCGCATCACCGAGTCCAGCGCTGCCGTGGTGCACGCCATCGCCCTGCGCTGCCAGCTGCGCATCGAGCCGCAGCGGCGCCCGTACGACGCCGCGGAGCAGGACGGGCTGCGCGACCTGTTCGGACCGCCGGAGCGCTACGGCACGACGCTGAAGCCGTTCCTGTGGACGCACGCCACCGCGCTCGTGCAGGGGTTCGACGGCAGCACCGAGGTGGACCTGCCGGTCGCCTGCACGTACGACTTCGACGTGAGCGCAAGCAAGTACCTGCACGCGCTGCGCGACGGCGACATCCACCTGGTTCTGCTGTTCAGCGGCACGGTATTCACCCGCGGCGCGACCGGGTTCACCGTCGAGCAGCTGTCGTGGTCGCTCGAGGCACCCTGCCGCCTGCCGGTCAGCGGCTGGCGTCGGCTGATGGACCTCTACTTCCCCGGCGGCGGCTGGATCCGGCTCGACCGCGAGGCGATCGACGCGCTGACCAGGTTCCGGTCCGACCGGGGATTCACGACGTGGGAGCAGACGGTTGCAGCGCTCGTCCCGGCGGAGGCGGTGGTGCCGTGAGTCTCACCGCCGCACGCCAGGTCGCGGACGCCGTGCTGTACGAGGGGTACCTGCTGTACCCCTACCGGTCGACCTCGTCGAAGAACCAGGTCCGCTGGCAGTTCGGGGTCCTCGGCCCGGCCGGTGCCGCAGAGGCAGGCGTCGGGGAGCCCCCCGCGATGTCTTCGGAGGTCCTGATCGAGGCACGGGCGGGCGCGGCCGTGGACGTGCTGCTGCGGTTCCTGCAGGTCCAGTCGCGCGTGGTGGAGCGCTGGACCGGCGACGGGTGGGACCCCGTCGACGAGCTGGTCGTCGGGGTCACCCGGTGGATCCCGTTCCACGAGGCGGTGGCCCGGGAGGTGCCGCTGCACGGCGTGTGCCCCGGGCAGGCGCAGGAGCATCCGGTCGACGTGCCAGGGGGTGAGGAGGTCGAGCTGCTCCACGACGCCGGTCGCCTCGTCGGCCGCCTGGTCCGCAGCCGCTGGGCCCTGTCCGCCCGCGTCACGACGAGCGCCAGGCCGGGTGTCGACGCCCGACTCGCCGTCCTGCGGCTGGCCGTCACCAACGACACGGCCTGGTCGCCGGGAACCGTGCCCGGCTGGACCGACCGCGACGTCGCCGCGCGCTACTCGCTCGTCGGCACGCACCTGCTCGTCGCCACTGTCGGCACTCGGGTCGTGTCGCTGCTCGACGGTCCGGGCTGGGCCGCCGCCGACGCGGCCGCCTGCGGCCAGGATCGGTGCTGGCCGGTGCTGGTCGGTGCGGACGACGGCAGCGATGCCGTGCTCGTCTCGCCGATCATCCTCGGCGACCACCCCACGATCGCGCCGGAGAGCGTGGGCGACCTTTTCGACGCGACCGAGATCGACGAGATCCTGACCCTGCGGATCATGACGATGACCGACGCCGAGAAGATCGACGCGCGGGGCACCGACCCGCGAGCAGCCGCGATCCTCGAGCGCTGCGACACGATGACGGACGCCTCCCTCGGCGGCCTGCACGGCGCCCGTCGCGGCGAGGTCCCGACCCAGGGCGACGACGTGCCGTGGTGGGACGCCGAGCAGGACGCCAGGGCAGACCCCGAACAGGACGTCGTCGTGGTCAGCGGCGTCCCTGTCGCCAAGGGCAGCCGCGTCCGACTGCGTCCGACGCGACGGGCCGACGCGCAGGACATCTTTCTGGCCGGCCTGACCGCCGTGGTGTCCCGGGTCTACTTCGACGTCGACGGGAACACCCACGTCGGCGTGGCGCTGGAGGACGACCCGGGGGCCGACCTCTACAACGCGACCGGGCGCTTCTACTACTTCGCGCCCGATGAGATCGAGCCGCTGGATGCACGAGCGGAGGCGCCATGAGCAAGGGCGTGCTCATCGCCGGGATCGGCAACCTCTTCCTCACCGACGACGGCTTCGGCAGCGAGGTGGCCAGGCGACTGGCCGCCGAAGCACTGCCGACCGGGGTGAAGGTCGTGGACTACGGCATCCGCGGCATGCACCTCGCGTACGACCTGCTCGACGGCTACGACGCCCTCGTCGTCGTCGACGCCCTGCCGGGCAAGGGCAGTCCCGGCGACCTGACCGTGCTCGAGATCGGACCGGACGACCTCGGCGACGGCGACGTCGACGCACACGGCATGGCACCGGTAGCCGTGCTCGGGAGCCTCGGTCAGCTCGGCGGCTTGCTGCCCCCGACCTACGTCGTCGGCTGCCAGCCGGCCGACGTCGGCGAGGGCATGGGCCTGACAGCCCCGGTCGCGGCTGCCGTCGACGGCGCCGTTGCGCTGGTGCACGAGCTGCTCGCCACCACACTGCGCCCCATCACGGACCGGGCTCCCGTGTCCGTCACCCCACGTGCGAGAGAGGACCTGCCGTGAGAGCCAACGGCATGACCGTCACTGTCGGACCCGGGTTGCTCCTCGGAGCGCTCGTCGGCGTGCACTGGATGCCGGAACCTGCCTATGCGGAAGGCGTGATCGCGTGCACGAGCTGAGCTACTGCGAGGGGGTGCTCGAGGCCGTGGAGCGACGAGCGGGCGGTCGTGCGGTCGCCGCCATCGGCGTGCGCATCGGCGCGCTCCATCGGATCGACGCGGCCGCCTTTCAGCAGTCCTTCCAGATCGTCGCGATGGACGGGCCCGCCGCGGACGCCGTGACGACGCTGGTCGTCGTCACGGTCCGCGGGCACTGCATGGACTGCCGCAACGACTTCCGGTCGCCGGACCCGTCTCCTGCCTGCCCGTCCTGCGGCTCGCTCGACGTCGCGGTCGAGGGCGGCGACGACGTCGTCCTGGAGTGGGTCGAGTACGTCGACGCCGCTGCCGACCGGGCCGCCGAGCTCGTCCCCGCCCACACTCACGACGGGGAGTGATCGCGGTGTGCCTCGCCATCCCCGGGCAGGTCGTGGAGTTCCTCGAGGGCAACAACGACCAGCTCGCACTCGTCGACGTCGTCGGCGTGAAGCGGAAGATCAACATCGGGCTGATGGAGGACACGCCGCTGCAGGTCGGTGACTACGTCCTGATCCACGTCGGGTTCGCGATGTCGAAGGTCGACGAGAAGCAGGCCGCCGAGGCCCTGTCGATGCTGGAGATGATGGGACAGTCGTTCACCGACGAGCTTCAGGCCGTGGCCGAGTCGAGCATCGAGTGACCGACTCCTGCCGTGCGGAGCCCGGTTGCATCACCTGTGGAGACATCGCCCTGGTGCTGATCGTGGAAACGGTCGACGGCTCCGACGCTGTCTGCCGAGACGACGACGGCCGGACCGAGCTGGTCGCGACCGAGCTTGTCGGTGCCGTGGCCCCGGGCGACCGAGTGCTCGTGCACGCTGGCGTGGCGATCGAGCGCGTCCAACCCACGGAGGCCCAAGGGTGAGGTTCGTCGACGAGTTCCGGGATGCCGACCTGGCCGAGGTGCTGGCCCGCGAGATCTCCGCGCTGTGCGACCCCGGTCGGCACTACAAGATCATGGAGGTGTGCGGCGGGCACACGCACACCATCTACCGGTACGGCGTGCAGGACCACCTGCCCGAGCAGATCGAGCTGGTCCACGGACCGGGTTGCCCGGTCTGCGTGATCCCCATGGGCCGCGTCGACGACGGCATCGCGATCGCCGAGCGCGAGGGCGTCATTCTCACCTGCTTCGGCGACATGATGCGCGTGCCCGGCGGCCGCGGCTCATTCCTGGAGGCCAACGCCCGCGGCGCCGACATCCGGATGGTCTACTCGCCGCTCGACGCGCTGCGCATCGCCCGGCAGAACCCCGACCGCCAGGTGGTCTTCTACGCGATCGGCTTCGAGACGACGGCGCCGTCCACTGCCCTGACCGTGCTGCGAGCCGAGAAGGAGGGGATCGAGAACTTCTCGGTCTTCTGCAACCACGTCACGATCATCCCGGCGATCAAGGCGATCCTCGACTCCCCTGACCTGCGGCTCGACGCGTTCCTCGGCCCGGGGCACGTGTCCACGGTCATCGGCTGCCGCCCCTACGAGTGGATCTCCCGCGACTTCTCGATGCCACTGGTGTGCGCCGGCTTCGAGCCGCTGGACCTGCTGCAGTCCGTGCACATGGTCATGAAGCAGTTCGCTGAGGGCCGGGCCGAGGTCGAGAACCAGTACGGCCGCGTCGTCCAGTACGACGGCAATCCGGTCGCCCTGAGGGTGCTGTCCGAGGTGTTCGCGCTCCGACCGTTCTTCGAATGGCGAGGCCTGGGCTCCATTGCGCACTCCGCGCTGCAGCTGGCCCCGAAGTACGCCAGGTACGACGCAGAGCTGCGCTACGAGCTGCCCGGCGTGCGGGTGGCGGACCCCAAGGCCTGCCAGTGCGGCGAGGTCCTCAAGGGGGTGCTGAAGCCCTGGGAGTGCAAGGTCTTCGGCACGGCCTGCACGCCGGAGACACCGATCGGCACCTGCATGGTCAGCTCCGAGGGAGCCTGCGCGGCCTATTACAACTACGGCCAGTACGCCAAGCAGCGGCTGAGCCTGGAGGTGCTGCGGTGATCCGCGGCCAGGTGGCACCCGGCGTCACCGAGGACCAGGTGGGCGACCGCATCGAGCAGATGAGGCGCCGGCCGCAGCGCTTCCGCGACGAGCGCGTGACGATGGCGCACGGCGCCGGCGGCAAGGCGAGCCGGTCCCTTGTCGAGGGCCTGATCGTCCCCGCGCTCAGCAACCCCGCCCTCGACCAGCTGGCCGACGCGGGGCTGCTGACCGCGGGGGCGAGCCGGCTGGCGATGACGACCGACGCCTACGTCGTCCGCCCGATCCGCTTTCCCGGCGGGTCGATCGGCGAGCTGGCCGTGAACGGCACCGTCAACGACCTGGCCGTCTCCGGCGCTCGGCCGCTCGCCCTGTCGGCGGCCCTCGTGCTGGAGGAGGGGCTGGCCGCCGAGGCGCTCGCTGCGGAGGTGCAGGCGATGGGTGAGGCCGCCCGCAACGCCGGCGTCTGCGTGATCACCGGCGACACCAAGGTCGTCGAACGCGGCAGGTGCGACTCGCTGTACATCGTGACCACCGGCATCGGTCTGATCGATGAAGGCGTCGCGCTGTCGCCGCAGCGGGTGCGGCCGGGCGACAAGGTGCTGCTGTCTGGAACGGTCGGGGACCACGGCATCGCCATCCTCCTCGCACGCGGCGACCTCGACATCGCGGCAGACGTGCGCAGCGACACCCAACCCCTGTGGACCCTGGCGGCGGCGCTCATGGCGACGTGCGGTGACGGGCTGCACTGCATGCGCGACGCAACCCGCGGCGGCGTGGCCACCGTCCTCAACGAGATCGCTCTGGCCGGCGAGGTCGGGATCGTCCTGGAAGAGAGCCGCGTCCCGGTGCGACCCGAGGTGGTCGGCGCTGGCGAGATGCTCGGGATCGACCCGCTCTACGTCGCCAACGAGGGCAAGCTCGTCGCCTTCGTCGCGCCGGAGCACGCCGACGCGGCGCTCGCAGCGATGCGCGCGCTGCCGTCCGGTGTGGATGCCGCCATCGTCGGCGAGGTCAAGGACGAGCCGCCAGGTCGGGTCCTCGGCCGCACGACCTTCGGCGGACACCGGCTCATCGACATGCTTGTCGGGGACCCGCTCCCGCGGATCTGCTGATCCGCTGGCCGGCCGACCCGCACAGCGACGACGACACCGGCGTCGACGAGCAGGGCGGCGTCGAGCCTCGACCTCCGTGCGCACGTGCCCGTCGCCACCGGTCAGGTCGTCAGGACGGCCACGGCCACCAGCTCCAGCCGGACCTCGACCTGCGGGTGGACCTTGAGCATCAGCAGCTTCGGCGGGACCAGGCCGAACTCGCGGATGTCGAGCTGCAGCACGCCCTGCAGGGTGAGCAGCCCGTCAGCGTCCCCGGTCACGCTGGCGGTGCCGGCGACCCGCTGCGTGCGGCCGTGCAGCGTGAGGTCGCCCGCCATCACGTATGCGCCGTCGGGGCCGGCCGTCACCTCCTGGAGGGCAGCGGTGACGGCCGGGTAGCGCTGGGTGTTCATCCGACTGCGCAGCTCGCGGTCCAGATGCTGCACCTCGCCGTGCAGGTCCTCGACCCGCAGCGTCAACCGCCCCGAGCACGCCTGCGTGAGATCCAGCCGCCCGTCTGCAAGCACCGCGTCCACGTGGCCCGACACGGGCGCAGCACCACGGAAGGGCCGCAGGGTGGAGCGTGCGAAGATCTCGACGGCCGACCGTGAGCGCTGGACCTCGTACCGGGTCACCCGCGGTGCCGCCTACAGATTGCGCATCCGGAGGTACCTGGCGACATCCGGAAGGGACTGCACCACGGCGACAGCAACGCCGACGAGGACCAGGTTCCGCAACAGCCGCACGCCCACTCCTCGTCACCACCGGTGTTCATGCGCCCCAGGCATCGGCAGGGCCGGAGGATAGCGCCGAACGCGCGCCACGTCATCGGGCCTGCGCTTCGCCCTGGCTGTCGACGAGGAAGCGGAGCCACGGCACGCGCGGTTGTCCAGCTGGAGCTCGACGGGCGCCTCGTGGCCTGCTGGCGGCCGTGAGAAAGGGCGGCCACGACGGCCTGCTCGCTACACGTCGTCGTCGTCCACCGTCAGCACCATGCGACGGACCCGGGCCAGCACGTCGTCGACCGCTCCGCCGCTCTCGCGGGTCTCCTGCAACCAGTCGGCGAGCTGCCGCAGCGTGTACTCCGCGTGCATCCGCACGGCTGCCTGCAGGGTCGCGATCTCTTCGGACCGGAGCACCTCCTTGGCAGCGGCGACGACCTCGTCGTAACCCTGCTTGCCACCACGTGCACCCACAGCCCAGCCGACGAAGAAGCCCAGCAGCACGCCCATCAGTCCTCCCGTCGCGCGTCGATGCGGAACCGCACGGTCACGTCCGGGTAGATCCGGAGCATGAGCGTGCTGGGCAGGCTGATGGCGAAGTCGCGGATGTCGATGACCTGCTCACCCACGATGCGCAGGATGCCCGAGCGGAGCAGGCGGACGTCGGCGCTGCCCCGCATCGAGCGGGTGGTGCCGTGGATGGTGAGGCCGCCCTCGAGCGACCAGCGGTGCTCGTCGAGCGGTGTGGCCCCGGCGAGATCGGCCCTGATCACCGGGAACCGCCGCGCGTCGAGCCGCCGGTGCACCTCGGCGTCGTACAGGGCGTTGCCGCTGGTGAGCGACTCCACCTCGAGCTCGAGCGCCGCGGCGGGCACCGCGTCCCGGGCGATGCGGCCGTCGGTGAGGGTGACCTGCGCTGCGCCGGTGAGTGCAGTGGTCGCGAGCTCGATCGGACCGACCGTGCTGCGCGCCTCGATCAGCAGGGCGGACGCAGCCGGATCAACGACGAAGGAGGCTCTCCCCGAGCCTGCTCCGGTAGCCGGGGGCGAGGTCACGGCGCGACCGTAGCGGGGACGGTGGGGGCGCCGGCGCCGCGGGTCAGGCGAAGCACCCCGGGTCGGCCAGGAGCGTGTCCAGCAGGGCCGGTGACTGGGGACGCGCGAAGTAGTACCCCTGCGCAGCCTCGCAGCCGAGCGCGACCAGGTCGTTCAGCTGCTCGAGCGTCTCGACGCCCTCGGCCAGCGGCATGAGCCCGAGTGCGCGCGAGAGCTCGATGACCGCTCGGACGATGGACTCCGCACGAACGTCACCGCGCCCGAGCGGGTCCACGAACCCCTTGTCGATCTTGATGACGTCGATCGGGAAGCGGCTGAGGTACGCCAGCGACGAGTAGCCGGTGCCGAAGTCGTCAACGGCGATGCACACGCCGAGCATCTTGAGGGCCAGCAGGGCTTCCAGACCGGCCTCGGCGTCGGCCATGAGCACGCTCTCGGTGATCTCCAGGCAGAGCGTCGACGGGTCGATGCCTGTGCTGACGATGGCCTCTGCCACGACGTCGATGAGATCGGAACTTGCCAGCTGCACGGCCGAGACGTTGACGCACATCGTGAGGTCGCGGGTCGGGCCGCCGGCCGACTGCCAACGGGCCAGCTGACGGCATGACTCCTGCAGGACCCAGGCTCCCAGGGGAACGATGAGGTGGGTCTGCTCGGCGACCGCGATGAAGTCACCGGGGAGCAGCAGGCCGCGTGCGGGGTGCTGCCAGCGCACCAGCGCCTCGACGCCGTAGAAGGACCGGTCGGCCAGCCGGACCTGCGGCTGGTAGACGAGCCGGAACTCGTCGTTCTCCACCGCGCGCCGCAGCTCGGTCGCCACCGTCAGCTTGTTGGCGGCCCGCTCGTGCAGGGCCTGGTCGAAGACCTGGTAGTGCGCGCCGCCGGCCTCCTTCGCGCGGTACATCGCTGCGTCCGCGTCGCGGATCAGGTCGTCCGCGGCCGCCGCGCCGTCGCTCGTGATCACGATGCCGGCGCTGGCGGTGACCACGGTACCGATCTCGAGGCCGAGGTCGATCGGCTCAACGATTGCCTGCAGGAGCCGCTCGGCGTAGTAGATGGCGGATTCCGCCGTCGGCAGCTGCTCGCACAGGACCATGAACTCGTCGCCGCCGAAACGCGCCGTGGTGTCGCCGGGGCGCATCACCCCGAGCAGCCGAGTAGCCATCCTCCTCAGCACGATGTCGCCGACGTTGTGACCCAGGCTGTCATTGATGATCTTGAAGTTGTCGAGGTCGATGAAGACCACCGCGAGGTGGGACGACTGGCGCTCCAGAACCGACAGGGCGTGCCGCAGGCGGTCGAGGAACAGGCTCCGGTTGGGCAGATCGGTCAGCCCGTCGTGCAGGGCCTGCCGGGCGAGGGCCTCCCTGGCGCGAGCGCGCTCGACGACGTGGCCGAGCTGGCTCGCCCCGTGTGCCGCGGTGTCCATGAGCTGTTGGTCGCGCTCGCGGCGGTCGTCGGTGAAGAACTCCAGGACCGCGACCAGCTCGCCGCCCTCGAAGACCGGGCAGGCGAACGCGGTCATCAGGCCCTTGCGGGCGGCTGCGCTGCCGGCGGACACCTCGTGCAGGTCCGTGATCCACAGTGGCGTGCGCCGTGCCCGTACCTGCGCCAGGAGCCCCACCCGGGAGTGCGCCAGCCCCTTCGACAGGGCCGGCAGCGACTGGTACCGGTCGTCAGCGACGTGCCAGATCGCGTCGTGCACCGCGTCGTCGGCGCCGATCCCGTAGGCGTGCCCCACCTGCCAGTCGAAGTGCTCGCAGAAGGCGCGTACGCAGTCACGAAGCGCGCTGTCGAGGGTCTCGGCCTCGTTGGCGGCGACCGCCATGACCTTCAGGAGCTCGAGCATCAAGGCCTGCCGGGCGAGGACATCGGCGGCCCGCCGGCGCTCGGTGATGTCCTGGCAGACGCCGCGCAGCCCGATCGCCCGGCCGGTCGCGTCGCGCTCCACCGTGGCTCGGGTGTACAGCCATCCCCTCGAGCCGTCCGGACGCACGATGTGGTACTCCAGCTCGAGCGGTGCCTCCCCCTCGATGGCGCGGTGCAGGTCGCGAGCCAGAGTGGTGCGCTCGCTCGGTGCGGCCAGGGCCAGGTACGCCGTCAGCGTCCCGTCGAAGTCTCGTGGGTCGACCCCGTGGATCCGGTACAGCTCGTCGGAGAGCTGGACCATGTCGACCGTGGCGTCCCAGAGCCACAGCCCGACATGGGACAGCTCCTGGGCCTCCCGCAGCCGCAGCTCGCTCTCGGCGAGGGTGGCCTGCGCGAAGTCGCGCTCGCTGACGTCGCGCGCCACGACGCAGGCCCCGTGCCCGTCGGGCAGCCGCACCATCGTGAGCGAGACGGGGACCAGGGTGCCGTTGCGGTGCTGACCGGTCAGCCCCATCCGGTCGATGCGCTCGCCCCCGACGACGCGCGCGACCCGCTGGCGGTGCTCCTGAGCCCTGTCGGGCGAGACGAGCAGCTCGCTCGGCTGCCCGACCACGTCAGCCTCGTCGTACCCGAACAGCCGACTGGCACCGCGGGTCCACTGCGTGATCAGGCCCGCCTCGTCCAGCCCGATGATGGCGTCCTCGGACTCGTCCGCAGCGGTGCGCCACACGTCGTCGGCGGCGACGTCAGCCACCGCCGCGGGCGCGTGCGCCGCACGCGGATCGCCCACGCAGACCACCCCCCCCTTGCCGCGACCGGAGCAAGCGCACGTTATCCCCCGACCCGGTACGAGGGAGCGTCGCATCCAGCCGCGGCTTTGGCACCATCGAGCTGCCGCAGCGCACCGATTCCGGTTCATCCGGGCGGGTCTGCGCCACGTTCGTGCTGGACGCGCTGAAGCTGGGCCCGTGGACCCGTCAACAGGAAGGACACGACACCAGCGAGCTGGTCCACCACCTCGACCGCGGTGTACCGCTGACCTGCAGGAAGGCGTCACGCTTGGCGGAGGCGGACGGGAATCGAACCCGCCAGCGACGGATGCCGCCGCTCACCGGTGTTGAAGACCGGGGCGCCCACCAGGAACGCGTACGCCTCCCTCGGCGCCGGCGGACCGGCGCG
>JBKJQQ010000190.1:0-17494 GCA_046593875.1 Mycobacteriales bacterium | reverse complement strand
AGAACGCCGCGCCCTCCGCGCGCAGTGGGGCAGCACCTGCGCCGTCGCCGGCTGCCCCAACACGATCACCGTCCCGCACCACGTCGAACCGTTCTGGCTCACCGGCCACACCCGCCTGCGCGACACCATCCCGGCCTGCGAGCACTGCCACCACGACCTCCACGACGGCCACCGCACCCTGCGCCTGCGCGACGGACGCCACATCCACGAACTCGGCTGGGGCGCGCTGAGCGTTGCCGCCGCAGCATGAGGCAGCGCGCCTCGTCGGCACGGCGGATGGACTGGCGGGAGATCGCTAGCGTCGAGCCTGTGTCCGCCACCCTCGTCGCCTCCGACCTCACGGTCGTCCGAGGCCCGTCGCTCGTGCTGTCCGGCGTCTCGCTGACCGTGGCCCCCGGCTCGCGGATCGGGGTCGTCGGGCCGAACGGCGTGGGCAAGTCGACGCTGCTGTCCGCGCTGTCCGGAGGGCTCGTCCCCGACACCGGGACCGTCTCGCTGGCCCCCCGGTCGGCCACCGTCGGGCTCCTCCCGCAGGAGCCGGACCGCCTTCCCGGCGAGACGCTCACCGACTTCCTGGCTCGCCGTACCGGGGTCGCTGCCGCCCAGGCCAGGCTCGACGAGGCGCTGGAGGCGCTGTCGACAGGGGCCGCCGGTCCGGACTACGACCAGGCGCTCACCCGCTGGCTGGACCTCGGTGGTGCCGACCTCGACGTGCGGACCGAGCAGGTGTGCGCCGACCTCGGCCTGCCGCTCGACCTGCTCGCCGCCGCCACGACGACGCTGTCCGGCGGGCAGGCGGCCCGGGCCTCGCTGGCCTCGGTGCTGCTGTCCCGCTACGACGTCTTCCTGCTCGACGAGCCGACCAACGACCTCGACTTCGCCGGCCTCGAGCGGCTGGAGGAGTTCGTCCTCGGCCTGCAGGCTGGGCTGGTCGTCGTGTCGCACGACCGCGAGTTCCTCGCCCGCGTGATCACGTCGGTCCTCGACGTCGACGAGCCGTCGCGGACAGCCACGCTCTACGGCGGCGGCTACGACGCCTATCTGGTCGAGCGGGCGCTGCGCCGGACCCAGGCCCGCGACGCGTACGAGGACTTCGACGACAAGCGCACCGGACTCGTCGCGCAGGCGCAGCGCCAGCGCGAGCAGTCGGTGCGCGGAGCGCTGCGGGCCAAGCGCAAGACGCCCGACAACGACCGGGCCGCCAAGGGCGCGCGGATCGAGGCGGCCACGCACGCGGCCTCCCGGGTGAAGGGCATCGAGTCCCAGCTCAAGCACCTTGACGAGGTCGAGGAGCCGCGCAAGCAGTGGCAGCTGCGGATGGAGATCGCCGCCGCGCCCCGGTCCGGCGACGTCGTTGCCGTGCTGTCCCAGGCCGTCGTTCGCCGGGGCGAGTTCGTGCTCGGGCCGGTGGACCTGCAGGTGGCCTACGGCGACCGCATCGCGCTGGTCGGCCCGAACGGCGCCGGCAAGACGACGCTGCTCCAGGCCCTGCTCGGCCGCCTGCCGCTCGCGTCCGGCCGGCAGTCGCTCGGTCCAGGGGTGCGTCTCGGCGAGGTCGATCAGGCCCGCTCGGCCTTCACCGGCTCCGCCACGGTGGTCGAGGTCGTCGAGCAGCTCACCGCATGGCCGGCCGCCGAGGTGCGGACGCTGCTCGCCAAGTACGGCTTGAAGGCCGACCACGTGCACCGGCCCGCCGGCTCGCTGTCACCGGGTGAGCGGACGCGGGCGTCGCTGGCGTTGCTGCAGGCGGTCGGCGTGAACCTGCTCGTCCTGGACGAGCCGACGAACCACCTCGACCTGCCGGCGATCGAGCAGCTCGAGCAGGCGCTGGACGCCTTCGAGGGGACGCTCCTGCTGGTCACCCACGACCGGCGGCTGCTCGAGGCCGTGCACGTGACGCGCACAGTGCGGGTCGACGACGGACGCGCCCGCCTCTGACCCGAGCACCGTGTCGTCGTACGGTGCCGGTCCCCCCAGCGATGAGGAGCCCCAGCGTGCGCGCCACTGTCTTCCACGGCCCGAAGGACGTCCGTGTGGAGGAGGTGCCGGACCCACAGGTGCAGTCCGGCCGCGACGCCGTCGTCCGCGTGACGCACGCCTGCGTGTGCGGCTCCGACCTCTGGCCGTACGGCGGTGGGCTGCCGAAGGAGGCCGGCACCCGGATCGGTCACGAGTTCCTCGGTGTGGTCGACGCGGTCGGTGCCGACGTGACGAGCGTGGCGGTCGGCGACCTGGTCCTGTCACCGTTCACCTGGTCCTGCGGCAGCTGCGAGCACTGCCGGCGCGGGCTGCCCTCCTCCTGCGTGCGTGGCGGCTTCTTCGGCGGCCCGGCCGGCGACGGCGGCCAGGGCGAGGCGGTGCGCGTCCCGCAGGCCGACGGCACCCTCGTACGCCTACCAGCCGACCTGGCCGGCGACCCGCGGCTGGGCAGCGTGCTGCCGCTGACCGACGTCATGCCGACTGGTCACCATGCCGCGGTCTCCGCGGGCGTCGAGGCCGGCGGCACGGTCGTGGTCGTCGGCGACGGAGCGGTCGGGCTGTGCGGTGTGCTGGCCGCCGCCCGCCTGGGCGCCGGCCGGATCATCGCGCTCGGCCACCACGAGGACCGGCTGGCGCTGGCCCGGCGCTTCGGGGCGACCGACGTGGTCACCGTCCGCGGCGCCGACGCGGTCGCCGAGGTGTGGGAGCTGACCGGCGGCGGCGCAGACTCGGTGCTGGAGTGCGTCGGCAACCAGGAGTCGCTCGACACGGCTCTCGGCTCGGCCCGCGACGGTGGGAAGGTCGGCTACGTGGGCGTTCCCGCCGGGGTGAAGGGGCTGCAGCTCGGCACCATCTTCCGCCGCAACATCACCCTGGCCGGCGGAATCGCTCCGGCCCGGGCCTACATCCCCGAGCTGCTCGCCGATGTCCTGGCCGGCACGCTCGACCCCGGACCGGTGCTCGACCGCAGCTACGGCCTGGACGACGTGCCGGCCGCCTACGCCGACATGGCGGGGCGCAGCACGCTCAAGGCGATGATCGTCCTCTAGCCGCCGACGCCGTCGGCGACCCAACCCAGGGTCAGTGCGCGGCGCCGTCCTGGAAGCCGATCTTCGCGTGGCTGCCGTCGCACAGCGGCTTGGTCTTCGAGGCGCCGCACCGGCACAGCACCATCCGGTTGCGGGTCTCGAGCGGTTGGCCGTCGGCGCGGTCGACGGTCACGCCGCCGGTCACCCAGAGCGGCCCGTCGTCGATCACCGCGACACCCGGCGCGAAGTTCGGCTCGAGGTCGTGGGTCGCCCCCTCGAGCCGGTAGGTCAGCGCTCCGGAGGGGCAGCTGCTCACCATCCCGGCCAGCTGGGTCTTCACGGTCGTGCTGTCGCTGTCCGGGGCCATCTTCCAGACGTTGCTGACCTTGTTGCTGCAGAACCCGGCGTGCGCGCACAGACCTCGGTCGTCGCGCACGGACATGCCCGATCCCGGCAGGGTCTTGGCCCGCTCGTCATAGGTGTCCGTCGCGGCGGTCTCGGTGCCGTCCCAGTCCTGGGAGGCGTGGCTCCCGTCGCAGAAGGGCTTGTTGCTCGAGGCGCCGCAGCGGCACAGCGCGTAGGACTCCTTGGCGGGCAGGGGTGCGTCGTGCTCCCACGCCACCGGCTCGCCCGCCTCCGTGCTGACCTCGCGGGCCCGGTGCAGAGGAGCGCCCCCACTGACCTTGTAGGGCCCGTTCGGCGTGACGGTGATGCGCATGAGGGCCTCCGGGATGCGTTCGGGCGTCAGGGGGCGACGGCCCACCGCGTCAGCATCGCGCGACAGGTCACCGACGGCCAGCCCGAGCGGTCCTTGCGCGGGAGAGCACTCCCCCGGCGGGCCGGGTGGGCGTTCCTGGGAGACTGCCCGGCGTGACGACGACTCAGGGTGTGACCCCGCTCGACCGGCTGGTGGACCTGCTCGACCTCGAGCGGATCGAGGTCGACATCTTCCGGGGCAAGCAGCCGACCGAGTCGCTGCAGCGGGTGTTCGGCGGACAGGTCGCCGGACAGGCGCTCGTCGCGGCCGGCCGCACCGTCCCGACCGACCGCCCCGTGCACAGCCTGCACGCGTACTTCCTGCGTCCGGGCGACCCGAGCATCCCGATCGTCTACGAGGTCGACCGCATCCGCGACGGCCGGAGCTTCACGACCCGGCGCGTGGTCGCGATCCAGCACGGCAAACCGATCTTCAACCTGTCCTGCTCCTTCCAGATCGTCGAGGAGGGCATCGAGCACTCCTCGACGATGCCGGAGGTCGCCCAGCCCGAGGACCTGCTGCGGCTCGAGGACCGGATGAAGCCGTACGCCGACGAGCTCGGCGGCTGGTACACCCGCCCCCGGCCGATCGACGTCCGCTACGTCGGGGACCCGCCGCGCGTCGCGAAGGACAGCGGCTACCGCAAGCCCAGCTCGCAGGTGTGGATGCGCGCGGACGGCACGATGCCGGACGACCCGCTGCTGCACGTCTGCGCGGTGACCTTCGCCAGCGACATGACCCTGCTGGACTCCACGCTGCTCAACCACGGCCTGGCCTGGGGCACCGGCGACGTGCTGGGCGCGAGCCTGGACCACGCCATGTGGTTCCACCGGCCGTTCCGCGCGGACGAGTGGTGGCTGTACGACCAGGAGTCGCCCTGGACCGGCGCCTCCCGCGGGCTGTCCCGCGGCAGCATCTACACGCGCGACGGCCAGCTCGCCGTGAGCGTCGTCCAGGAGGGCCTGCTCCGGATCCCGCGGGACAGGTAGCCGAGCAGCGCCAGCCCGGCCAGCAGGCCGAGCGCGAGGGCGGTGGCGCCGGGCAGGCGGAGGCCGCGCTCGTCCGCGACCGGCACTGCCATGACCTCCGTCGCCGAGGCGGCGGAAGAGCTGGTGGCCGGGGCGACGTCCGAGGTCGCGACCGGAGCCGTGACGACCGCTGGGACCGGGGCCGCGGCGGCGCGCACCGCCTTCCCGCGGACCGACGCCGCACGACCCAGGTCGGGCAGCGGCACGGAGTACGCACCGCGACCGAAGTTGCTGACCAGCAGCGTCTTCGTCTTCGCCTGCCAGTCCAACGAGGTGATGGGGGCGTTCGGCAGGCCGGTGCCGACCTTGAGCCAGCTGCGGCCCAGGCCCTTGCTCGCCCTGCGGGTGAGGAAGACGCCGACGTCCGTGGCCGCCACCAGGTCGTCGCCTATCGCCATGACGTCGTTGACCGGGGCCTGCGGCAGGTTGCCGCTGACGTCCTTCCAGGTCTTGCCGCCGTCACCGGTGCGGAAGACCAGCGACTTCTGCTTGCCGCTGCGGAAGCCGGAGAAGCTGGCGTACGCCACCCGTGCCGGGTCGCGGCGGTCGATGGTCACCGAGGTGATCCAGTCGGTGGGCAGGCCGGTCGCGCGGGTCCAGGAGGTCCCGCCGTCGTGGGTGTACTGCAGGCGACCGTCGTCGGTCCCGGCGTAGATCGTGCGGAACTCGGCGTTGGCGACGGCCAGGGTCGTGACCGTCCCGTACGCGCGGAAAAGGGGGTTGGTCTCGCGCCCGGGCCCGCCGGTGAGGTCGGGACTGATCGGCGTCCAGGTCCGGCCGCGGTCGGTGGACCGGTGCACGATCTCGCTGGCCGTGTAGACGGTCTCGGGCGCCCCCGGGTCGAACTCGATGGGCGTCAGCCAGTTCTTGCGGCTGCCGACGATCTCCCGCTCGAAGCTGGCCATGCCGTCGCCGCGGCTCTCGGACCTCGCGCAGACGCCGTACTGGCTGCAGCCGTAGATGATCTCGTCGTTCGTCGGGTCGAACGCCATCTCGGTGCCGTCGCCGCCCGTGATGTCGTTGTAGCCGCCCTCGGCCGGCTCGTCGTCGGCGGCGTAGTTGCGGTTGCCGCCGTTGTCCTGCAGCCCGACCAGGATCCGGCGCGGGTCCTGCTGGCTGACCGCGATCGAGAACGGCTGGTTCCACGGCATGTGCTCGCCGTGCGTGAAGGTCACCCCGTTGTCGTTGCTCGTGTACGAGCCGCCGTCGTTGCCGAGGTAGACCCGGCCGGGCGTGCGCGGGTCCCAGGCCATGCCGTGCTGGTCGGCGTGGACGCCCTTGACGACACCGAAGGTGCGGCCGCCGTCCTTGGTCTCGTTGAGCTCGAGGCCGGTCGTGAAGACGCGGTCGGCGTTCTTCGGGTCGACGTAGACCCGGCCGAACCACCACGCGAAGACCGAGCCACCGGTGCCGCTCAGCAGGTTGCCGCCGGCCAGCAGCGGCACGTTGACGCCCGGTGCCAGGAAGGACTCGCCCGCGTCGTTCGAGCGGTACAGGCCCTGGGTGAGCCCGGCCTCGGTGGAGGCCAGGACGTAGACCCGCTTCGGGTCGTCGGGGGCGACGGCCAGGCCGATGCGGCCGAGGGTCGGGCTGGAGGCCAGCGACGGGCCGCCGATCCGCTTCCAGGTCCTGCCGCCGTCGCTGCTCTTGAACGCCCCGCTGCCGACGCCGGTGTAGAGGCGCCGGTCGGGCTCGCGGATCCGGTCCCACATGGCGGCGTAGACGACGCTGCCGTTGGTCCGGTCGAGCTGCACGTCGACGGCGCCGGTGGTGTCGTTCGCGCCCTTGAGCACGAGCTGCCAGGTCTTGCCGCCGTTGGTCGTCTTGTAGAGGCCGCGCTCGCCGCCGCGGTTGTAGAGCGGGCCGTTGGCGGCGACCCAGACGGTGTTCTCGTTGCGCGGGTCCACGACGATGCGGCCGATGCGGTCGGTGCCCTTCAGCCCCGTGTTCTTCCAGGTCCTGCCGCCGTCCGCGGAGCGGTAGACGCCGGTGCCGCCGTAGGTGATGGAGCCGCCACCGGGGCCTGCCTCGCCGGTGCCGGCCCACAGCACGCCGGTCGTGGAGACGGCGAGCGCACCGATCGCCTGGGTCAGGTGGTCGGGCCAGACCGAGCGGTAGCGCTTGCCGGCGTCGGTGCTGTGCCAGACGCCTCCGCTCGCGGCAGCGACGTAGACGCCGTCGCGGCGCTGCGGGTCGACGACGACGTCGAGAAGGCGACCACCGACGTTGGTCGGACCGCGCAGCTCCCACGCGGCGCCGGCGAGCGCCGGGTCGCTCGCGCGGGTCGCGTTGCCGATGCGGAGGGCCTGCTCGGAGGCCCGGGCGAAGGCGCCGACCGGGACGGTGCCGCCGCGGGCGGCCAGCATCGGGTCGCCGGGCTCGCGCTCGGGGTCGAGCAGCGCCTCGAACTCGGAGCTGCTGATGCCGGCCAGAGCCGGGACGGCCGGGACGGCGGGGGCGGCAGCGGGGGCGGCACCGCTCCCGGTCACCGACACCACGAGGGCGGCGAGGGCCGGGACGGCGGCGAGCGGCAGGAGACGGCGACGGCGCATGGGCTGTGCTTTCGCCGCCGCGCGGCCGCCTCCTGCTTCGACCGTCGTTCCAAGGTCGGCAGGGACCCGGCTGTGCCGAGGGGCGACAGCGTGCGACGCTTGGTGATCAAGCAATCAAGCCCTCTCCCCTGCCCAAGGAAAGGCCGAGTCATGCCGGGTTCTCAGCACTCCCACCAGGACGACCCCGCCCGCTCATCGCGAGGGACGCGCGAGCGTCCTGTCCCGGGCCAGAGGTCGAGCAGCCCGATCAGGACTGCCGCGGACAGCGAGCTCGCCGCAGAAGCTCGCCGCCGTCATTTCGGTGCGCTGCTGAAGTCCTCCCCGCAGGGAATCGTCATCCTGGACACCGACGGGTGCATCCGCGAGTGGAACCCGGCGGCTGTGGACCTCCTGGGCTGGCCCAGGGAGGAGATGCTCGGCAGCCCGGTGCGCCAGCGCCTGACTGCCGACGAGCAGGGCTCCTTCGACGAGATCTGGACGATGCTGCTCGAGCACCGGGAGGCCAGGTCGGTGCACGCGGACGGGGTGCACCGCGACGGCAGGCACGTCCCCGTCGAGATCTACCTCGCCCCCATCCAGGACACCGACGGCTCGTTCGCCGGCGTGGTCGCGACCCTGGCACGGCGCGACGTGGCCGCCGAGGCACGAACGGGGAGGCAGCCCGGACACGCCTCGTCGGCCGAGGACCGGACCCGTCCGCCGACACCGCTCGAGCTCGATGACCTCACCGGCCTGCCGGGGCGGCGCTGGCTGCAGCGACGGCTGGCCGAGCCGGTCGCCCCGGGTCAGACCCGGGCCGCGGCGGTCCTGGACGTCGACGGCTTCGCCCTGGTCAACCAGGACTTCGGCCCCGACGCCGCAGACGACGTCCTGCGCGAGCTGGCGGCGCGCCTGCCCCCGCTGTGCGGCGGCTCGTCCGTGGGCCGGTGGCAGGCCGACGAGTTCGTCGTCGTCCTGGACCACGCCGACGCGGCCGGCCTGCTGTCGGCGCAGGTCGACGCGGTCCTCGAGGCCGCGCGGCAGCCCTTCCACCTGCCCGACGGGCCGCTCCAGCTCAGCGTCAGCGCCGGCTGCGCGGACGCGCCGCGGATCGCGCCGGCCCAGCTGTTCAACTCCGCCTCCGCGGCGATGGGGGTCGCGAAGGGCCGCGGCCGGAACCGCTCCGTGTGGTTCGAGGGCGAGGCGCCCACCGCGGCTGGGGTCAGCGGGCTCCGGATGGCCGACGACCTGCGACGGGGGTTGGCGGCCGGGGAGATGCGGCTGCACTTCCAGCCGATCCTCGAGCTGGCCACGAACGACGTCGTCGGCGTCGAGGCGCTCGTCCGGTGGCAGCGACCGGGTGTCGGGCTCCTGCAGCCGGCAGCCTTCATCGAGCTGGCGGAGCGGACCGGGCAGATCGTCGCGCTCGGGGACTGGGTGATCCGCCAGGCGTGCCAGGCGGCCGTCGAGCTCCATGGCGCCCGGCTCGCCCCCTTGCAGGTGAGCATCAACGTCTCCGCGCGCCAGCTGAGCGACCCGGGGCTCCTGGAGTCGCTCGAGCAGGCGATGCGTACGACGGGCTGCGCCCCGTCCCACCTCGCCGTCGAGGTGACCGAGACAGCCCTGCTGCACGACCTCGGAGCGGCGACGGCGGTCCTGGAGGCCGTGCAGGCGCTGGGCATCGACCTCGACCTCGACGACTTCGGGATCGGGTACTCCTCGCTGCTCTACCTCAAGCACTTCCCGGTGAGCCGCATCAAGATCGACCGGTCGTTCGTGTCCGGCCTCGGTACCGACGTGGCCGACACCACGATCGTCGCGTCGACCATCGCCCTGGCCCACAGCTTCGGGCTGACGGCGATCGCGGAGGGCGTGGAGACGCCACGGCAGCTCACGCTGCTGCGGCAGATGGGCTGCGACTACGCCCAGGGCTACCTGCTGTGCCACCCGCTCCCCCACGACGAGCTGACCACCTGGCTGGCGCAGCAGACCCCGTCGCGGCTGCTCTTGCGCACCTCCGACCACGATGCCTCCACGACCGATCCCTTCGCGCCCTTCGACGCCGTCCGGAAGCACGGGGCAGTGCTGTGGAGCGGCGCCGATACCGCCCAGCAGCAGGACGACGCGCGCCGGCGCGGGGCGGACGCGCGGGATCAGGCCGGTGACGCGCGGGACCAGGCCGGTGACGCGCGGGACCAGGCCGGCGACCTGCGGGACGACGCCGCCGACCGGCGCGACCAGCTGGCCGACCAGCGAGACGACGCCGCCGACCGCCGTGACGACGACGCGTCCAGCCAGCAGGCTCTATCGCCGTCGCCCGTCGACGAGGCCGCCGTGACCGCAGGGCGCGCGCAGTCCGCCTCCGCGCGCGAGGAGGCGGCCTCCGACCGCTCGCACGCCACGCGCGACCGTGAGCTCGGGGCTGAAGAGCGGCTCCAGGCCACCCAGGACCGCGACGGCGCGCTGGTGGACCGGCTGGCTGTGCCGGCCCAGCGCCCCCGGACGGACGTCGTGCCGGAAGGCCGGGCGACATCGCACGACGCGCTGACCGGTGCCCGCCTGCTCGGCGCCGGGATTCGTGCCCTGCAGCACGACGTGGACGTGGCGCGCATGAGCGGAAGCGACCTCACCGTGGTCCACGTCCAGGTGACGAGCCCGGGCGGCGCCGAGGGCAGCCAGCTGAACGAGGACGCGCTGATGGTCGTGCTGGCCAACGCTCTCGGGCAGTGCCTTCGGGAGTCGGACCTGCTCATCCGGTCCGACGTACGGGAGTTCCTCTGCGCCCTGCCGGGCGTCGACCTGGACGACGCCGTCGAGCGCCTGGCCCCGCTGCATGCCGCGCTCGCCGGACCCCCGCGCTTCGGCATCGCCACCCTCGGGTTCGCCTCACTGACCGGGGACGAGGCGGTCGACGTCCTCGTGGCACGAGCGCGCGGCGACCAGCCTGTGGGGTAGCGCCCGCGCTCCTAGGGGTCCTTGGGCGACCGCTGCGGGCGGGGCGGCGTCAGCGCCTTGGCCCCGTCGGCTGCGGCGCGCAGCCGGGCGTCGCGCTCGGCGCGCTTCTGCGCAGCCGGACCGGCGACCGAGGGCCGGCTGCGCAGCGGCTCGCCCTCCATCTTCGGGAACTGCGGCGGGTAGGGGGCGTCGCCCTCGGCGTGCCGCTCGTACATCTCCAGCAGCGGCGTGAGGTCGTGCTGCACGTCGTCGATCGCCGCGTGCACGTCGCCCTTGGCGGCGAAGCGGTCTCGCATCGTCCAGATGTCGAAGTCCTCGATGTCGGCGTCGGGTACCTCGGCCCACGTCAGCGGCGCGCTGACGGTCGCGCGGGGGACGGCGCGAACGCTGTAGGCCGAGGCGATCGTCTGGTCACGGGCCATCCGGTTGTAGTCCAGGAACACGCGCTCGCCGCGCTCCTCCTTCCACCACCTGCTGGTCGCGAGGTCGGGCCGGCGGCGCTCGACCTCACGGGCGACGGCCAGGGCTGCGTGCCGCATCTCGAGGAACGTCCAGCGCGGCTCGACCCGCAGGTAGACGTGCATCCCCTTGCTGCCCGAGGTCTTCGGGAAGCTGACCAGGCCGAGCTCGTCGTACAGCGCCTTGACCTCCAGCGCGACCTCCACGACGTCATCCCAGCCGGTGCCGGGCATCGGGTCGAGGTCGATGCGCAGCTCGTCGGGTGCCTCGGTGTCCGCGCGGCGGGACGGCCAGGGGTGGAAGTCGAAGGTCGACATCTGCACCGCCCAGACGATGTGCGCGACGTCGACCGGGCACAGCTCGACGGCGTCGCGGCCGCTCGGGAAGCGCACCGTGACCGTCTCGATCCACGGCGGGCGGCTGTTCGGGACGCGCTTGGTGTAGACCGCCTCGTCGCCGACGCCCCCCGGGTGGCGCTTCAGCACGGTCGGCCGTTCGCGCAGGCCCCGCACGATCCCGTCGCCGACCGCCAGGTAGTACTCGACCAGGTCGATCTTGCGGCCGCGGTCGCCGAGCTCCGGGAAGTACGTGCGGTCCGGGTTGGTGACCTTGATGGTCCGCTCGCCGCTGGGGGTGTCCACCTCGAACTCGACGAAGGGCGACGCCATGCGCGGAACAGTACGCAGCGGCGGCGCGCTGCACGGGTCATGAGCTACCAGGTGACCAAGACCGACGAGCAGTGGCGGGCCGAGCTGAGCCCGGAGGAGTACGCCGTCCTGCGCCAGGCCGGGACCGAGCGGCCGTGGACCGGGGAGTACAACGAGACTCAGACCGTCGGGACGTACTCCTGCCGCGCCTGCGGCAACGCGCTGTTCACCAGCGAGACCAAGTTCGACTCGCACTGCGGCTGGCCGAGCTTCTACGCGCCTCAGTCGGGCGACGCGGTCGAGCTGCACGAGGACCGCAGCCTCGGCATGCTGCGCGTCGAGGTGCTGTGCGCGAAGTGCGGCAGCCACCTCGGCCACGTGTTCGAGGACGCGCCGCAGACCCCGACCGGCGATCGCTTCTGCATGAACAGCGTCAGCCTCCGGCTCGACCCCGCGCAGGACTGACCCGAACGGGCGACATGAGGCGCCGTCCACGGGGAAGCAGCCACCTGTGAGCAGCTCCCCGGTGCGCCAGGAGCTGGTCGGTGAGCCGACCAGTGCCCGGGATGCCCGGCGCCTGGTCGCCCACACCGTGCGCGAGTGGGACCTGCCCCACCTGGAGGACACCGCGGTGCTGCTGGTCAGCGAGGTGGTCACCAACGCCGTGCTGCACGCCCGCACCTCGCTGGCCGTCGAGGTCGCGCACCAGGGCGACGTCGTGCGGGTGACCGTGTCGGACCGCTCGGCGGCCAGCCCCCAGCGCCGGCGGGCCGGTCCGCAGGCGGGCACCGGGCGCGGCCTCGGCCTGCTCGCCGTCCTGGCCACCGACTGGGGCACCGGCCCGTCCGAGGATCCCTGGCGCAAGGACGTCTGGTTCGAGCTCCCGATCGACCCGGCGCAGCTCCCGGAGCCCGGCGAGGGCGCGCTCTAGGGCAGAGCGCTCACGATGTCCGCGACCGGCTTGCGGATGCCGCTGTAGAACGGCGTCTCGAGCTTGGTGTGCAGGCGCGCCCGGCTGGTGCGCAGGTGCCGCAGGCAGTCGGTGATGCGGTGCATCTGGTCGGCCTCGAAGGCCAGCAGCCACTCGTAGTCGCCGAGCCCGAAGGCGGCGACGGTGTTGGCCCGGACGTCCTCGTACTCCCGGCCCTGGATGCCGTGCTCGGCGAGCATGCCCTTGCGCTCGTAGTCCGGCAGCAGGTACCACTCGAGCGAGCGGTTGAAGGGGTAGACGCAGACGTACTTGCGCGGGTCCTCGCGACGTACGTAGGCCGGGATGTGGTTGCGGTTGAACTCCGCCGGCCGGTGGATGCCGATGCTCGACCAGACCGGCGCGAGGTGCCGGCCCAGGGCGCTCTGCCGGAAGCGGTTGTAGGTGTCCTGCAGGACGTCGACGTCCGGGCAGGTCCACCAGACCAGCAGGTCGGCGTCGGCCTTGAAGCCGGCGACGTCGTAGGTGCCGCGGGTGTAGACGTCCTTCTGCAGTGCGGCGTCCAGGAACTGCTGCGCGTCCTCGGCCAGGGCAGTCCTGTCCTCCGGCAGCGGCATCGTCGCCTTGAAGACGGCGTACATCGCGTAGAGCAGCTGGTCGTTCAGCTCGCGCGCCTTGCTGGCCTCGGGCCTGCCCGGAGAAGTGTCGTCAGCGCTCATGCGGTCCATTCTGCTCCAGCGCCGCCTTCGCTGCCTCGCGGCCGGAGCGCGCGACCGCCGGGACGCCGACACCGTCGTACGCCGCGCCGGCGACGGCGAGGCGATGTTGACCGGCGACCGCCTCCCGCACCCGGCGGACGAGGTCGAGGTGGCCGACGGCGTACTGCGGCAGGCCGCCGCCCCAGCGGGTCACGCGGCTGTCGAGCAGGGGGGGCAGGGGGCCGCTGGTGGTGGCCAGCTCCTGGAGGACGGTCTGCACGAGCTCGTGGTCCGGACGCTGGAGGTCGGCGGTCTCGCCGTAGCGGCCGACGCTGGCGCGGACGACCTCGTGCTCGCCGCCCAGGTGCGCCCACTTGCGGCTGCTGAAGGTGACCGCCTTGGTGGTGCGGCCCTCGACGGCGGGGACCAGGTAGCCGCTGCCTCGGGTCGTCAGCGGACCTTCGAAGACGAGCGTGACGATGGCGACGGAGGCGTACTCGAGGGTCGCCAGGTGCTCGGCGGCCAGGGGGGTGAGCTGCTGCAGGAGGCGGGCGGCGGGAGCCGCCGGGACGGCGAGGACGACCGCGTCGGCGTCGATCTGCTGCGGGTCGGCCGCGCTGCCGGTGGTGAGGCGCCAGCCGGTGGGGGTCCGGCGCAGCGCACGGACGGTGGTGCGGAGCCGGACGTCGGCACCGGACGCCTTCGCGACCTCGGACGGCAAGCGTCCGAGTCCGCCCGGCAGGCTGTTGAAGAGCGGGCCGTCCGTCGGCGGCGTGGCCGCCCTGGCCGCGCGGGCGGCGAGCAGCAGGCTGCGGTGGGCGGCCACGTGCCGGACCAGCTGGGGCAGCGTCGCCTGCAGGGAGAGCAGATCAGCGCGCCCGGCGTAGACGCCGCCCAGCAGCGGATCGACGAGGCGCTCGACGACCTCACGGCCGAAGCGCCGTCGTACGAGATCGCCGACGCTGACGTCGGTCTCGACCGGACGGCCGGGCAGGACGAGGTCGAGCGGCACCCGGTTGAGGCCGCGAGCGCTGAGCAGGCCGGAGCGCGCGAGCGCGGCGAGGTCGGTGGGCAGGCCGAGCAGGGTGCCGGTCGGCAGCGGTCGCAGCGCGCCGCGGCTCCAGACGAACGCCTGGCCGGCGGCGGGTGCCACCAGCTCGCTCTCCAGGCCGGCGTCCCTCGCGAGCTGCAGGCCGTCCGGGACGCGGGTCAGCATCGAGTCGGCGCCCTCGTCGACCAGCAGTCCGCCGACCTCGCTGACCGCGACCTTGCCGCCGAGCCGGGTGCCGGACTCGAGCACGGTGACCCGGTGCCCACGACGGCTGGCTTCCAGGGCCGCGGACAGTCCGGCGATCCCCCCGCCGACGACCGCCACGTGCATGTCGCCCAGCGTAGGGAGCCGGGGCCCGCCGAGCCTCATCTGTCGCCGCCACACGATGCGGGAGGGCCTCCAGCGGCAGACGGGTCCCGGATGGTGTTGCGGGACGCCCGATCGTGACCGGGTCGAGATGCGCCCCGGGCAACCGGCCGATGGTGCGCGCCGTCGTACCGGGACCCCACGCCTCCGGAGGCACCCGATGCGCAAGACCGTTCCCCTCCTGGTCCTGGCTGGACTGCTGCTCTCCGGTTGCAGCGGCAGCGACGAGACCTCCTCGGCCGACGCCGGCGCCGCGATGGAGGCCCCCGACAGCGCTGGCAGCACCGGCGGCGGGGACACGAGCCAGGTCCTCGACCTGCGCGCCGCCCCCGGGCTCGCCGTGATCCGCACCGCCGACCTCGAGGTCCGGGTCGACGACGTCCGCAAGGCGGCCGACGAGGCCGGCCGGCTCGTCCGGGCTGCCGGCGGCGGGGTCGACGGCGAGGAGCGCAGCGGCACCGGGGACGCCGGCGCCGCGAGCATCGTCCTGCGCGTACCGCCGAAGGCCTTCGACCAGACCATCACCGCACTGTCCGCCCTCGGCGACGAGCGCAGCCGGCGCCTGGGCAGCGAGGACGTCACCGACCAGGTCGTCGACCTCGAGGCCCGACTGGCCACCCAGCGGGCCAGCGTCGGCCGGGTCCGGACGCTGCTCGGCGAGGCCGAGAAGCTCGGCGAGGTCGTCCAGATCGAGGCCGAGCTCACCAAGCGGACCGCCGACCTGGAGTCGCTCGAGGCCCGGCTGACGAGCCTGGACGCGCGCGTCGACCTGTCCACCATCACGCTGCGGCTGGACGGCGAGGGCGGGCCGGTCCTCGCCGGCGCACCGGCCGGCTTCGGCGACGGGCTGCGGGCCGGTTGGTCGGCGCTGACCTCCACCGGCCGGGTCCTCGCCGTCACCGCCGGCGCGCTGCTGCCGTTCGTCCCGGTACTGCTGGTCGTCGGGTTCGTCGTGTGGCGGACGCGCGGACGGCGGGCCGCCGTAGGTGCGTGAGCGTGGACCTGTTCGCGACCGCCCTGCAGGACGAGACCGCGCTGCGCGCGCTGTACGAGATGCCGCACCACCTGGTCGCGCACAAGGAGATCGACCACCTGGACGCGCACCAGCAGGCGATCCCGGACGCGACTGGCAGCAAGCGGCTGGACACCTTCCGCAACGTCCTGCAGACCGGCCGCGCGGGGCTGGAGGAGCAGCCGTCCCCCGCCGCGATGCTGCGCGACCACGTCGGCGACCCGGACTTCACGCTGGAGCAGGCCGAGCAGCGGATGGTCGACTCCGTGACCGTCCGCCTGGCCTGACTCCAACGGGCAGCATCGGCCCGACGCTCCTACCGTCGAACGACGACCACCCGGGTCGCGCACGCCGAGCCGACGGAGCTGCACGTGCCGCTGCTGACCGAGACCGAGCGCGATCGCCGACGGGCCCGCGCCGCCCAGCTCGCCGCCGCCAAGGCGTCGCGCGTACGACCGCCCGTCCCCCGCGACCCCAGCGCGCCGCCCGTCACCACCGTCTGGCGCGAGACGCAGCTGCCCGAGCCGCGCACGGGCATGGTCGGCGTCCCGCTCGCCGAGGGCGTCAGCAGCGTCTTCATCGGCGCCATCGCGTACATCCCGGTCGCGCTCTTCACGCAGTACGCCTCGTGGAACTACGTCGTGGCCGTCCTCGCCGTCGCGCTGCTGTCCTACGCGCTGTGGTCCCGGCGCGTGGTCGTCGGTCCGGACTTCGTCGCGGTGCGCAAGTTCGGCCCGTACCGCGTCGCGCCCGCGGCCAGCATCGTCGAGGGCGGCATGCGGCCGAGCTCGCGCGGCGGGGTCCTCGTCCTGCGCACCGGCGACGGCCGCTCGATGCGGCTACGCCGCGTCGAGTTCACCTCGCCCGCCGTCAACGCCGAGCTGCGGCGGATCCTGCTGGCCAGCGGACGGCCGTACGACGAGCGCGTCATGCAGATGCTCGACCTGCCGTGGCGCGAGGACTTCGGGCACCACCGGTACCTGCTCGACGCCGTCCAGTAGCGCTGTCCGGGTAGGAAGGCGCGGTGACGCCGCTGCGCCGTTCCCTCGTCCTGGTCGCGACCTCGCTGGCGGCGTTCACCGCGACGCTCGACAACACGGTCGTCGCCGTCGCGCTGCGCGACGTCCAGGCCGACCTCGGCGCCGGGGTCGCCGAGCTGCAGGGCATCGTCACCGCCTACACCGTCGCGCTCGCGGCGCTGCTGCTCACCGGCGGCACGCTGGCCGACGTGGCCGGCCGGCGGCGGGTCTTCCTGGCCGGTCTGGCCGTCTTCGCGGCGGCGTCGGCGGCGTGCGCCCTGTCGGAGACGGCGACCCAGCTCATCGCGGCGCGCGCCGTGCAGGGTGCAGGGGCGGCACTGGTGCTGCCCGGCGGGCTCGCCGTCCTGGCCGCCGCCTACCCGGAGCCGGGGCCACGGGCGCGGGCGGTCGGGCTGTGGGCCGCGACGGGGGCGTCGGCGCTGGTGCTCGGGCCGATCGTCGGCGGCCTGCTGGTGGCCGCCTCTGGCTGGCCCGCGGTCTTCTGGGTCAACCTGCCGCTCTGCGCGGCGGTCGCGGCCGTGGTGCTGCTGATCCCCGACCCCGCGCCTTGTCCGACCGCAGCAACATCATCAGGCGCCGATGATGTTGCTGGAGGCGGACAGGCGCACGAGGCGGGGCGGCGGCGCGGGCTCGACGTCCCCGGCCAGGTGCTCGGCGCGCTCGCGCTGGCCGCGGGCACCTACGCCGTCGTCCTGGCCGGCCGGGATGGCTTCGGCACCCCGGTGGCCGTGGCGGGGGCGGTCGCGCTGGGAGCCGGCGTGGCGTTCACGGCCGTCGAGCGTCGTGCGACCGACCCGGTCCTGCCCCTCGAGCTGGTCCGGTCGCGCACCTTCCTCGGGGCGATGCTCGGCGCGTTCGCGGCCAGCCTCGCGGTGTTCGTGCTGCTGGTCTTCGTGCCGCTGTCCCTGCAGCTGGTGCAGGCCCGCGACGCGTTGCCGTCGGCGCTGCGGCTGCTGCCGCTGACGGTGGCGCTGGTCGTGACCGCCCCGATCGCCGGACGCTGGGCCGCCGCGC
>JBKJQQ010000148.1:0-3378 GCA_046593875.1 Mycobacteriales bacterium | reverse complement strand
CGGTGTGCGGTCGCTGTGGACGCCGACCCCGTGCGTCCGTGGACGGCTGGGGACGAGCCGGCGGCCGTGCGGCGTCCTCCACGGGAGGACCGGCCGTCGTCCCCAGTTGTCCACAGGTTTGTCCCCACACTGTGCAGGGACCTGGTGACACGGGTCACTCCGATGTGGTCCTGCGCACGGGGGTCCGTACGGGTCACTGGCCGCGCGACCGGGTCTTGATCCGGTTGGTCAGCTCGGCGACCTGGTTGTAGGTCGCGCGCCGCTCCGGCATCTGCGCCCGGATCTTGCGGTCGGCGTGGATGACCGTCGTGTGGTCGCGGCCGCCGAACATCTGCCCGATCTTGGGCAGCGACAGGTCGGTGAGCTCGCGGCACAGGTACATCGCGATCTGCCGAGCCGTCACGAGCACCCGTGAGCGGGACGACCCGCAGAGGTCCTCCATCGTCAGGCCGAAGTACTCCGCGGTCGCCGCCATGATCGTCGCGCCGGTGATCTCCGGGCCGCCGTCGGCCGGGATGAGGTCCTTGAGGACCACCTCGGCCAGCGACAGGTCGACGGTCTGCCGGTTGAGCGAGGCGAAGGCCGTCACGCGGATCAACGCGCCCTCGAGCTCGCGGATGTTGCGCGAGATCTTGCTGGCGATGAACTCCAGCACGTCCGGCGGCGCTGCCAGCCGGTCCTGCGCGGCCTTCTTGCGCAGGATGGCGATGCGCGTCTCGAGGTCGGGCGGCTGGACGTCGGTGATCAGGCCCCACTCGAACCGCGTGCGGAGCCGGTCCTCGAGGGTCGACAGCTGCTTGGGTGGCCGGTCGGAGCTGATCACGATCTGCTTGTTGGCGTTGTGGAGGGTGTTGAAGGTGTGGAAGAACTCCTCCTGCGTCCCCTCCTTGTGCTCCAGGAACTGGATGTCGTCCACGAGCAGGATGTCGACGTCGCGGTAGCGCCGGCGGAAGGTCTCCGCGCGGCTGTCGCGGATCGAGTTGATGAAGTCGTTGGTGAACTCCTCCGAGCTCACGTAGCGCACCCGCGCCCCCTGGAACAGGTGCTGCGCGTAGTGCCCGATCGCGTGCAGCAGGTGCGTCTTCCCGAGGCCGCTCTCGCCGTAGACGAACAGCGGGTTGTACGCCTTGGCCGGCGCCTCGGCGACCGCCACGGCCGCCGCGTGCGCGAAGCGGTTGGACGCGCCGATGACGAAGGTCTCGAAGGCGTACTTGGGGTTCAGCCGGGCGGGCTCGGCCGGCGGCCGGCTGTCCCCGCCGCCAGGGCGCCCGGGGAAGGGCCGCACGTTGTCGCGCGGTCCCGGCTCGTCGCGCCCGAGGCCGTAGCCGCTGGCGTAGCTGTCGTCCTCGTCCAGCGCCGACTGGTCACCGAAGGCCCCGGAGTACGACCGCTGGTCGTCCCGGCCGAGTCCGTCCCGGTCCGGCCCGTCCTGCTGGCGGTCGTACGACGGCTGGTCCTGCGGCGGGGCGGCGGGCGGCGCGGACGGGGCAGGCGGCTGCACCGTCACGGCGACGCGGATGTCGCGGCCGTACGCCGCCGACAGCGCCTCGGCGATCACCGGCCGCAGCCGGGTGTCCAGGACGTCCTTGGCGAACTCGTTCGGCGCGGCCAGCAGCGCGGTGTCCTCCACCAGGCCGAGCGGCCGGGTCAGCCCCACCCACGCCCGGTGCTGCGGCGACAGCGCACCCTCGGCCAGGCCCGCCACCGCCCGCGTCCAGACCTCGTCGAGCTCGAGCGGGGGGCTGCCCTCGGTGGGGTCGCCATCGGGGTGGGGGTCGGTCACGCAGGTCCCTCGGCTCGGAGCGGTCGTCGGCCTTCGGGTCGCCCCGGGAGGGCGGGCCCGGCGTCCCGCCAAGGCGGTGCGCGGGTCGACCCTGCCGTCCGGGGACGACTCTGTCCACAGACCTGTCCACAACCTGTGGAGGCGAGGACGCCACGCCGGGCGGCACGTTCCGGGGCCGTCCGCACGGACGCCCCGTAGCCCGTCACGCGGGTGTGCAGGAACTGTTCATGACCGGTGGGCCTACCGGAGGCACTGACCGGGAGAGGAGCACCCGGCCGGTGCGGGGAGGGCCGGCGGGGGGACGCTAACAGCAGCACTGCCGCCCTGCAAGGCACTCTCGTGAACTCGTCGCGCTCCGTACCGGCGCGTCCTGGCGCACCTGTTTGACCCCCCTGTGCGCCGTCCGTATCGTTGAGGTCGTCTGTGCCCGCGCCGGGTCCGTTCCGACCCGCTCTCGCGAAGCCCCGCAGACCCTGCACCTCCGCAGCCCGTCCCGAGAGCGAGCCCCGTCGTGAGCAAGCGCACCTTCCAGCCGAACAACCGTCGTCGTGCCAAGACCCACGGCTTCCGGCTGCGCATGCGCACCCGCGCCGGCCGCGCCATCCTGGCCGGCCGTCGTCGCAAGGGCCGCGCCGAGCTCTCTGCCTGAGCCGGTCACGACGACCGGTCCAGCGAGACCTCCAGCGAGCGAGGCGACGTCGGTGCTGCCCGAGGCGCACCGCCTGCGGTCCGCCGCGGACTTCAGCGAGGTCGTCCGCCGCGGCCGCCGCAGCTCGCGGCCGCTCCTGACGGTGCACGCGCTGCTGGCAGCGGAGGCCGCCGGGCCGGTGCGCGCCGGCCTGGTCGTCAGCAAGGCCGTCGGCGGCTCGGTCGTCCGGCACCGCACCTCCCGTCGGCTGCGGCACCTGCTCCGCGACCGGGTGGCGACCCTGCCCGCCGGGGCCCGCCTGGTCGTCCGTGCGGCCCCCGCCGCCGGCACCGCTCCCTCGGCAGCGCTGGCCGTCGACCTGGACGGCGCCCTCGCAGCAGCACTGCGACCACGGGACCAGCGCCCCCGGGACGCGCGGTGAGGGCCCTGCTGCTGGTCGTGCTCGGCGCCTACCGGCGTCGGATCAGCCCGCTGCTCGGCCCGCGGTGCCGGTTCGCCCCGAGCTGCAGCGCCTACGCCGAGCAGGCCCTGACCACCCACGGCGTCCTGCGCGGTGGCTGGCTCACCCTCCGGCGGCTCGCCCGCTGCCACCCCTTCCACCCCGGCGGGCACGATCCCGTACCGCCCGTTCGTCCTTCCTGGGCGACCATGGACAGACCCGCCACCACCGACGCCCCGGAGCAGACCCGTGTTTGACATCCTCGCCACACCGGTCGGGCAGCTGCTCTCGCTGATCCACCGTGGGCTGTCGACGTTCCTCATCCCGAGCAGCGGCCCCGCCTGGGCGCTGTCGATCGTGCTGCTCACGGTGACGGTGCGGCTGCTGCTGTTCCCGCTGTTCGTCAAGCAGATCAAGAGCCAGCGCCGCATGCAGGAGCTCGCGCCCAAGATCAAGGAGCTGCAGAAGCTGCACAAGGGCGACCGCGAGACGCTCAACGTCGAGATG
>JBKJQQ010000268.1:0-4361 GCA_046593875.1 Mycobacteriales bacterium | reverse complement strand
GCGATCGCCGTCAACTCCGCAACCGTGCGGGCCGAGCCGTTCTCCGAGCCCGCCATCCGGCTGATCGTCTCCTCCATCAGCGTGCCGCCCATGTCGTCGGCTCCGCCGGCGAGGGTCCGCGCGGAGAGGGAGTCGCCGAGCTTGACCCACGAGCACTGGATGTGGTCGATCCGGCCGTGCAGGGCGAGCCGGGCGAAGGCGTGGACGGCCCGGTTGTCGCGCTCCGTTGGCCCCGGGCGGGCGAGGCCCGCCAGGTAGATCGGCGCGTTGTGGTGCACGAACGGGAGCGGCACGAACTCGGTGAAGCTCGCCGCCCCATGATCGAGCGAAGTGTCCTGCAGCGCCGCGAGCGTGCGCAGGTGCCCGAGCCAGTGCCGCGGCTCGTCGACGTGGCCGTACATCATCGTCGACGACGACGGGATACCGAGCCGGTGGGCCGTGCCGACCACGTCGAGCCACTGCGACGCGGGCAGCTTGCCCTTGGTGAGCACCCAGCGGACCTCGTCGTCGAGGATCTCGGCGGCCGTGCCCGGCAGCGAGTCGACGCCCGCCTCGTGGGCGGCGACCAGGAAGTCCTCGATGGACAGGGACATCCGGGCTGCGCCGTTGACCACCTCCATCGGGCTGTAGGCGTGCAGGTGCAGACCGGGCGCTGCCGACGTCACCGCGCGGGCCAGGTCGAGGTAGGCGCTGCCGGCCAGCTGCGGGTCGATCCCGCCCTGCATGCAGACCTCGGTCGCGCCGACGTCCCACGCCTCGACGGCACGTGCGCCGACCTCGTCCAGCGACAGCGAGTACGCGTCGGCGTCGGTGCGCCGTTGGGCGAAAGCGCAGAAGCGGCAGCCGGTGTAGCAGATGTTGGTGAAGTTGATGTTCCGGTTCACGACGTAGGTCACGTCGTCGCCGACCGTGTCCCGTCGCACCTCGTCGGCCAGCGCGCAGACCGCGTCGAGGTCGGCGCCGTCGGCCGTGATGAGGGCCAGGGCCTGGCCGGCCGTGAGCGCGGCCGGCCTGTCGCGCGCCACGCGCAGCGCGGCCGCGACGTCGTGGTCCAGCCGCGGCACCTGCGCGGGCACCTGCAGTGCGGACCAGTCGCCGTAGACGTCGTCGAAGTCCGTGCGCCGGTCCGCCGTGCGACCGGTGGTGTCGACGCTGGCGTGCAGGTCGGTGCGGCCGGACTGCACCAGCCCGCCGTCCGGCTCCTGCCACGGCAGACCGACCGGGAGCACGTCCGCCGCGAGCCCGTCCGCACCTGCGAGGGCCGACACGTGCGGCGCGAGCCGCGGGTCGAGCCAGGGCTCGGCGAGGTAGGGCGGGTGCGCGGTCAGCCGCTCGCGCAGCACGAAGCCGGAGGCAGCGGTCATGTCCGCCAGCGCCTCGACCTGGGGCCAGGGCCGCTCCGGGTTCACGTGGTCCGGGGTGAGCGGTGAGACGCCGCCCCAGTCGTCGACCCCGGCGCGCAGCAGCAGCGCCGTCTCGGCGAGGTCGACGAGGTTGGGCGGTGCCTGGACGCGCATGCGCGGACCCATCACCAGGCGCGTGACGGCGATCGCGGCGAGGTACTCCTCCATTCCTGCGTCCGGGGTCGCGCGCATCGCCGTGTCAGCCTTCGCGCGGAAGTTCTGGACGATCACCTCCTGCACGTGGCCGTGCCGGCGGTGCGCGGCGCGGATCGCGAAGACCGTCGCAGCCCGGTCCCGCAGGGACTCGCCGATGCCGACGAGAAGTCCTGTGGTGAAGGGGATCGCGTGCCGGCCGGCGTCCTCCAGGACGCGCAGTCGTACGGCCGGGTCCTTGTCCGGTGAACCCACGTGCGCGGGCACGTCGGCGGTGGTCTCGAGCATCATCCCCATCGACGGCGCGACCGGCTTGAGCCGCTGCAGCTCGGCCCAGGTCATGACGCCGGGGTTCAGGTGCGGCAGCAGACCGGTCTCCTCCAGCACCGCGATCGCGCACGCCCGGACGTAGGCCAGCGTGCTGTCGTAGCCGGCCTCCTCCAGCCACGCCCGTGCCGCGTCCCACCGCTCCTCCGGTCGGTCGCCGAGGGTGAACAGCGCCTCCTTGCAGCCCAGTGCCGCGCCCTGCCGCGCGATGTCGAGGACCTCGTCGACGGTGAGGTACGGGGCGGGCAGCCGGCCGGGCACCGTCGCGAACGTGCAGTAGTGGCAGCGGTCCCGGCACAGGCGGGTCAGCGGGATGAAGACCTTGCGGGACCAGGTGACGACCGCCGGCCGACCGGCGTCCGCCAGTCCGGCGTCCCGGATCCGACCAGCGACGTCCATCAGGGCCTCGAGGGCGTCGCCGCGCGCACCGAGCAGGACGGTCGCCTCGTCGAGGTCCAGGGCCTTGCCGTCACGGGCCCGGGCCAGGGCTCGACGCAGGCCCGACTCCATGGGCCGACCCTACGTGCGGCCCGCCCGCAGCGGCCGGGTGACCAGCGCCAGCACCTGCTCGAGCGGCCCCCGCCCGACGTGGCTCCGCCAGAGCGTCGCGAAGACCAGGGCGACGACGACCTGAGCGAGGTAGTACGGCTCCGGGTCGTCGGTCTGGGTCAGACCGAGGAAGGCGACGTGCGCTGTGTAGAGGGACAGCGGCATGCTGCCGGCCGCCCAGAGCGGCGTGAGCAGCACTGCGAGACGGCCGCGCACCAGCAGCGCAAGACCGAGCACCAGCAGCGCCGTCCCGGTCGTCGCGGCCAGGTCGAGCGGCGTGCTCGTGTGCGGGGCGTCGGTGGCGAGCCACCACGCAGACGTCGTCGGCACGTTGCCGAAGCGGGCCGCATCGACCACCTGCTCGACGGTGCTCCCGTCCGTCGGCTGCACCACCGGGGCCAGCTGGTCGTAGCCCCCGAACGGGCCGAGCAGCAGCGCGCTGATCGCCACCGCGGCAGCCGCAAGGACAGCGCCGAGCACGGCCAGGCGCACCGCGGTCCGCGCCCGCGCGAGGGGGAGCCGACCGACCGCGAGCCCGGCCAGCAGGTACGCCAGCCAGATCGCCGCCGGGTAGTAGCCGGTGAGCAGCAGCTCGCCGAGCAGCCGCCCCGGCTCGGCGAGGTCGGCGAAGACCGGGCTGGCACCGGTGCGACGCGGCAGCTCGTCCCGCACGGCGAAGCTGACGAAGGGCATCCCGACGGCGACGGCGCCGGCGGCCGCAGCGAGCGTCCGGAGGCCGGCCCGCAGCCACGGCAGCGCCAGCACGAAGAAGACGGCGTAGTAGGCCAGGATCACCGCGACGCCGCTCTCGAGCAGACCGAGGCCGAGCCCGACCGCGCCGATCAGCGCAGCGCGCAGCAGGACCGCCGCACCCACCCGCGGCCAGCTGGGGCGGCGGCCGTACGCCAGCGCGAGCCCGACGCCGGCCAGCAGGGCGAACAGCGCCGCAGACCGGCCGCTCGCCACCTGGTCGGCGAACGACGCGGAGCCGTCGGCGTCCTGCGCCGGCAGCACGTGCACGGCCATCATCCCGAGCAGCGCGAGCCCGCGGGCCAGGTCGACGCCGACGAGGCGATCAGCAGGGCGACGGCGCACGCGGCCAGTCTGGTCGACGGCACGTGCAGCCGCCGCCAGGCAGACTGCGGGCATGACCCACTCTCACGACGACGTCGCCTGCGCCATGGCGCACGGGGAGGTTCCGGCGCCCACCGGCGACCGCCGGCTGGTCGCCGTCTTCGCCTCCCCCGTCGCCCTCCAGCTCGTCCACCTGGCCGCGCACGTCGGGTTCGAGTGCGTCGTGCTCGACCCCGATCAGGACCTCGAGGGGACGACGACCTTCCGCACCGCGCAGGAGGCCGGCATCGACGACCGCACCGACGTCGTCGTCACCGACCACGACCGGCCCGAGCTCGGCGACGTCCTCGCCGCCGTGCTCGAGACGCCCGCCCGGTGGGTCGGCGTCATGGGCAGTCCGCGCCACACGGCACCCCACGTCGCGGCGCTCGCCGAGCGGGGCCTTGCCCCCGAGCAGGTCGCGCGCGTGCACCGACCCATCGGCCTGGACATCGGCTCGAGGTCCCCCGCCGAGATCGCCGTGTCGACGGTGGCCGGGCTGCTCGCCGACCGCAACGGCCGCAGCGGCGGGGCGTTCGCGCCATGAGGATCGTCGCCCTGGCCGGCGGCATCGGCGGCGCCCGCTTCCTGCGCGGCCTGCAGGTGGCCATGGGTGGGCGGGAGGCCAGCACTGCCGCGCTGACCGTCGTCGTCAACACCGGCGATGACATCACCCTGTACGGGCTGCGCATCTGCCCTGACCTCGACACCGTCATGTACACCCTCGGCGGCGGCATCGACGAGCAGCGCGGCTGGGGCCGGCAGGACGAGAGCTTCCGCGCCCGCGACGAGCTGCTCGCCTACGACGTCCCGACG
>JBKJQQ010000260.1:0-12019 GCA_046593875.1 Mycobacteriales bacterium | reverse complement strand
ACCACCGAGCGGATGCTGCGCTACTTCATCCAGAAGGTGCACAAGCGTCGGCACTTCGCCAAGCCGCGCATCGTCGTCTGCGTGCCCAGCGGCATCACCGGCGTCGAGCAGCGCGCGGTGAAGGACGCCGGCTACCAGGCCGGCGCACGCCGGGTCTTCATCATCGAGGAGCCGATGGCGGCGGCGATCGGCGCGGGTCTGCCGGTCCACGAGCCGACCGGCAACATGGTCGTCGACATCGGCGGCGGCACGACCGAGGTCGCCGTCATCAGCCTCGGCGGCATCGTCACGAGCATGTCGATCCGCACCGGCGGCGACGAGCTCGACCAGGCGATCATCTCCTTCGTCAAGAAGGAGTACTCGCTGCTGCTCGGCGAGCGCACCGCTGAGGAGATCAAGATGGCCATCGGGTCGGCGTTCCCGATGCCGGACGAGCCGGTGGCGGAGATCCGCGGACGCGATCTGGTCTCCGGCCTGCCCAAGACGATCGTCGTCAGCGCGGAGGAGATCCGCCGCGCGATCGAGGAGCCGGTCAACTCCATCATCGACGCGGTCAAGACCACGCTGGACCGCTGCCCGCCGGAGCTGTCCGGCGACGTCATGGACCGCGGGATCGTGCTCACCGGAGGCGGCGCGCTGCTCGGCGGCCTCGACGAGCGGCTGCGCCACGAGACCGGGATGCCGGTGCACGTCGCCGACAAGCCGCTGGACTCGGTGGTCATCGGCACGGGCAAGTGCGTCGAGGAGTTCGAGGCCCTCAAGCAGGTCCTGATCTCCGAGCCGCGGGGCCGCTAGTCCGTTGCGCGGTCCTCGCCTGCTTCTCGTCCTGCTGCTGCTGACCGCCTTCACGTTGACGGTCCTGGACGTGCAGACGCAGCCGTTCGGCGCGCTCCGCGACGGCACCGACGCCGTCCTGGGCCCTGCGCAGCGTGCCGTCGGCGGAGCGGCTCGTGGCGTCGGCGGGGTCTTCGGTCGAGGTGCCGAGGAGGGCGAGCTGCAGCGCCTGCGCGACGAGAACGCCCGGCTGCGAGGCGATCTCGTACGCGGTGAAGCCGACCGTCGCCGAGCGGCCGAGCTCGACCGTCTGCTCGGCCTCAAGGACGCCGGCACCTACACCGTCGTCCCGGCGCAGGTCACCGCCCTGGGATCGGCCTTCGGCTTCGCGCTGACCGTGACCATCGACGCCGGCAGCCGCGACGGCGTGGAGTCAGGGCAGACGGTCGTCAACGGGGATGGCCTGGTCGGGCGCACCACGCGCGTCGGACCGTTCACCAGCACC
Source organism: Mycobacteriales bacterium (assembly GCA_046593875.1). GTDB lineage: Bacteria > Actinomycetota > Actinomycetes > Mycobacteriales > SCTD01 > SCTD01. Next base: position 10,740 of record JBKJQQ010000260.1, on the reverse strand, counting down.
GTCCTGCTGGTCACCGACCCGGGCTTCACCGTCGGCGCGCGGCTGACCCGCGAGGGCACCGTCGGGCTGGCCAGCGGCGACGGCGAGGGAGCGATGACCTACGAGCTGGTGGAGGGCGGCCGCGTCTCCGTGGACGACGCCCTGCTCACGACCGGGTCCACGACCTTCGTCCCGGGCGTGCCGATCGGCCGCGTCACGCAGGTCGACCCCGGCGGCGCGTTGGTCACCACGGCGCGCGTCCAGCCGTTCGTGCGCACGGCCTCCCTCGACGTCGTCGGCGTGGTGACGTCACCGCCGCGCGGCGTCCCGCGGGTGCCGCTTCCCCCGTCGTGAGGCGCTTCCTGCTCGGCGCCGCCACCGTCGTCCCGGCGCTGCTGCTGCAGTCGACCGTCCTCGCCCGGCTGGCCCTGCCTGGTGGGGTGCCCGACCTGCTGCTGGTCCTGGTCGTCGCGTTCGCGCTGGCCGAGGGAGCGCTGTCCGGGACGGTCACCGGTTTCGTCGTCGGCCTGCTGGCCGACCTCGGCAGCGACCATGAGCTCGGCCGCACGGCCCTCGCGTACGCCCTCGTCGGCTACCTCGTCGGGCTGCTCCAGGACGACCGCCCGCGGTCGCCGCTGCTGCCCCTGTTCGCCGTCGCAGGAGCGGCCGTCGGCGCCGTGGCGACGTACGCGCTGGAGGGTCTGCTGCTCGGTGATCCGCGCATCACGGGGGCGGCGTTCTGGTCCTCATTGGGCGGGACGGTCACCTACTCTGTGCTCCTCACCCCGCTCGTCGTCCCGGTCGTCGGGGCCCTGCTCCGTCGGCTGGATCCGGACCCGTTCAGGAGGTGACCGCGGCGTGAGCAGGCGGGCCGACCTCCGGCTCTTCGTCCTGCGCGTCATGGTCGTCGCGCTGCTGGCGACGCTGTTCGGGCGGCTGTGGTTCCTGCAGGTCGTGGGCGGCGAGGACTACGCCGAGGCGGCCAGCGCGAACCGCGTCCGCGAGGTCGTCCAGCCCGCCCCGCGCGGCGAGGTGTTCGACGCGCGCGGCACACCGCTGGTGCGCAACCGCACGGCCCTGGTCGTGTCCGTCGACCGCACGACCGTCGTCCGGCAGGCCGACCGCGGGCAAGCCGTCCTCTCTCGCCTGGGGGCGGTCCTGGGTCGCTCCGCGGACTCGCTGCGGCAGGAGATCCGGCCCTGCGGCGGGGGAGTGGAGCCGCCGTGCTGGCGCGGCTCGCCCTACCAGCCGGTGCCCGTCGCGGAGTTCGACGCGAGCGACCGCGCAGGGTTGACGACGGTGCTGCAGATCGAGGAGCGGCGCGAGGACTTCCGCGGCGTGAGCGCGGAGTTCGCGGCCGTGCGCGACTACCCGCGCGGGACGCTCGGGGCGCACGTGCTGGGCTACCTCGGGCCGATCAGCCTGGAGGAGGTGGGCACGCCGGACTACCTCGCCGTGCCGCCGAGCGCGCTGATCGGCCGGGCCGGGATCGAGGCGTCGTACGACGCCGACCTGCGGGGCGAGGACGGTGTCGAGCGGCTGCTCGTCGACCGCGTCGGCGCGGTCACCGGCGTCGACGGGCGGACGGCCCCGCGAGCCGGTGACGCGCTGGTGCTGTCGCTCGACGCGGAGGTGCAGCGGGTCGCGGAGGACGCTCTGCGGCGCACGATCGACCGCGCCCGCACGATGAAGGCACGCAAGAGCGGGCTGCCGCTGGTCGCGGACTCGGGGTCGGTCGTGGTCATGGAGGCCAAGACCGGGCGGGTCGTCGCCCTGGCGAGCTACCCGTCCTACGACCCGGCGGTCTTCGTCGGCGGTGCGTCGCCCAAGGAGTACGCCGCGCTCGTCGACGAGACCAGGGGAGCCCCGCTGGTCTTCCGCGCGGTGCAGGGGGCGTACGCGCCGGCGTCGACGTTCAAGGTGATCGGCGCGGCGGCGGCGGTGGAGAGCGGCGACTACCCGCTGCGGGGCCGCTTCCCGTGCCCGGGCACGTACGCGCCGACCGGTCAGCGCAACTTCGACTCCGCCGCACTCGGCATCGTGGACCTGCGCAAGGCCCTGGTGAAGTCGTGCGACACGGTCTTCTACAAGTTCGGCTACGAGCAGTGGCAGCGCGACGGCGGCAACGACCCGATCCGCGAGCCGCGCGATCCGATGGTGCGGATGGCGCAGGCCTTCGGCCTCGGCGAGCGCACCGGGATCGACCTGCCGAGCGAACGGCGCGGCACCGTCGCCGACCGCGCGTACAAGCAGCGGTACTGGGAGCAGACGAGGGCGAACCGCTGCAGAGGTGCTGCCAACACGGCGCTGTCGCCGGAACGGCGGCGCGACAACCGGGAGTTCTGCGACGACGGCAACCGCTTCCGCGGCGGCGACGCGACCAACTTCGCGATCGGTCAGGGCGACACGCTCGTCACGCCGTTGCAGCTGGCGAGCGTCTACGCGGCGATCGCCAACGGCGGCACGCTGCTGCAGCCGCACGTCGGTCGCGCGCTGGTGTCGCCGGACGGCGCGGTGCGCGAGATCGGGCCCCGCGTCCGGTCGACGGTGCCGGTCGACCCGGACGTGCTCGGCTACCTGCGCGACGCCCTTGCCGGCGTGACCCAGCCGGGCGGCACGGCTTCTGCGGCCTTCGTGGGATCGCCGATCGCGGTGGCCGGCAAGACCGGCACGGGCGAGGTGGCGAACAGGCAGGACACCTCGTGGTTCGCGTCCTTCGCGCCCGTGGCCGACCCGGAGCTGGTCGTCGTCGGGATGGTGTCGCAGGGCGGTACCGGCGGGACCGTCGCGGCGCCGCTGGTGCGCGCGGTCTACGACGGCATCTACGGACCGGGTGGCACCGGTCTGGCCTCGAAGCTGGTGCTCCCATGAGCGCGTCGGTCCACCTGCGGCGTCGCGACGCCGGGCTGCGCGAGCGGTCGATGGGGCTCGACGCGCCGCTGTGGCGGCTGGACTGGCTGCTCGCGCTCGCCGTCGCCGGGCTGATCGCGATGGGCTCGCTGCTCGTGTGGTCGGCGACTCGGCAGCGGCTGCTCGACGCCGATCTCGACCCGACGGCGTTCCTCAAGCGGCACCTCATCAACGCCGCGATCGGGCTCGCGCTGGCCAGCCTCGCCGCGCTGGTCGACTACCGGTCGCTGCGCGCGTACGCCCCGATCGTCTACGTCGCGTCGCTGCTCGGCCTGGTCGCGGTGCTGACGCCGCTGGGGCGGACCATCAACGGCGCGCACTCGTGGATCGTGCTGGGCGGCGGCTTCCAGGTGCAGCCGTCGGAGATCGCGAAGGTCGCCCTGGTGATCGGCATGGCGATGCTGCTCGCGGAGCAGCGCGACGGCGAGGACGGCCCGCGCAGCGGCGACGTCGTGCTGGTGCTGGCGCTGGCCGCGGTGCCGATGGTGCTGGTGCTGCTGCAGCCCGATCTCGGCACGGTGCTGGTCCTGGTGTTCATCGTGCTCGGGGTGCTCGCGATGTCCGGGGCACCGGCCGGCTGGATCCTCGGGCTGCTGGCCGCCGGCGTGGTGGTCAGCGTGTCGGCGGTGCAGCTCGGCGTGCTGGACGACTACCAGGTGGACCGCTTCGCGGCGTTCGCCAACCCCGCGCTCGACCCGCAGGGCGTGGGCTACAACACCAACCAGGCCCGCATCGCGATCGGCTCCGGCGGCATCGACGGCAAGGGGCTGTTCCAGGGCACCCAGACCGGCGGCAGCTTCATCCCCGAGCAGCAGACCGACTTCATCTTCACCGTCGCGGGGGAGGAGCTCGGGCTGCTCGGCGGCTCGCTGCTGCTCGGCCTGCTCGGCGTCGTGCTGTGGCGCGGCCTGCGGATCGCGTCCCGGGCGAAGGACGCCTTCGGCCGGCTGGTCGCTGCTGGCGTGGTCTGCTGGTTCGCGTTCCAGAGCTTCGTCAACGTCGGGATGACGCTCGGGATCATGCCGGTCACCGGGCTGCCGCTGCCCTTCGTGTCGTACGGCGGCTCGGCGATGTTCGCCAACCTGGTGGCCGTCGGCCTCCTCCAGAACGTCCACCTCAGGTCCCGCGACCTCTGACCGCAGCCGACCTGCGCGATCGGCCGGGGTTGGTGGGCGCACCGACGCCGCCCGCCCGCCCGCCCGCCCGCCCGACGCATCCGGTGATCATCAGGATGATCACGTGCCGGAAAGTGGCTCCGGCGCACGTGAACGTCCTGATGATCACCAGATGCAGGCGACACGGTCAGCTGGCGGGGCGGAGCAGATGGCGCTCGTACGTGGCCAGCACCTCCTGGATCACCTGACCCTGCCGGCGCCGCAGGTCGAACCAGGTCACCCGCTCGGTGCGCCAGCCGTACGCCTCGGTCCGCCGGTCCCGCCGTCGGTCCTTGGCGACCATCTCCGCGCCGGCGTGCGCGGCCTTGCCGTCGGCCTCCACCGCGAAGCGCGCCGTGCGGTCGCCGAGGTCGAAGCGCGCGACCACCCGCGCCGCGTCGTCGCACAGCTCCACCTGCGGCGTGAGGCCGGGCAGTACCGGGAGCAGCAAGAGCCGGGCCAGTGTCTCCGAGGGGGCCTCGGCACGGGCGTCGGCGAGGCTGATCGCCTGCCGCAGCAGCGGTGCGCCGCGGTTCCCCTCGTGCTCTGCGCACGCCTGCTCGAGATCCGCCAGCGCGACCTGACCGGTGTGCAGCGCCCCGTCGAGAGCGCAGACCAGCGGCTCCAGCGCCTGCAGGACGCACAGGTCGACGGCGGTCTGCAACGGCGTCGTCACCCACAGCCCGCCCGCGAGGCGGACCCGGTCAGTGCGCGGGATCCAGCGCTGCTGCGGCAGCAGGGTGCGCCCTGCCCAGCCCTGGTCGGGCAGGTGACGGGTGACCGCGACGTCGTCGAGCAGGTGCTCGTAGGCCCCGGTCGCAGGGTCGCGGTCCTCGATGAGCGGGATCTGCCAGATGCGGGCCGCCATGCGACCGCATGCCACGGCTCGCACCTGCCGGCGCTGCTCGCCGCCCCGGAGGACAGGCCGTTCGGACCCGCCCACCGCCAGCAACCCGGCGACTGCCCGGGGCAGGGGGGTCAGCGGTGTGGACGCGTCGGCGTACACGCCTCTCCACAGCACCTGCCAGTCCCCGCGCCGGGTGCGGGTGTCGATCTGCGCCGGTGTGAAGCGCGTCAGCGCCTCGCGTCGGGTCCAGATGCCGAGGGAGGTCGCACCAAGCTCTGCCATGGGGGACACGGTCGGGGCGTCGACGACCGACCGCCCGCGTGTGCGGCAGCTTGTGGACGGTCGTTCCGTGATCACCAGGATGATCACGTGCGCCCGAGGCCCCTCCCGGCACGTGATCATCCTGATGATGACCACAGCCCGGGGGTTGGTGGGCGCGCCTACCCTGGAGCCCATGCCCGTCGAGAACGTGTTCCCCCGCCTGGAGCCGCTGCTGCCCAGCGTCAGCAAGCCGATCCAGTACGTCGGCGGCGAGCTCAACAGCGCGGTCAAGGACTGGGACAGCTGTGACGTCCGCTGGGCGCTGATGTACCCGGACGCCTACGAGGTCGGCCTGCCGAACCAGGGCGTCATGATCCTGTACGAGGTGCTGAACGAGCAGCCGCGCACCCTTGCCGAGCGGACCTACAGCGTCTGGCCGGACCTCGCCGACAAGATGCGCGCGGCGGGCGTCCCGCAGTTCACCGTCGACGGGCACCGCCCGGTCAAGGACTTCGACGTCCTCGGCATCAGCTTCTCCACCGAGCTCGGCTACACGAACATGCTCGAGGCGCTTGACCTCGCCGGCATCCCCCTGCACGCGAAGGACCGCGACGAGAGCCACCCGATCGTGCTCGCCGGCGGGCACGCAGCCTTCAACCCGGAGCCGATCGCGAGCTTCATCGACGCGGCGGTGCTCGGCGACGGCGAGCAGGCCGTCCTCGAGATGACCGCGGTCATCCGGCAGGCGAAGGCCGACGGGGCCGACCGTGAGGAGACCCTGCTGCGGCTGGCGAGGGCCGGCGGCGTCTACGTCCCCCGGTTCTACGACGTCGACTACCTGCCCGACGGTCGCATCGCCCGCGTCGTCCCGAACCGCCCCGACGTGCCCTTCCGCGTCCACAAGCGCACGGTCATGGACCTCGACGAGTGGCCCTACCCGAAGCAGCCGCTCGTGCCGCTCGCCGAGACCGTGCACGAGCGGATGAGCGTCGAGATCTTCCGCGGCTGTACGCGCGGCTGCCGCTTCTGCCAGGCCGGGATGATCACGCGGCCGGTGCGTGAGCGCTCGCTCACGGGGATCGGCGAGATGGTGAAGGCCGGCCTCGAGGCGACCGGCTACGAGGAGGTCGGGCTGCTCAGCCTGTCCAGCGCGGACCACTCCGAGATCGCCGAGGTCGCGAAGGGCCTGGCCGACCGGTACGAGGGCACCCAGACGAGCTTGAGCCTTCCCAGCACCCGCGTCGACGCGTTCAACATCGACCTGGCGCAGGAGCTGTCCCGCAACGGCCGCCGCTCCGGCCTGACGTTCGCGCCTGAGGGCGGGTCCGAGCGGCTGCGCAAGGTCATCAACAAGATGGTCAGCAAGCAGGACCTGGTGGACACCGTGACCGCCGCGTACGGCGCCGGCTGGCGGCAGGTGAAGCTCTACTTCATGGTCGGTCTGCCGACCGAGACCGACGAGGACGTCCTCGAGATCGCCGAGATGGCAAGGGATGTCATCCGCGCAGGGCGCGCCGTCACCGGCACCCGCGACGTCCGATGCACCGTCAGCATCGGCGGTTTCGTGCCGAAGGCGCACACGCCGTTCCAGTGGGCGAGCCAGCTGGACCACGAGACCACCGACCGCCGGCTCAAGCTGCTGCGCAATGCCATCAACGACGACCGCAGCACCGCCAAGGCGATCGGCTACCGCTACCACGACGGCAAGCCCGGCATCGTCGAGGGACTGCTCAGCAGGGGGGACCGCCGCATCGGTGCCGTCATCGAGCAGGTGTGGCGCGACGGCGGGAAGTTCGACGGCTGGAGCGAGCACTTCTCCTACGACCGCTGGATGACCGCCGCCGAGAAGGCCGGCATCGACGTCGGCTGGTACACGACCCGCGAGAAGGAGGAGGCCGAGGTCCTGCCCTGGGACCACCTCGACTCCGGGCTCGACAAGGAGTGGCTCTGGAGCGACTGGCAGGACGCGCTCGCTGAGCAGGACCTCGACGACTGCCGCTGGATCCCGTGCTTCGACTGCGGCGTCTGCCCGCAGATGGGCACCGACATCCAGATCGGCCCGACCGGCAAGACGCTGCTGCCGCTGACCGTCGTGAAGAACCCGCTCGCGGCGACACCTTGATCCCGGACACCAAGGACTGGACCTGGGTCCTCGAGCGGGCCTGCCCCGAGTGCGGCTACGACGCCGCCGCGCTCGACCGGGGGCAGGTCGGCGCCGTCGTCCGCGACAACGCCGCGTCGTGGGGGCCGGTGCTCGCCGGCCCCGACGCGCGCACCCGCCCGGACGTGCAGACGTGGTCCCCGCTGGAGTACGGCTGCCACGTCCGTGACGTGCTGCGCCTCTACGACGAGCGGCTCCACCTGATGCTCGACCAGGACGACCCGCTCTACGCGGACTGGGACCAGGACGCGACCGCGCTCGCCGACCGCTACGACGAGCAGGACCCGACCCAGGTGGTCGACGAGATCGCCTATGTTGCAGGCGAAGTGGCCACAGCCTTCGACGGTCTGGCTCCCGAGCAGTGGGACCGGCGGGGCCGGCGCAGCGACGGCGCCTGCTTCACGATCGAGTCCTTCTCGCGCTACTTCGTGCACGACCTGGTCCACCACCGCCACGACGTGCGCCCACGGGTGTCGTAGTGGCCCGCAACGTCCCCACCGGCCCGCCGCCCCCGCCGCCGGTCCAGAAGCTCCGCCTGCGCTACACCAAGCGCGGCCGGCTGCGCTTCACCAGCCACCGCGACATCGCCCGCGCCTTCGAGCGCGCCCTGCGCCGTGCCCAGGTGCCGATGGCCTACAGCGCCGGCTTCTCCCCCCACCCCAAGATCAGCTGGGTCGGCGCGGCCCCGACCGGGGTGGCGTCCGAGGCGGAGTACGTCGAGATCAGCGTGGCCGAGCGGGTCGACCTCGTACGGCTGCAGCAGGCGCTGGACGAGAGCCTGCCGGCCGGCATCGACATCACCGAGGTGGTCGAAGCGGTCGTCGGCACGAGCCTGCCCGACCGGATCGAGGCCTCCGACTGGTCGATCCTGCTGCCCGGTGTCGGCCTCGACGCGGCGCACCAGGCGGTGTCGCTGTTCCTGACCGCGGAGACGATCCCGGTCGAGCGGATGATGAAGCAGGGCCTGCGCACGCTCGACGCGCGGGCGGCCGTCGTGCGCATGAGCGCCGCCGGTGATGAGGACTGTGCGACACTCAGCGTGGTCGTACGGCACGTGACGCCTGCTGTTCGACCCGACGACGTCCTCTCCGGACTCCGGTCCGTGGCCGACCTCGCGCCGCCGATGCCTCCCCAGGCAACCCGGCTGGCGCAGGGGCCGCTCACCGAGACCGGCGAGGTCGGCGACCCGCTCGCACCCGATCGTCTGCACGCCGAGGCGGCCGGGGCAACGCGAGCAGGTGCTGACCTCGAGCAGGTCGCCGCCGGCTCTCCGACCTAGGGGAGCACCACAGACTTCTCCGGCGTCGGCCGCTCCGGCCGGCTCCGGTACCACCCTCACCCGGGTCGGTGCGACCGCGTCGCGCACCGACCGGACACGGAGAACCGGTGCTCGACGAGCCCACCGACAGCACGACCCCCGCCTCCCCCGAGGGGGAGCCGCCGACCAAGGCGCCGCGCCGCCGCCGCGCCACCAAGGCCGCCGCCGCGCCGGCCGCCAGCCCGGATGCCCCTGACCTGCCGCCGATCGCCGCCGTCCTCGCCGAGGGCGCTGACGCCCCGGTGACCGGCGACGACGAGCCCGCGCCGGCGAAGAAGGCCGCCAAGAAGGCGCCTGCCAAGAAGGCCGCTGCTCCGCGCAAGCGGGCCGCCAAGAAGGTCGCCCCGGCGCCGGAGGAGGTCCCGCTCACCGAGGAGGAGCTCGCTGCCCAGGCGGCGCTGCTGCTCGAGGCCGACGAGCCCGCAGCGGAGCCTGCCGTCGCGCCGGCACCCGAGGTCGTGGACGAGCCCGCCGACGACAAGCCGGTCAAGCGCACCCGCGCCCGCCGCGCCACCTCCGTCACCTTCCAGGCCCCCGAGCCGGTCGAGGTCGCCGAGGAGCCCGAGGCGCCCGCCGACGGGGACGCCCCCGCGCCCCGTCGCCGACGCCGGGCCGGCACGACCGGTGCCGTCTCGCCGAGCGCGCTCGTGCCCCAGCTCATCGAGCCCGTGGCGGCCCCCGAGGACACCGAGGCCGAGGCGGACGCCGACGAGGACGAGGACGGCGAGGACCGCCCGCGCCGCCGCCGCCGTGGTCGCCGTGGCCGTGGCCCGCGCCGCGACGACGAGACCACCGCCGAGGGCGACGACGACGAGCAGCCCGTCGGCGAGGACGCCCCCGCCGAGGAGGGCGACGAGGACGAGGACGGTCCGACCGGCACGCGCCGTCGGCGTCGTCGCCGCCGCAGCGGTTCCGGCGGCGGTGCCGACGAGGCTCCGTCCGACGACGTGCCGACCGTGGTGCGCGAGCGCGAGCCCCGTACGCGCAGCCGGTCCGGTGCCACCAGCGCCGACGAGGACGGCGTACGCGGCATCACCGGCTCGACCCGCATGGCCGCCAAGCGGGTCCGCCGGCAGGAGGGCCGCGACAGCGGTCGTACCCGCAAGCCGATCCTGTCCGAGGCGGAGTTCCTGGCCCGCCGCGAGGCCGTCGACCGCACGATGATCGTCCGCCAGAAGGGCGACCGCACCCAGATCGCCGTGCTCGAGGACGGCATCCTGGTCGAGCACTACGTCACCAAGGCCAGCGCGCAGTCCTACGCCGGCAACGTCTACCTCGGCCGGGTGCAGAACGTGCTCCCGAGCATGGAGGCGGCGTTCGTCGACATCGGCAAGAGCCGCAACGCCGTGCTCTACGCCGGCGAGGTCAACTACAACGCCTCCGTCGGCGGCCGCAGCCGCAGCATCGAGTCGGTCCTGAAGTCCGGCCAGGAGGTCCTGGTCCAGGTCAGCAAGGACCCCATCGGGCACAAGGGCGCCCGGCTCACCTCGCAGATCAACCTGCCGGGCCGCTACCTGGTGTACGTCCCCGACTCCAACATGACGGGCATCAGCCGCAAGCTTCCCGAGAACGAGCGCACCCGTCTCAAGAACATCCTCCGCAACGTGGTCCCCGAGACCGCCGGGGTGATCATCCGTACCGCCGCTGAGGGGGTGTCGGAGGAGGAGATCGCCAAGGACGTCCGTCGGCTGCAGGCGCAGTGGGAGGTCATCCAGGGCAAGGTCGCCGCAGGTGGCGGTCCGAAGCAGCTGCACGCGGAGCCCGACCTGGTCATCAAGGTCGTCCGCGACATCTTCAACGAGGACTTCACCTCCCTGGTCGTCCAGGGCGAGAGCGAGTGGGACACCATTCGCGAGTACGTCGAGTTCGTCGCTCCGGACCTTGCGCCGCGCCTGTCGAAGTTCGCCGGCAACGGTGACGTGTTCGCCGAGGCCCGCATCGACGAGCAGCTGCTCAAGGCCCTGGACCGCAAGGTCTACCTGCCGTCCGGCGGCTCCCTGGTCATCGACCGCACCGAGGCGATGGTCGTGGTCGACGTCAACACCGGCAAGTACGTCGGCAAGGGCGGCAACCTCGAGGAGACCGTCACCCGCAACAACCTCGAGGCTGC
>JBKJQQ010000247.1:0-13511 GCA_046593875.1 Mycobacteriales bacterium | reverse complement strand
GGGTCGCGCGGTGCGCCAGCGCGTCGAGGACCGCACCGACGAGCTGGCGCTGCCGGCGTGGGAGCGGCTCGGCGAGGACGGCTGCCAGCGGCTGCGCGAGCTGGTCCGGCCGCTGTCCAAGGCGATCATCGCGGCCGGCGGCTACGGGATCCGCTAGAGCACTCGGCTGGGCGCGGAGGTCGATAGCCTCAGGGGATGCTGCCGCCGTCACCCGCTGAGGTCCGGCTGGAGGCACTGCAGTCGCTGGGGCTGCTGGACACGCCTCCGGAGGAGCGGTTCGACCGGATCACCTCGCTGGCGAGCCGATTGCTGGGCACGCCCATCTCGCTGATCGGGCTCGTGGACGCGGAGCGGCAGTGGAACAAGAGCCGACTGGGTGTGGACGAGGTGGAGTGGCCGCTCGAGACCAGCATCTGCCGGCACGTGGTCGCGCAGAACGGTCCGCTGGAGGTGCACGACCTCGCCGCGGACCCCCGCTTCGCGGACAACGCCTTCGTCACCAACGGTGCGCGCTTCTACGCGGGGTGGCCGCTGCGCGACGGCAACGGCGTCACGCTGGGCGCGCTGTGCGTGCTGGGCCACGCGCCGCGCGTGCTGAGCGCCGAGGAGCGGGACGTCATGGAGTCCCTGGCCGCGTGGGCGCAGGCGGAGCTCAACGCGGCCGCGCTCGGCAGCGCCCTGGAGCAGGTGCGCTCCAGCGAGCGGGAGATGCTGCGCCTGCTGGACGAGGCCCCGGCCGCCGTCCTGGTCGCCGGCAGCGAGGGCGTCGTCGAGTTCGCGAACACGCCGGCGCGCATGCTGCTGGGGGCCGGCTCAGGGTCGACCCTCGTCGGCACACGGGTGACGGCGCTGCTGCCGTCGCTTGAGCTGGCGGAGCTGCAGGGGCAGGGACGGCGCACGAGCGACGTCGCGAGCCCCGCCGGCCGCCGGTTCGTGCAGCCGGGTCGCCGAGGCGACGGGTCGGCGTTCTCGGCCGAGCTGACGGTCTCGACGACCGGCGGCGCGCGGCGGCGCTACATCGTCTTCGTGAGGGACCTGTCCGGTGAGGGCACGAGCAAGGCTGAGCTCGCTGAGCTCCGGCAGCGCGCCGAGCTGGTCTTCGACGCGCTGTCCGAGGGCATCCTGGTCGTGGAGCCGGACGGGTGCTTGAGCTTCGGCAACCTGGCCTCTGCGCAGATGGTCCGCCGCCGCCGCACGGACCTGCCGGGTGCGGCGCTGCACGACCTCCTCCACCAGCAGCACGCCGTGGCAGGCGCTTGCGAGCTCGAGGATCCCGTTGCGCTGGCCGGACGCACCATCTCGCCGGTCGACGTCGAGCGCGGCGACGGGAGCGTGCTGCCGGTCGAGATGACCGTGCGCCTGCTGGGCGGTGCGTCCCCGGGTGTCGTCGTGACGCTGCACGACCTGACCGACCGGCTGCGCCACGAACGGCTGAAGACCGAGCTGGTCTCCGCGGTGAGCCATGAGCTGCGCACCCCGCTCACCTCCATCCGCGGGTCGTTGAGCCTGCTGCGCTCGAAGGTCATCGACCCGAGCAGCGAGCAGGGCGAGCGCATGATCGAGATCGCGACCGCGAGCACCGAACGACTCAGCCGGCTGGTCAACGACATCCTCGACCTCGAGCGCCTCCAGGCCGGCAAGATCGAGCTCATGCTGGCGCGCCAGCGGGCCTCCTCCCTGATGCTCTCGGCGGCCCAGGCGGTCAGCGGCGCGGCGGTCGCCGCTTCGGTCCGCGTCGCCGTGCTGGACAGCGACGAGCACGTCATCGCCGACCACGACCGCGCGGTGCAGATCCTGGTGAACCTGCTGGGCAACGCGGTGAAGTTCTCGCCGGCAGGAGCCTCCGTGACCCTGGCCGCGCGCCGGGAGGGGAGCCGCGTGCTTCTGAGCGTCGCCGACCAGGGACGGGGCATCCCGGCGGACGAGCTCGACCGCATCTTCGACCGCTTCGCGCAGGTCGACGGCAGTGACAGCCGTGAGCACGAGGGCACCGGGCTGGGACTGGCCATCGCGAAGGGGCTCGCCGAGCAGCACGGCGGCTCGCTTTCTGCCACGAGCATCGTCGCTGAGGGGAGCACCTTCGTCCTCGATCTCCCGGCAGCCACCGCACGCAAGCGCCGGCTCGCCTACGGGCCAGCGACGTCGGTGCCGGACGAGCTGGCCCAGCTGCTCGCCGACCGCGGTTGGGAGGCGCGTCCGGTGCAGCCCGGCGGCCTCGCCGGCGCCGGGGCGGGCGCGGTGATGCTGACGCCGGCAGAGCCCGCTGCGCTCCTCGCGCTGCAGGACGAGGCCGCTGCGTTGCGGCTCCCCCTGCTCACGCTGACCACATCGACCGCCGGGGGGGCGGAGCTCACGGCTGACGTCGCGGCGGCGGTCCTGCCGGAGCGCTGTGCGGGCCGGGTCCTCGTGGTCGAGGACGACGACGACCTCGCGGAGGTGCTGTGCGCGGCGCTGTCCCGCCGGGGTCTGGACGTCGACCGTGCCCCGAACCAGAAGGAGGCCCTCATCGCCCTGACGCAGCAGCGGCCGGACCTGGTCGTGCTGGACGTGCGGCTCGCCGGCGGCGACGGCTTCGGCGTCGTCGACGACCTGCGCGCCCTCAGGCTGGACGACCTCGCGCCGATCGTGGTCTACAGCGTGCTGGAGCTGGCCGAGGGGGAGCGCCAGCGGCTCCAGACCGGGGTGACGGAGTTCCTCACCAAGGGGCGGGACCGGGTCGAGGACGTGGTGCGCGACGTCGTGCGGCTGCTGAACGCACGAACGGCCGCGGAGCCGCCGAGGGAGCTGGCATGAGCCGCTCCGTCCTGATCGTCGACGACGACCCGACCATCCGCGAGATCGTGGCGCTCACGCTGACGCACGTCGCCGGGTACGACGTGCGCCAGGCGGACTCCGGCGCCGCCGGACTGGCGGCCGCCAAGGCGCAGGTCCCCGACGCGATCCTGCTCGACGTCATGATGCCGGGCATGGACGGCCCCTCGACGTTCCAGGGCCTGCTCGCCGACGAGCAGACCAAGGACGTCCCGGTCGTCTTCCTCACCGCCAAGCTGCTCCCCGACGAGCGCGCGCGTCTGGAGCGCCTCGGCGCGAAGGGCCTGATCGGGAAGCCCTTCGACGCGCTGGACCTGGTGAGCCAGCTGCAGCGCATCCTGTCCTGGTGAGCCAGCAGGACCTCGACCTCGAGGCGCTCCTCGACGGGGTGTGGCAGCGCCGACGCGCCGAGCTCCTCGCCCGCGTCCGGCTGCTGGTGTCCTACCTCGACGAGTGCGGGCGCGAGGCCGGCGCGTGGGAGGCGCTCGGTGCCGAGGCGCACCGCCTGGTCGGCGCGCTCGGCTCGCTGGGCTTCGAGCAGCTCGCCCAGTCGTTGCGCGGGATCGAGGTCGCCGTCGGCCGTTCCGCGCCCGCGCCCGACGTCGTCGACGACCTGCGGTCCGTGGCCGTCCGGGTGCAGGAAGCGCTGTCGGCGGCGACGGACCGACCGTCCTAGACGGTCGGCAGGAAGCGCAGCAGCACCCCGGTCAGCATCACGCCGTACGCCGCTGACGTGACCACGGTGGCGGCCGTCAGCGTGGCGAGAACCGGCTGCCGGACGAGCTGGTAGGCGACCAGTCCGGGGATGATGAAGCCGAGGGTCTCGTGCGCGAACAGCAGCGGGAAGACGTCCAGGAAGATCAGGAACAGCGTCATCTGCAGGAAGACGCCGAGCATCACGACGGTCGCGAACAGGCGCTTCCCGTACAGGATGATGACCTTGCGCAGACCGAGCGTCCCGACGTAGGTCAGCCCGATGACCGCCAGGATCAGCAGGACCCGCTTGGGGTCCTCGACCAGCGTGAGCGCGAGCCAGCCGGGCGTGATCATGCCGCCGGGCGAGAGGTTCGTGACGAGGTAGCAGATCAGCGAGAACAGCAGCCCGAGCGAGATGCCGAGGACGGCGACCTCCGGGGTCAGACCGGTCAACGCAGCACACCCAGCTGCTCGAGGTGCTCCAGCAGGAGCTCCCCCTGTCCGTGGATGTTGCCGACCGCGACCACCGTTGCCTCCTGATCGATCTCCCGCAGGATGTTGCGGAAGATGTCCTCTGCCGTGCGGTTGAGCCCGCCGAGGTCCACGACCGTGCCGCCCCAGCCGCGGGGAACCGCGTCGATGGCCGACTTGGACGGGGCGCCGATGACGAAGAGCTTCTCGGCCCCGAGGTCGGGGACGATGGCGCCCATCTGCCCGTTGCGCTCGACGCGGTCGGGACGGCAGTTGATGAGGACGAACAGCGCACCGGACAGCGCGTCGCGCTCCTGCAGCTGCTGGACGTTCATGAGCGTGGAGTTGGGGTCGTTGGCCGCGAAGACGTTGGCCAGGTGCAGGACCTTGCCGTCCACGCGGTAGGTGTCGACCGTGAGCACGCCCGGGTCGGGCGGTGCGTCGTACATGCCGCGCAGGGCGGCCTCGCGCCCCACGCCGACCTCGGCCGCCACGGCCAGCGCGATGGCGACGTTCTCCTTGAAGGTGAACCAGGTGAACGGCTCCATCTCGGCGTCGTCGACCGAGGCGGGGTCGGCGTAGACGAGGCGGCACTGCCGCCGGTCGGCCTCCTCCTGGAGGATCGCGAACCGGTCCACCTCGGCCGTGATGCAGACGCCGCCGACCGGCATCGAGCGGGACAGGCTGCGCGCGACGTCGTCGAGCGTCGGCCCCATCTCCTCGAGGTGGTCCTCCCGGACGTTGCACAGCACGCCGATGGTCGACTTGACGAGCTTCTCCTGGTTGATCTCCTGCAGCGCAGGCATGACCGCCATGCACTCCATCACCAGCGCGCGGGGCTCCTCCGCGGCGGCGCGTCGCACGATGCCGATCTGCTCGACGACGTTGGCGATGCCGAACTTGCGGTAGACCGGCTCCTCGCTGGCGTCCGGGAAGATGAAGCGCGCGGCTGTGCCCGTCGTCTTCGCGACGGTCCGCACGCCCCCGCCCCGCAGCGCTCCGGCAGTCAGGCGCGTGATGGAGCTCTTGCCGCGGATGCCGTTGACCAGGACGCGCACCTCGATCGCCTCGAGGTTGGCGTCGTGCCGGCGCTGCTCGAGCACCCCGCCCACGAACAGGCCGAGCAGGCAGACCGTGAAGACCACGTAGAGGAAGACCACGTCAGCGCCCCCGCGCGGCGGACTGGAGCAGCACGCGGCAGCGCTCGAGAGCGCGCGACACCAGGCCGATCTCGTCGTACCGGATGACGTGCACGGGCTCGCTGCGGTCGCCGAACGCCAGGCGCTCCGCCTGCTCGGCGACGTGCCGCACAGGGCCGATGACGAACAGGTGCATCCAGAACATCGTGAGGAGCGTGAGGAGCGCGGTCAGCGCGCCGAGCAGCACCGCCAGCCGCCGCGCGTCGTTGCGTGGGAGGGCGAGGTCCTGCCGGTCCACGGAGGCGAGGACCTTGAGCCCCAGCCGGCCCGCGGGGGAGTCGCCGAGGATCGGGGCGTACGAGACCACGCCGTCCGAGGACAGCGCCCCGCCGCTCGGCTCACCCGCGGCGGCCCGCCGGGCCGCGTCCTGGAGCGTCCGACCGGGCAGCTGCTGGAAGGCCAGGAAGCCCGCGGTCGATCCGACGACGCGGTCCTCGTCGTCGACCACGTAAGCGGTCCCGGGCGCGATCTGGTCCAGGGCCGGGCCGAAGAAGGCGACGTCGTAGCGGCCGACGAGCAGCAGCGGCGGAGAACCGCCGCGGCGCAGCGGCGCGTAGGCGAGCAGCGCAGGCAGGTTCCCGGCAGGCTGCGGCGCGGTCAGCCCGGGCGAGGCCGGCAGCGGTTCGGGAAGCAGGTTGGCGCGCGGCTCGGCGGCGCCGACCGCGCCCCGGGGCCGGCGGTCCTCCCCGACGAGGTAGACGACCTGGTAGCGCGGGTGCACGTCGAGGAAGTCCTCGAACAGCGCCTCCCACTCGTCCTCGGGTAGCACGGCGGCCACGTCGGCCAGCACGGCCAGGTCGTCGCTCGCCTCGTCGAGGCCCTTGCGCATGGCCTGCGCGGTGGCGTGCGCGACCGAGGCACGGGCCTCGACCACCGCCGGCGGGACGGCGTCGGGGGGGCCGCGGTGCAGCAGCGTCGCGGTGCCCAGCCCGAGCAGCACGAGCACCACCAGCGAGACGCCCCAGGGCAGCAGCACCCCGCCGGGGGCCCGTCGGACGGTGGACCGCCCGGGGTTGGGCGGGACGACCTCGGGCGGGGTGCCGTAGCCGGACGGCAGCGGGGGGTCGTTCCGGCTCACGGCGCCGCGTCGGCGGCCGCCGCCAGCAGGCGGTCCACCACGGCGAGCACCTCGCGCGGGTGGAAGGGCTTGGTGACGTACTCGTCGGCGCCCGAGCGGAAGCCGTGGCTGACGTCGCGCTCCTCGCCCTGCGTGGTCAGCAGGACGATCGGGATCTTCGCGGTGGCCGGCTCGGCGCGCAGGGCGGCGCACACGTCCGGGCCGTACATCCCGGGCATCAGCCAGTCGAGCAGGGCCAGGCTCGGGGTGTAGCGGCGGGCGGCCTCCACCGCGCTGCTGCCGTCGGCCACGGCGACGACGGAGTAGCCACGCGACTCCAGCGCCGCCTGCAGCACCTCGCGCACCACCGCGTCGTCGTCGGCGACCAGCACCAGGACGGGGCCGGAGGCCGGGACGGGCTCGCGCGTGCCGCGCCTCCCGAACAGCGCCACTACGCCCCCTCGTCCCGATGACCGCGGTCGCCCTGGGGGTCCAGGTCCTGGACCTGCGCGCGGATCAGGGCCACGCGCAGGCGCTCCAGCGCGCGCCCCGCCTTGCCCACCTCGTCGTACCGGTCCACCACCACGGGACGGGACAGGTCGCCGTAGCCGACCCGCTCGGCCGCCTGCTGCAGCGACAGCACCGGGCGCATCAGCGCGACGTGCAGCCACCAGAACAGCCCGCTCGTCACGGCCGCGAGCAGCAGCGCCGCCAGCACGCCACCCAGCCGGAAGGTCGGCGCACCCTCGCGGGTCGACACCTCCCGCACGATGACGACGCCGAGGCCGGCCCGCCCCGCAGGGCCGACCCCCTCGACGGGGGCGTAGGCGAGGACGGTCGACAGGCCCGGTCCCGTCGTCGTGGCCCGGGCGCCGGAGGTCTGGGCCCCGACCTCGGCGGCCTCGCGGAGCGCCTCCTCGGGCAGCGGCTCGTTCAGCCCGCGGGCGCCCGGCGCCGCGACCACCCGCAGCCGGTCGTCGACGACGTACGCCGCGCGGGGCCGCGGGACGAGGTTCGGGTAGAGGAAGGCGGGGTCGTAGACGGCGGCGACGAGCAGCCGGCCGCGGTCGCGGATCGGGACGCTCTCGACGAGCCGCCCGTCGTCGAGGACCTGCACCACCCGGCGGTCGTCCGGCAGGCGGCCCAGCGGCGCGGCCACCTCCTCGCCCGGCACGCCCAGCACCGTCCGCCCCGTCCGGGCGTCGACCAGGCCGAGCGCGAGGTAGCGGAAGTGCCACTGCGCGGTGGAGCGCAGCGCCGTGAGCGCCAGCTCGGACGGCACGGCGTCGCCCTCCTGCTGGGAGGCCAGGGCCCGAGCGACCTGCAGGAGGTCGTCGGAGCCCTCGTTGAGGCTGCGCCGGACCTGCTGCGCCGAGCCGACCGCGGTCGCCTCCTGCGCGTCCAGCACTGCCCGCTGCACGCCGGCCTGGCCGGGGTCGCGCCCGGCCAGCAGGCCCACGACCGTGGCCAGGGTCAGCAGGGTGGCGAGACCGACCAGCCACGGGAGGCGGATCGAGCTGGCGAGGCGCTGGCCGGCCGGGGCGCTGGAGCCGCGCACCGGCGCCTGCTGCACGGCCGTGGTCACGCCGTCCTCTCGCCCGTTGCTCCCGACGGTCACTAGAGCACGGTCCGTGGCCCCCGGGCGACATGTGGTCACCGCAAGCGACTCAACTCACGCAGAGTAATGGTCGAGGGATTGATTACTACTCACAGTGACACGAGGTGGCAGACACGTGACGACCGGACGGCGCAGGGCAGCCCTGCTGGGCTCCTCCCTCCTGCTGGCCCTCGGGGTGACCGCGGGCACCGCCCTCGTGCCGACCGCCGCCTCGACCGCTGCGGCGGCCACGAAGAGCAGCACCTCAGCGAGCACCTGGACGACGACCCGGGTCACCGGCCCGGCCCGCTCGCTGGTCAAGGACGGCAGCGGCACGCTGCGCGCCACCTTCACCGACGGCTCCCGCAGCGTCGTGCTGATCGGTGCGACCCGGACCTTCGCCGAGCCCAGCACCACGACCGCCTCGGTCACCACGCGCGCCTGGGTCCGGCTGCTGGCTGCACCGTTCGCCGGCTCGGTCGACATGGCGTGGGTGCAGGCCAAGGTCGCCGACACCTCGCCGGACGTCCTCGCGCACGCGATGGCCTACACGACCGGTGCTCCCGAGGTGCGCGACGCCGCGGGCTCCCACGTCTCCGGCGACGCCAGCTACGGCCCGGTCGTGGACGGCGCCCGCCAGGAGGGCTCGGACTGGAACGACTACTACGGCGTCACGGCCACCTACGACGGCCAGGCCGACGCCCCCGAGGCCGCCCAGTACCGCGCCGTCGACTGCTCCGGCTACGTGCGGCTCGCCTTCGGCCACCGCAGCGGACTGGCCATGACCCTCGCGTCCGACGGGGTGCGCCTGCCGCGCCGTGCCGTGCAGATGGACGCCTCCGCGCCCGGCACGCTCGTCGTGCAGAACCGCGGCACCCAGGTCACCTCCTTCGCCACGCTGCTGGCCGGCGACCTGGTCCTCTTCGACGCCAGCACCGACGACGGCACCGCGATCGACCACGTCGGCATCTACCTCGGCAAGGACTCGGCCGGCCGGCACCGCTTCGTCTCCAGCCGCAAGACCGCGGACGGCCCGACCATGGGCGACGTCGGCGGCGGCTCGCGCCTGGACGGCACCGGCCTGTACGCCACGACCTTCCGCAGCGTCCGCCGCCTCTAAGGCGCGAGCAGCGGAGCGCCGGACACCCAGTCCGCCAGCCTCTCCCCGCCCGCGGGCAGCCGGGCGACGAAGGTCTGCGTGCGGGCCGCGTCCCGGGCTCGCACGACGCCGTGGACCGGCGTCGCCGGCGTGCCGTCGGGGGCCCACTGGACGAGCTGCAGGTCGTCGACCGCCACGCGCAGGTCCGCGTCCCCGGCCGCCGGCAGCAGTCGGAGGAACACCTGCGCGGCGGCGGTGCCCGGCGGCGGGGTCGCCTCGACGCGGAACAGGGTCCAGCCGGCTGCCACCCGCACCGGCCGGGCCAGCACGACGCTGGAGGGCCCCTTCGTGTCGCCGTACCAGTGCAGCTCCGCGGTCAGCTCGGCCGCGGCACTGCCGCGCACCCAGCCCTGGAACGTCACGGGCTGCACGCCGTACGGGAGGGTCGTCCGGTGCCGCGGGCTCAGCAGTGCCGGGGCGGTCGCGGCCGACGTGGCGACCATCCGGATGCCTTGGGCGCCTGTGTGCGTCGCGTCCGGCTGCAGGCTGACCGCGCCGCCGGACAGGTCCCACAACCCACCGCCCAGGGAGCCCCCGGTCTCGTCGTCCTCGAAGCCCCCGGTCCACAGCAGCTCCTCGCCCAGCTGCAGTCCGCGCGAGGACGAGCCGGTCGCGCTCCAGCCGGGTGAGAGGCGGCGCACCTCGAGCGGCCGGAGCTCTACGGCCGCACGTCCCTCGCGGACGGGTCCACCCGGGACGACCTCCACCCCGCCGGGGCCGTAGGTGCCGGAGGCACCGCGCAGGTCGGCGGCGAAGCGGTCGCTGACGTCGGCCAGGGTGCCGACGGCGCCGCGCGGCGTGTAGTCCTGCAGCACGAGCGGCTCGGTGCGGGCCCGCACGATGCGGCCGGCGCGGACGTCCGCCGACAGCAGGTACGAGGGGAACGTCGGCCAGACTGCTTGGTCGTAGAGCAGGCTCCCGAGGCTGTCGGCGGTCAGGTCGCCGCGGTCGGTACGCACTGGACCGACGACGTGCGGGTGCCGGCCGACGACGATGCGCGCGCCGGCGGCGCGGGCGGCGTCCGCGAGCTCGCGCTCCCGTCCACGCTGCACCCGCTGGTACTCGCGACCGCCGTGCACCGAGACCACGACGGTGGACCCGGAAGCCGCCTCCGCGGCCACGACCTGCGTCAGGCGCTGCTCGTCGCACTGGGCCACCCCCGGCTGGCCCGGGCCCGCGATCGGCATCGCCCCGTCAGCCGCGGTAGCCGTCGTGCAGCTGAGGAACGAGAAGCGCTGCCCCCGTGCCTCGACGCGGGCGGGCGCCCACGCCGCGTCCTGGTCCGCCCCCGCCCCGTGGTGCCGTACCTGCGCGTCGTCGAGGGCGTCCACGGTGCGCTGCACCCCGTCGGCGGCGACATCCTGCAGGTGGTCGCCGGCCAGGTCGACCACGTCGACCCCGACGTCCTTCAGGGCCTCGGCCAGCGCAGGGGAGGAGGCGAAGGCGAACTCCTTCTCGGGCGCGAAGTGCGCTGGGCGAGGACCAGTCGGGTCGTAGGCGGGGTCCTCGTGCAGCGGTGACTCGAGGTTGACGACCATGACGTCCGGCTCCTCGAGCAGCGGCCGGACGTCCTCCAGCAGCGCGCGGTGCGCCTCCACCCCGTCGCCCTCGCGCAGCAGCGCATCGGAGGTGCGGCCGTCCTCGTCGCGGTCGTAGAAGCGGCGCCCGGCCATGACGTCGCCGCCGAAGCGCAGGGACACGGTCCCGCCGTCCTGCGGCGTGAGTCGGGACAGCAGCGGCCGGCCCGGGGCGGCGGCCTCGGTGCGCGGCAGGTGGCCGTCCGCACGCACCCGCACCCAGGAGGGCCGGTCCGGAGCCTCGAGCGCGAAGGTGCCGTCGTCGCCGGTGAGGGTCTCCCCGAGGTCGCTGCGGACCTGCGCGCCGACCAGCGGTGTCCCCTGCACGTCGACGACCAGCCCGCGCAGCTCGGCGCCGGGCGCGGACAGCGTCAGCGGGTCACCGCCGGTACCGGGCAGGACGGAGCAGGCGGCGGTCAGCAGCAGCAGGGGCAGCGCGCGCTTCACGACGCGAGGCTAAGCCGAGGTCGCCCGGGCCAGGAGCTCGACAAGCGTGGCCCGGCGCTCCCGGTCCCGCAGGGCGTGGGTGGCCTCGAGGTGCACGAAGACCGATCCGGCGTCCCGCGACGCGCGCCCCTGGACGTTGGTCCGCCCTTCGAGGCGGCCACACGACGCGGTCCATGCCCGGCACACCGAAAGCCCAGCTTCCTCCCCGAGGTCGGCCAGCCGCCGCGCCAGCGGCGAGAGCGCGGCGGCACCCGGCGACACCACGAGGTCGACCCCGGGCAGGCTGTCCGCGGCGAAGCCGTGCAGCTGCACCGCCGGCACGCCGTCGCGGGCCAGTGCCTCGTGCACCGCGGAGAAGACCGCGTCGCTCTCGTGTGCCACGTCGGCCGCGCCGTCCCCCGCGTCCCTGCGTGCGCCCGCCACGAGCAGGTAGCGCGCCTGCACGGACTCGGCGACCTCCGCCCCGAGGCGCTCGGTGTCCAGGTCGGCCCGTGGGTGCGGCACCTCGACGGCGAGGTCCCGTCCGGTCGGCCGCACCACGTAGAGGCCCCAACCGCGCGAGTCCGGCAGCTGGGCCGGAGTCAGCGCAAGTACTCCGGCAGACAGCTCCACCACTGAGTAGGCCTCGTCCTCGGCCGCCCGCTCGGCCACGGCGCGATCGCCTCGACCGAGCGCCAGGACGGCGCGGGCCAGGGAGTCGGCGGCCGCTGCCGCCGGTCGGCGGTAGCGCGAGCCGTCGTCCTGCTGCGCAGCCACGAAGGAGAGCACCGCAGCGCGGGTGTCGTGGTCATCCAGGCGCACCGGGTCGCTGCCGCAGCCGGTCACGAGCAGGAGAAGTACGGCGGCGGCACGGCGGATCACCCCGAGACCGTCAGCACGACCTTGCCGACGTGCGTGCTGGCCTCCAGCACCTCGTGCGCCTCGCGCACCTGCTCCAGCGGCAGCACCCGGTCGACGACCGGGCGCACCTCACCGGCCTCGACCGCGGGCCACACCCCGGCGAGCACGGCGGCCACGATGGCCGCCTTCTCGTGAGGCGGCCGGGCCCGCAGCGACGTCGCATGCACCGCCGCCCGCTTGCCGAGCAGCGCCGCGAGGTCGAGCTCGCCCTTGACGCCGCCCTGCAGGCCGATGACGACCAGCCGGCCGCCCGTCTTCAGCGCCTTGACGTTGCGCGGCAGGTAGGCCGCGCCCATGTTGTCCAGGATGACGTCGGCCCCACCGGCCACGTCACGCACCACCTCGACGAAGTCCTCCTCGCGGTAGCGGATCGCCCGCTCCGCGCCGAGGGCCTCTGCTGCGGAGGCTTTCTCGCTCGAGCCGACCGTGCACAGCACGCGCGCGCCGTGCCGGACGGCGAGCTGGATCGCCATGGTGCCGATGCCGGAGGTGCCGCCGTGCACGAGGAAGACCTCACCGGGCTGCAGGGCCGCGAGCATGAACACGTTCGACCAGACCGTGCAGGCGACCTCGGGCAGCGCGGCCGCCTCCACCAGCGACAGCCCGGCGGGGACGGGCAGCAGCTGCCCGACGGGCACCGCCACCTTCTCTGCGTAGCCGCCGCCGGACAGCAGCGCGCACACCTCGTCGCCCACGGCCCACCCCGTGACGCCCTCGCCGAGGGCGGCGATCCGGCCCGAGCACTCCAGCCCCGGATAGGGCGACGCACCGGGCGGCGGCTCGTAGAAGCCCATGCGCTGCAGCAGGTCTGCGCGGTTGACGGCCGTCGCGGCGACGTCGACCAGCACCTCGCCCGGAGCGGCGACGGGGTCCTCGACGTCGGCGAGGGTGAGGACGGAGGCGTCCCCGTACGACGGGAGGGTCACGGCGCGCATGGGCCTCACCGTACGGTCCTCGAGATGGACTCCTTCTACGTCCCGCTCGGCGACGACCGCTGGGCCAGCACGGTGCACACGACCGGTCCGTGGGACGCGCGCTTCCAGCACGGTGGACCGCCGGCGGCGCTGCTCGGGCGCGCGGTCGAGCAGTGCGCGCCGCGCGACGACGTGCTGGTCGCCCGGCTGACGGTCGAGATCCTCGGCCCCGTGCCGGTGGGTGAGATCGAGGTACGAGCGCGCGTCCTGCGGCCCGGGCGCAGCGTCGAGCTGGTCGAGTCGGAGCTGTCCGCCGACGGTCGGGTCGCGGCGCGCGCAGCGGCGTGGCGGGTCAAGCGCACCGACCAGCCGGGCGTGCCGTCGAAGGACCCCGCCCCGCCGGAGCGGCCCGAGGACGCGCTCGAGGTCCCGGCCGGCGGATGGGTCGACGGCTACCTGTCCGCGGTCGAGTGGCGCTTCACCGCAGGGCGTTTCGACCGGCCCGGCCCGGCGACGGTCTGGACCCGACTGCGCCATCCGCTGGTGCCGGACGAGGAGCCGAGCCCGCTGCAGCGCGTCCTCGCGGTCGCCGACAGCGGTAACGGGCTGAGCAGCGAGCTGGACCTGACGCAGTGGCACTTCATCAACCCCGAGCTCACGGTGCACCTGCACCGCGAGGCGGT
>JBKJQQ010000125.1:0-3064 GCA_046593875.1 Mycobacteriales bacterium | reverse complement strand
CGTCCGCGCCCGCGCCTCCGACGTGCACGTCGAGCCGCAGGCCGGCGAGCTGCGCATCCGCTACCGCGTCGACGGCCTGCTCCGCGACGTCATGACCATCCCGCGCAACGCCACCTCGGCGACGGTCAGCCGCATCAAGATCGTCTCCGGGCTCGACATCGCCGAGCGCCGCCGCCCGCAGGACGGCCGCGCCAAGCTGACCGTCGACGGGCTGACCGTCGAGGCGCGCATCTCGACGCTGCCGACGCTGCACGGCGAGAAGGTCGTCATCCGCCTGCTGCCGCCGGCGTCCGAGGTCCCGATGCTGGCCAAGACCGGCCTCACCGGCGCCCAGCTCGAGCTCGTCAACGCCGCGCTGGTGCAGGCGCAGGGGCTCGTCCTGATCACCGGCCCGACCGGCTCCGGCAAGACCAACACGCTCTACGCCGGCATCCAGCAGGTCAGCACCCCGGACCGCAACATCGTCACGCTCGAGGACCCGGTCGAGGTCCAGGTCGCCGGCATCACCCAGGTGCAGGTGCACGAGCGCTCCGGGCTGACCTTCGCCCGCGGGCTGCGCAGCATCCTGCGGCAGGACCCCGACATCGTCCTGGTCGGCGAGGTCCGCGACCAGGAGACCGCCGAGCTCGCGCTGAAGGCCTCGCTCACCGGTCACCTGGTCCTCACGACCCTGCACACCAACGACGCGGTCGCCGCCGTCACCCGCCTGGTGGACATGGGCGTCGAGCCGTTCCTCGTCGCCTCCTCGCTGTCCCTCGTCGTGGCCCAGCGGCTGGTGCGCCGGCCCTGCCAGGCCTGCGCGGCGCCGTACGTCCCGACCCCCCGGACCCTGTCACTGCTGGGCCTGACCGAGCACGATCTCGAGGGCGCCACGCCGACCCGTGGCAAGGGCTGCGCGGACTGCGGCGGCACCGGCTACCGCGGTCGTACCGGCGTGTTCGAGGTGCTGCCGGTGACCGCGCAGATGCGTGCGGTGCTGCTGACCGACCCGACCGAGTCCGCCATCGGCGCCGCCGCCCGCGCCCACGGGATGATGACGCTGCGCGGCTCCGCGCTCGCCGCCGCCCACCGCGGGGAGACGACGTACGAGGAGGTGCTGCGCGCCACCCACGTCGACACGGTGAGCGGTCCGCGGTGCCCGTCCTGCGCGCGGGCGCTGGCCGACGACATGCTCTGCTGCCCGTTCGACGGCACGCTGGTCGGCAAGGCCCGCTGCGACAGCTGCGAGCGACCGGTCGACGGCGAGTGGACGACCTGCCCGTACTGCCGCACCTCGATCGCCGGCCGGACGCCCGTGGCTGCGCCGGCCGAGCCGGAGCGCCTGCCGCGGCTGCTCGTCATCGAGGACGACGTCGCCGTGGGGAAGTTCGTCGTGGCGGCCCTCACCGGCAGCGCGGAGGTCACCATCGCGCTGACCGCCGACGACGGCCTCGCGCTGGCCGGCAGCGGGGACTTCGACGGGGTGCTGGTCGACAACGGCCTGCCCGACCTCGACGGCGTCGAGGTGATCCGCCTGCTGCGGGCCGACTCCAAGACGTTGACCACGCCGCTGGTGCTGTTCACCGGCACCGACTCCGCCGAGGTGGAGCGCGACGCGCGACGGGCCGGCGCCGACGACTACCTGGCCAAGCCGGTCGAGCCGCTGCTGCTCGAGGAGCGCGTCCTCGGCCTGCTGAACGCCCAGACCCGCCGCGCGTAGCTCCGGACCGGGTGAAGCGGTCCGAAGCTCGGAGCAGATGGCACTCGCCTCGGGCGTCCAGGCTGCCGATGGAGAGCTGTGACTTCGGGACAGGCGACCACACCGTCGCCGGGTGAGGCACCCCTCGACCTGTCCGAGCAGCCGCTGCCGGAGCGCCGGCGCCTCGGCCAGGTGCTCGTCGAGCAGGGGGTCCTGACCGCCGCCCAGCTCGACGAGGCGATGGTCCTGCAGCAGGCCGCCGGGTTGCCCCGCCCGCGTCTGGGCCGGCTCGTCGTGCAGCTCGGGCTCGCGAGCGAGACGGACGTCGCCACCGCGCTCGCGGCGGCGCTCTGCCTTCCCCTGGTCGACCTGTCCCGCGTCACTCCGCAGCAGGCGGCCGTGCGCCTGCTGCCCCGCGCCGTCGCCTTCCGCACCGGCGTGCTCGTGCTGGCCCGGGACGGCAAACGGCTGACCGTCGCCACCGCCGACCCGACGAACGTCGTCAGCCTCGACGACGTCAGGCTCCACACCGGAGCCAGCGAGGTCACCGTGCTGGTCGCCGGCGAGACCCAGCTGCGGCAGCACCTGTCGCAGGCATGGTCGCTGTCGGAGGACTCCTCCGACCTCAGCGAGCTGGCCGAGGGGGCCGCCGAGGCCGACCCGCTGGCGGCCGAGCTCACCTCCGAGGCGGTGGAGGCCGCGCCGATCGTCCGGCTGGTGGACGCCCTGCTGGCCGACGCGGTGCGCAGCGGCGCCTCTGACGTGCACGTCGAGCCGCAGCGCGGCGAGCTGCGGATCCGCTACCGCGTCGACGGCGTCCTGCGCGAGGTCATGACCGTGCCCCGCGGCGCGACGGCCGCCACCGTGAGCCGCATCAAGATCCTCGCCGGCATGGACATCGCCGAGCGCCGTCGCCCGCAGGACGGCCGCGCCCGGATCGCCGCCGACGACGACGTCGTCGAGGCGCGCGTCTCCACCCTGCCGACACTGCACGGGGAGAAGGTCGTCATCCGCCTGCTCCCCGCTGCGGAGGACGTGCCGGAGCTGTCGGACACCGGCCTGGCCCCTGCGCAGCTGGCGCTGCTCGAGGGCGCCTTGAGCCAGTCGCAGGGTCTCGTCCTGATCACCGGTCCGACCGGCTCGGGCAAGACCAACACCCTGTACGCCGCTGTCCAGCGCCTGCGCGTCCCCGGGCTGAACATCGTCACGCTCGAGGACCCCGTCGAGGTCCAGGTCGCCGGCATCACCCAGGTGCAGGTGCACGAGCGCTCCGGGCTGACCTTCGCCCGCGGGCTGCGCAGCATCCTGCGGCAGGACCCCGACATCGTGCTCGTCGGTGAGGTCCGCGACCCCGAGACCGCCGAGCTCGCGCTCAAGGCCTCCCTC
>JBKJQQ010000104.1:0-11152 GCA_046593875.1 Mycobacteriales bacterium | reverse complement strand
CCGCGCCAAGCAGAACGGCTGGCAGTCACACCTCGAACCCGACGGCACCCTCACCTGGACCAGCCCCACCCGCGGCGTCTACCAGCGAAAGCCCAAACGCACCGCCCCACCACCGATCGACAGACCGCTACCGCCACTGGGCTGACGCGCCTCGGTACCGTCCCGCCCATGGGCACCTCGACGACGCTGCCGCGTCGCTGACGGCCGGATGACCGTCCCCTCGTTGTCCGAGACGGCAGCTGCTTTCGACCTGCGCGCAGTCGACTACGACGACAGTCGCATGCACCGTCACGTCGCCGACCGCGCCGTCGTGGCCGCTGACCCGCAGCAGGGACAGCTGCTCCTCGACCTCGCTGGCGGCACCGGCTTGGTGGCGCGTTCTGCGGTGGCGCGCGGAGCCGGGGCCATCGTCCTGGACGCCTCCCCCGGCATGCTGCAGCGCGCCGGCGTCGCCGAGCCGCGCCTGCTGCGCGTGCTGGCCGACGCGCACCGCATCCCGATGCGCGACGCCAGGGTCGACCTCGTCACGTGCGTGACGGCACTGCATCTGTTCGCGCAGCCCGCGCTGGCGCTGCGGGAGGCGGCACGTGTCTGCCGGCCGGGCGGGAGGGTCGTCTTCACGACCTGGGCGGCCGACGGCTGGAGCGTCGGCCGGACGCTCCGCCGCGCCGCGGCGCTGGAGGGCGTGCTGGTCCCCGACCCGAAGGCATCGACCGGTGTCCCCGCGGCCGCCGCCGCACTGGCTGCTTCCGCCGGGCTGCAGGTCGACGAGCTGGACGAGCTGCGCACCACGGAGCCGCTGATCGATCGCGGAGCGGCGTGGGTAGCCGCCAGCAGGAGCGCGCGAGTCACCCCGGGTGCGACGAGCGCAGCCGTGCACCGCCGTTTTCTGGCACTGCTCGACGACGCGGTCGAGCACGCGCTGCTCCTGCTGACCTGCCGCCCATCACAGCGCTGAGCCCCCCGGTTAGCGTCGGTGGCTCACGGCAGGAGGGGTCCCTGTGAGGTACGTGATCGACTGCGGCGTCGCACTCCGCCTGCTCGCCGAGCGTCCGACGCTGCGCGCCGACGTCCGCCTGGTCGCGCCGACCCTGCTGCGCTCGCAGGTCCTGACGGCGCTCTACCGCGAGGTCCGCGGCGGCACGACGACGAAGGCGGACGCCGAGGCGCGCCTGGACCACCTCCGGAGCCTGCGCCCCCGACTCCTCGGCGATCGGGTCCTCCAGGCGACGGCGTGGCGCCTGGCGGACGAGCTCGGCTGGTCCGACACCTGCGACGCGGAGTACCTGGCCGCCGCGCGCCTGCAGGCTGACGCCCTCGTCAGCCTGGACCCG
This sequence comes from Mycobacteriales bacterium, assembly GCA_046593875.1. GTDB lineage: Bacteria > Actinomycetota > Actinomycetes > Mycobacteriales > SCTD01 > SCTD01. Next base: position 9,818 of record JBKJQQ010000104.1, on the reverse strand, counting down.
ACCTTCGGAGCAGGAGTCGTGCCCCTGGCGTCCTGGGACGACCTCGTGCGTCAGACCTCGAGCCCCAGCAGGTAGGCCTTCTCGGCCAGCGCCTCCCACCGCACGCGCACGTGCCGGGCGTCGTCGAGCGCGTGGTGCAGCCCGTCGGCCTGGGTCGGCAGCGGCGGCCTGCCAAGGTGCTCCCACAGCTGCCGGACGTCGAGCGTGAAGCGCGGGACCGCCCGCGGGAGATCGGGCATCGATCCCCACAGCTGGCACAGCGCCACGTGGTCGTACGCGCCGTACCAGGCCCAGAGCACCGGCTCGGGGCCGAGGAACTCCAGCAGCGCCTCGCGCAGCGCGACCCGCGACATCCACGCCGGATCGTGCTGCGGCGGGAGCTGCGGCAGCACGTGCTGCTTCACCCACGGGTGCGCGGCGTCGGCGTCGAAGTCGGTGGACACGGCGTAGAACTCGCGTCCGTCCTCGGCCACCGCCCCGAGCGACACCAGCCCGATGTCCGGCGCGGTCGTCGAGAACTCGGCGTCGTACCAGAAGCGCATGACCGAGCAGTCTGCCGTGGCCTAGGAGGTCTGCACCAGGCTCGTGGTCATCCGGGCGATGACCTTCGCGACGCTGGTGGTGTGCCAGCGGCGGCCGTCCGGGTTGCGCAGACCTTCCCGGTTCAGAGCGGCGACGATCGTCTGCAGCGAGGCACCGTCCTCGTGCAGCTGGCGGGTGCGCTGGACGACCGCTGCCGGCACGTGCGGGCCGCGGTCTGCGCCGGACGCCGCCCGCGGGACGGGAGGCTCTGCCAGCACCTGGGCGCAGGCGAGGATGGCCGCCCCCACCTGGTCGGCGGGGACGGCCCGCCCGAACAGGTGGCCCTGTGCGTAGTGGCAGCCCAGCGCGACGAGGGCGGCCCGCTGCTCCGCGGTCTCGACCCCCTCGGCGATGCAGGCCGCCCCGACCGCCCTGGCCAGGCTGATGACGCTGGCCACGATGGCGTCGTCGTCGCCGTGCCCGATGCCGCCGACGAAGGCGCGGTCGATCTTGATCGCGTTGATGGGGTAGCGCTTCAGGTACAGCAGCGAGCTGTAGCCGGTCCCGAAGTCGTCGATGGCGACGCCCACCCCGAGCGCGCTGATTCCGGTCAGCGCCACCTGTGCGAGCTCGGCGTCCTCCATCATCGTCGACTCGGTCACCTCGACGAGCAGGCGGTGCGGGGGCAGTCCCGACCGGCGGAGCGCACGCTCGATGTCGGAGACGACCGCGGGATGGGAGATCTGGCGGGTCGAGACGTTGACGGCGAGCTGGAGGCCGAGCCCCTGCTCCTCCCAGACGGCGGCCTGCCGGCAGCCCTCCTCGAGCACCCACGCACCGAGCGGCAGGATCAGCCCGCTGGCCTCGGCGACCGGGAGGAAGGCGTCCGGCATGCGCAGCCCGTCGGGGTGCTGCCAGCGCACCAGGGCCTCGAGCCCGGTCACGACGTTGCGCGTCAGGTCGACGACGGGCTGGTAGTGCAGGACCAGCTCCCCCTGTTCGAGGGCGATCCGCAGCTCGGCCTCGGTCCGCAGGCGGATGTCCTCGTCCTGCCGCAGCTCCTCGGTGAACAGCCGAGTCTTGGCCCGCCCCCTGCGCTTGGCCTCGTACATCGCGGCGTCGGCGTCGTGCAGCAGGTCGTCGGCGGTCTGCGGCGTCCGACCGACGGCCAGTCCGACGCTGGCCGTCACGCCGAGGCTGGCGCTGGCCAGCGCGAACGGGTCGGCGAAGCAGGTCATCAACCGGTCGGCGAGCTCCTGCACCGCCCCGGGCTCGTCGACGCCGGGCCAGACGACGACGAACTCGTCGCCGCTGAAGCGCGCGAAGGTGTCCTCCGCGCGCATGACCCTGCGCAGCCGGGCAGCGACCTGGCACAGCAGCTCGTCGCCCGCGGCGTGGCCGAAGGTGTCGTTGACCCGCTTGAACTGGTCGAGGTCGAGGAAGCCGACCGCGACGCCGCTCCCGCTGCGCGTGCTCCAGGTCAGCGCCTGCGTCAGCCGGTCCATCAGCAGGTTCCGGTTCGGCAGGTCGGTCAGGGCGTCGTGCAGGCTCAGGTGCGACAGCGCCTCCTCCGCGCGCTTGGCCGCCGTCATGTCCACGTGGCTCAGGACGGCGCCGGACTCCGGCAGCGGCGTGATGCGCACGCTCATCCAGCGCTGCTGCTGCGGTGAGGGGCACGCGTAGTCGAGCTCGAAGCGGGAGCGGCTCCCGCTGAGCACTTGACGGAGCCCTTGGGCAACCTGCCGCCCCGCGTCGGCGTCCGGACCGGTCGCCGCGTCGCAGACGGCGAGGTAGCTGACCCCGACGGACGTACGAGCGCCGTCGCCGCCGTTGTCGGACCCGAAGTCCCGCCAGGCCCGGTTCGCCGCGACGATGTCGCCCCGACCATCCACCGCGCAGGTCGAGGCCTCGATGCTGTCGAGCAGCCTGACCGCCAACCGCTCGCAGCCGTGGGTGGCCTGCTCCGCGTGCCGGCGCTGGTTTGCGTAGAGCACGGCCGTCGCGACGCCGTGCGCGTCGCGAGATCCTTTGATCAGGAAGTCCTCCGCGCCTGCGGACAGGGCCTCGAGCGCGAGCTGCTGGTCGGCGTGCCCCGTCATCACGAGCACGGCGATGTCCGGACGCGCCGCCAGGATCGCGGTCAGCGCCTCGAGGCCATCCGCGTCCGGCAGCGACAGGTCGGTGATGACGATGTCCAGCGGCTGGGCGAGCAGCGGCCGGGCCTCGGCCAACGTCGCCGTCACGAGGACGACCGCGTCCGGCAGCTCGTCCTGCAGCATCTCCACGAGCAGGTCGGCGTCCGCCGGGGAGTCCTCGACGAGCAGCACGCGCAGGGGCCGGACCGGGAGCTCCGGCCGCTCGTGCCCGCTGTCGAAGCGCTCGACGCGCTGGCCCGAGAGCGCGTGCTGGTGCGCCGCCCGCAGCTCCGCCCGGGTCCGGTCGGGCATGAGCTCCTCGGCCCGGCGACCGATCATCTCGTCGGCCTGGTCACCGTAGATCCGCTCCGCAGCGGCGTTCCACGTCGTCACCACGCCGTCGACGTCCTGGCAGAACAGACTCGACGGGGACGGTGGTCAGAACGGGCATCAAGGCCTCTCGCCACACGGCCGCGGGTGCGCCACGCCGACGGACAGGGGCGGGGCTCTCGAGGCGACGGGGTCGGGATCTCGGCGAGGTGAGCCGAGGATACGCCCGCCCTGCATGCGGTGGAAGCCCCCGAACGGCGCAGCACCGCGCTCGCGCAGGGCCCAGTAGCGTCCGCCACATGACCTTCTCGATCGTGGCGTGCAGCGCCGACGGGACGCACTGGGGCGTGGCCGTGGCCAGCAGGTTCCTGGCGGCGGGGGCCGTCGTCCCGGCGGCGCGGGCCGGAGCCGGCGCCGTCGCGTCGCAGGCGTTCGTCAACCTGCGCTACCTGCCCGAGGGGCTGGCGCTGCTGGCGGACGGCGCGTCCGCGCAGGACGTCGTCGACCGGCTGACCGGCGCGGACGAGCAGCGCGCCCAGCGCCAGCTCGGGGTCGTCGACGCCGCCGGCAGGGCGGCGGCCTTCACCGGAGCGGACTGCATCTCGTGGGCGGGCAGCCGGTCCGGCGAGGGCTGGACCGCGCAGGGCAACTGCCTGGCCGGCGAGCAGGTCGTCGTGGCGATGGGCGAGGCCTTCCTGGCTGCTGACGGCCCGTTGGCGCAGCGGCTGCTGGCGGCGCTCGCCGCCGGGGACGCCGCTGGCGGCGACGCGCGCGGGCGGCAGAGCGCCGGACTGCTCGTGGTCACCGAGGGCGGTGGGTACGGCGGCGGCAACGACGTGCTGGTCGACCTGCGGGTGGACGACCACCAGGCGCCGGTCGGCGAGCTGGCCCGGCTGCTGGACGTGCGCGAGCTCTACTTCGGGGCGACCCAGCCGGAGGACGTGCTCCCGCTGGAGGGCGACATCGCTGCCGAGGTCGACCGGCTGCTCACCGGGATCGGCTACGCAGATGGGTCCTTGGAGGACCGGCTGCTCGGCTGGATGGGCTGGGCCAACTACGAGGAGCGGCACGTGCCCGGCGCCGTCGACCGCGTCGTCCTGGAGCAGCTGCGGCAGGCGACGCCGTGAGCGTCCTCGCGCTCGACGTGGGCACGACCGGCGTCACCGCCCTGATCGTCGGCGAGGACGGCAGCATCCTGCGCCGGGGCTACCAGGAGTTCCCGCAGCACTTCCCACGGCCGGGTTGGGTCGAGCACGAGCCGGAGGAGATCTGGCAGGCCGTGCTGGCGGCCGCGAAGGCGGCGCGGGCCGACCAGGGCGACGTCACCTGCCTCGGCGTCACCGACCAGCGCGAGACCGCCGTGCTGTGGGACAAGCAGACGCTGGCTGCCCCGCGCCGCGCGATCGTCTGGCAGGACCGCCGCACCAGCGCGCTGTGCGAGGCGCGCAAGGACGCCGGCCAGGAGCCCCGCGTCGCCGAGCTCACCGGTCTGCGCCTGGACCCCTACTTCACCGCGACCAAGCTGGACTGGCTGGCGCAGCACGACCAACCTGCGTGGGAGGGCGTCACCAGCGGCCGCACGGCGATCGGGACGGTGGACTCCTACGTCGTCGCCCGCCTCACCGGCGGCCGGCGCTTCGTCACCGACGCCAGCAACGCCAGCCGCACCCTGCTGTTCGACCTGCGCGCCGGCGGCTGGAGCGCGGAGCTCTGCGAGCTGTTCGGCGTGCCGATGAGCGCACTGCCTGAGGTCGTCCCGTCCTACGGCGAGGTCGGCCGCACCGACCCGGCCGCCTTCCTGGGGCTGGACGTGCCCGTGGCCGGGATCGCCGGCGACCAGCAGGCGGCGCTGTTCGGCCAGGGCTGCTACGACGCCGGCCGCAGCAAGTGCACCTACGGCACCGGCTCTTTCGTGCTCGTCAACACCGGCGACACCCCCGTGCTGTCCGAGCGGCTGCTCACGACCGTCGCGTGGATGGGACCCGGCGGTGAGCTGGTCTACGCGCTCGAAGGCGCCGTCTTCGTGACCGGCGCGGCGGTGCAGTGGCTGCGCGACGGGCTCCAGATCATCGGCAACGCGGCGGAGGTCGAGTCGCTGGCCCGCACGGTGCCCGACAGCGACGGCGTTGTCTTCGTCCCGGCGCTGACCGGTCTGGGCGCCCCCCACTGGGACCCGGACGCCCGCGGCACCGTCCTCGGCATCACCCGCGGCACGACCCGGGCGCACCTGGCCCGGGCCACCCTGGACGCGATCGCCTTCGAGGTGCGCGACGTCGTCGACGCGATGACCGACGAGGCCGGCCTCTCCGTGCCCTCGCTCCAGGTCGACGGCGGCGCCTCGGCCAACGACCTGCTGTGCCAGCTGCAGGCCGACCAGCTCGGCGTACCGGTCCAGCGTCCGAAGGTGCTCGAGACGACCGCGCTCGGGGCGGCCTTCCTGGCCGGGCTCGGCACCGGCGTGTGGTCCTCCCCGCAGGAGCTCGTCGACACCTGGCAGCTCGACCGCCGCTTCGAGCCCGCGGCCGGGGTGCGGGACGACGGGTCGCACGCCCGCTGGTCCCGCGCCGTCGACCGCGCCAAGGGCTGGGGCTAGTCCGCGATGCCCTTCTCGACGGCGTAGCGGACCAGCTGCGCCCGGTTGTGCAGCTGCAGCTTCTGCAGGGTGTTCTGGACGTGGTTCTCGACCGTGCGGTGCGACAGCCCGAACCGCTCCGCGACCTGCTTGGCGGTCAGCCCCTTGGCCACCATGCGCAGCACCTCGGTCTCGCGGGGGGTCAGCCGCGGGGCGTCGTCCTCCGACGCGGTGCGGCGGTACTCCCCCAGCACCAGCCCGGCCAAGCCCGACGTGAAGACGGCATCGCCGGCCGCGGTGCGTCGTACGGCGTCGACCAGCTCGGCAGCGCTCGCCGACTTCACGAGGTATCCGGTGGCGCCGGCCTTCACGGCCTCGAGCACGTCCGCCTGCTCGCCGGACGCCGACAGCACGAGCACCTTGGTGGTGCCGGCGACGGCGCGGGTGACCTCGACCCCGCCGAGCCCGGGCATCTGCAGGTCGCAGACCAGCACGTCGGGTGTCGTCGCCCGCACCACGCGCACGGCCTTCTCGCCGTCACCGGCGACGCCGACCACGGTGAGCCCCGCCGCGGCGAGGTCGCGCTCGACGGCGTCGCGCCAGATCGGGTGGTCGTCCGCGACGACGACCCGCAAGGACTCACCGGGGCACACGCAGCTCCACCTCCGTCCCCTGTCCGGGCGTGCTCTCGACGCAGACCGTGCCACCGAGGTCCTCGACCCGGCCGCGGATCGACTGCGCCACACCGAGCCGCCCGTCGCGCACGGCCTGCTCCAGCCGGCCGGCCGGTATCCCCGGGCCGTCGTCGCGGACGCTGACCGTCACGGCGTCCACCTCGTCCTCGACCAGCAGCCAGGCGCTGCCCCCGCCGTGCTGCCGGGCGTTGTCGACGGCAGCCGCCACGGCAGCGGCCAGCTCGGCGGCCACCCCCGCGGGCAGCAGGACGGGCGAGGCGGGAGCGGCGACCTGCAGGTCGACCCCGCTCGGCAGCAGCAGCCGCAGGTCGGCCTTCCCGACGGGCACGGCCAGCGCCGGGCCGGCGACCAGCCTGCGCAGCGCTGTCTCCTGCTCGGCAGCCAGGCCGGCCAGCGCCGGGTCCGAGGACCGGCGGGACACCAGGGCCAGCGCCTGCAGCACCCCGTCGTGGACCGACCGGGACAGCCGCTCCCGCTCGGCGGTCGCGGCCTGCAGCTGCACCGCCTGCGCGTAGGCGACCTCGGCGCGGCGGGCCAGCTCGACGACGTAGCCGACGACGGTGCCGACGAGCAGCAGCAGCACCAGGCTGTTGACCGTCGCCTGCGAGGCCCCGCCCCGCTCGGCGACGGCCGCGCCGCCGACGACGACGGCCGCGATCGCGCCGCCGCGCCAGCCGCGGTGGACCGCCCAGGCGATGACCGGCGTCGCCGCCCAGCTCACCGTCAGCGTCGGGTCACCGGCCTCGATGCGGGCGGCCGTCATGACCAGCACCGACGACATCAGCGCGCTGACGGTCAGGACCAGGTCGGTGACCAGCAGCGGCCAGCCCCGGCGGCGCGGGTCGCTGTAGAGGTAGGCGGCCAGCCCCGTCCAGCCGGCCATGCCGACCAGGACCGCCCAGGCCAGGACCGGCCGCTCGTACGTGTCGGTGTAGACGGCCATCGATGCCGCGGCGTAGAGCAGCGCGGCCAGGCGGTAGACGGCGATCGCCCGCCACAGGGCGGTGTCCAGCCGCATCTCGTGGGTGAGAGCCCGAGCTAGCTGGCGCGGCGGGCGGGGACGGGCGCGTCGCTGACCAGCGCCTCGCGGGCGGCCTTGCGGGCGTCCTCGATCTCGGCCTTGGCGATCGTCGCGTAGGTGTCGACGTACTCCTGGCCGGACAGCACCATCAGCTCGTACATGATCTCGTCGGTGATGGACCGGAGCACGAACCGGTCGCCCTCCATGCCGGCGTAGCGGCTGAAGTCGAGCGGCTTGCCGATGCGGACCTCGACGCGGCGGCCGAGCTTGGGCATCCCGCCGCCACCGGGCTGGATGTCGGACATGCCGATCAGGCCCACCGGGATCACCGGGACGCCGGCCTCCAGCGCCATCCGGGCCACGCCGGTCTTGCCGCGGTAGAGCCGGCCGTCCGGCGAGCGGGTGCCCTCGGGGTAGAGGCCGAGGATCTCGCCGCTCTGCAGGACCTTCAGCCCGGTACGCAGGGCGGCCTCGCTGGCCTTGCCGCCGGCCCGGTCGATCGGGATCATGCCGACACCGCCGAAGAACTGCTTCGACAGCCAGCCCTTGGGGCCGCGGCCGGTGAAGTAGTCGCTCTTGGCCAGGAAGGTCACCCGACGTGGCACGACCAGCGGGATCATGAAGTTGTCGAGGAACGTCGTGTGGTTGCCGGCCAGGATCGCCGCGCCGTCCGCGGGCAGGTTGTCGGCGCCGACGAGGGTGGGGCGGAAGAACAGGCGGAGCAGGGGCGCGAGCACGGCCTTGACGAGCCAGTAGCCCACGTCGCCGTCCTCCACCTCGTCGTCCTTGCCGACCCGCACCCTACGGGCGTCGGGCGAGCCGGGGCAACGGCCCCGCGCCTCCGGTTCGGCGCGACCGCGGTCGCCGCGGCGTGGCACGATGCGGACGTGCCCACCCCCCCGTACACCGGCGGCGTGCTGCCCGGAGCCGAGCCGGTCGACCTGCCCGGCGGCCCGGTCGGCGCCCTTCTCTCCCACGGCTTCACCGGCACCACGCAGAGCATGCGGCCCTGGGCCGAGCACCTCGCGGCAGCCGGCCTGACCGTCAGCGCACCGCGGCTCCCCGGCCACGGCACCCGCTGGCAGGACATGAACGCCACGCGGTTCAGCGACTGGTACGGCGAGGTCGAGCGGGCCTTCGACGACCTGCGCGCCCGTTGCGAGACGGTCTTCGTCATGGGCCTGTCGATGGGCGGCACCCTGGCGCTGCGGATCGCCGAGCTGCGCCCGACCGAGGTCGCCGGCCTGGTGCTGGTCAACGCCTCGCTGGGCACCGACCGCAAGGACGCCAAGCTCGCCCCCCTGCTGTCCAAGGTGATCCCGTCCTTCCCGGGCATCGGCAGCGACATCAAGAAGCCGGGCGTCGAGGAGCTGGCGTACGACCGGATCCCGCTGAGGGCGGTCGCGTCCCTGCAGCAGGCCTGGCCGGTGGTCTGCGCCGACCTCGCGAAGATCACCTGCCCGGTGCTCGTCTACCGCAGCCGCGTCGACAACGTGGTCCCGCCCGTCAGCGGCGCGACGCTGCTGCAGGGCCTCGCGGGCGGCACGGTCGAGGAGCGGATCCTCGAGGAGAGCTACCACGTGGCCACCCTCGACAACGACGCCGAGACGATCTTCGCGGGCAGCCTGGAGTTCGTCCGCACGCACGCGCCCACCGCTGCGGGCTGACGTGGAGGGGCGCCGCGACAACGGCCTGCAGTCCGCCGACTGGGGCGCACTGGTCGACGTCGACCCGCGCCTGTCCGAGGCACTGCTCGGCAAGCTCGCCGACGCCGGCGTGGCCGCCTACGTCGAGCCGGCGCTGGGGTCCAACACCTTCACCCGCGCCGCGACCCACCCCGAGCGCCCGCTGGACCGGCTCTGGGTCGACCCCGAGCGCGCCGAGAAGGCGCGGGAGGTCGTCGGCGCCGAGGTCGCCGACCTGACGACGCTGCTGGCGGAGCAGGAGCCGGGCGCCACCGCCCACGGCCTGGTCCACCCGGTGCCCCGCACCGCCGCCCGCCGCGTGCTGCCGCCCCCGCCGCTGCCGGACCGGCCGAGCCCCGGTCCCGGTCCGTCCAGCAGCGACCCGGACGAGGAGTTCCGCCGGATCGTCGAGGGCTACGGCCACGACGGCGACTCCCCCGTCCCCCCGTGGCCGGTGTCGGAGGACGTCGAGCCGGAGGGGCGGCGGCTGTTCTCGAGCCGCCCCGAGCGGGCCGACGACGACGTGTCCCCGCGCCGCCGTCGCCGGGACGAGCCCGAGGACGCGCTGCCCGACTGGGTGGAGCCCGACGCGCTCGAGGACGACGGCCACTACGTGCCCCCGCCCCCGCCGCCGGTTCCGCGCCTGGCGCCCAGGAAGATCGGCGCGGTCGGCGCGGTGCTCCTCGGGCTCGGACTGCTGTTCGTCCCGTCGCTGGTCGACGCCTTCCAGCTGTCCCCGGGCGGGGTCTTCCTCATCGGGATCACGCTGGTGCTCGGGGGGTCTGCGGCCCTGATCTACCTGATGCGCGATGCTCCCCCGACCGACGTCGGCCCCGACGACGGAGCAGTCGTCTGAGA